>NC_015737.1:1299166-1605833 GCF_000270305.1 Clostridium sp. SY8519 | reverse complement strand
CACCGAAGAGGCGTCGAAAAATTTGTCATAAGACAGATTGGACGGAATCAGGCCGATCAGAATACAGCTTTCGATCAGCGCGACAAACAAACTGCAGCAGGCCTCCGGCATCTGAATCAGGCGCCAGGAAAAAAACAACGGTCCCCGGATATAGCAAACGGAATACACCGCCAGCGCCAGAATCCATAAAAAAGGAACCAGGTGCTGCCGCCGGCTGTGCCGGATCCGGCTCCTGTGCAGCAGGATGACCACACTTGCGCTTAAAACAAATCCGATCCAGATCACTGCGCAGAAGTACAGCCACCCATACCGGTACTCTGTATTCCACTGCGCCATACCCGGCCGGAAACGAAAGGCCTGCTGGTGCAGATCATTGGTCAGGATCCCGGCCAGAAGCGCGCAGGCCGGTATCCAGAGCAGATTCGCCCGGTGCGGTACAAAGGAATCCTCCTCCCCGATACTCAGTGCCAGCAGCAGGCAGAGCAGGGGAATCAAAATGAGCGGGATATAATAAGCGTACCACATCTGGCGGTCCAGGGTCTCAAGATGGGAAAAGTAATCGTATTTGCAGTTCCGGAAAAACATCCAGGCGATCATCAGCCCCGCGCATCCGATCAGCTTCCTGCGAATCGGCGGTGCCAGAATCCGGCGGCGCAGTCCGATGGTCCATGACAGCAGCAACGCAATATACCCGGAAGCCGTCAGGGATCCCTGGAAACCCATGTTTTCCGAAAGTATCCTCCAGATGTTTGAATAGAAAAGAATGCCAAAAAATAAAAGCACATAGATCAGTATTTTCCGGCGGGCGTTGGTAAAAATATTGGTCATAGGCAGGTGCTCCGATTTCATAGTTGTTTATTTTTTTATTTTATCATATTTCAGGCAGAAACATGTAATTTTATAGTCTTTCATCCCGTTTTTTCTGTTTTGTCTGTTTTCTTTCCTGTTTCCCCCTTTTTGTATCACTAACCCCCCAGCAAAAACGGCATGAGATACCTTTTCCCCGATGCGCCAGCCGTAAAAAAACGGACGCAGCCTTCCCCTCCCGGGTCAGACTGCGTCCGTATCCCGCCGGCAGGTCTCGAAAACCGCCTGCCGGCAGAAGATATGCTCGGATGATTATTTTGCGATTTCCACAGCGGCAAGATATGCGCTCCGTGTGGCCTGATCCACCTTACCCGGATGGATCGCGTCACCGATGACATATACTTCCGCGTCGCCGGCTGCTTCTTTCAGCGCGTCATAGTTTACGGTCTTCATACCCAGCGCGTAGAGTACCGTATCCGCCGGAAGCTTCTGTACGCCCTCCGCGTTCTCCACGGTCACGCCGTCTGCCTCGATCTCCAGGCATTTGGTTTTTGCCATAGAAGCCACGCCGCACTTCTCCATTTCCCATACCAGGGCTTCCCGGTACATACCAAAGGATTCGTTGGCGATCCGGTCCAGCATCTCCACAACAGTTACTTCGTGGCCGGTTTTCTGCAGATACAGGCCTGTCTCGCAGCCTACCAGGCCGCCGCCGATCATCACGATCTTTTTCCCCGGCTTGCAGGTGCCGTCATATACTTCCATGGCCTGATGCGCGCATTCAATGCCTTTGATCGGCGGGCAGGAAGGTACGGAACCGGTAGCGATTACGACTGCGTCTGCGGCGAATTCCCGGACAAATTCCGGTGTTGCCTCTGTATTCAGTCTGACATCGATGGGACGGCGCTCCACTTCACCGATCAGCACTTTCTTGAAGTTGCGCAGATCCGGCTTATCGATATCCACATCGGTAAAGTACAGCAGTCCGCCCAGCTTCTCCGCCTTGTCCACCAGCGTCACCTGATGGCCTCTGTCTGCGGCTGTGATGGCTGCCTGCATACCTGCAGGGCCGCCGCCGATCACCAGCACTTTCGCGGATTTCGACGCATCCGGCAGGGTGTTCGGGTCAAAAGGCAGATGGGCCAGCGGATTGATGGTGCAGTGTCCCACATACAGCGCCAGCTCTTCACTGGTAAACGGAAGATCATCGTAGCCTTCCTCCGGAGATCCCGGGAAGCACTTGTAGCAGCGCAGGCATCTGCGGATCCTGTCCTCTTCCCCGGCAATACATTTGTTGGTGAATTCCGGATCTGCCAGCATCTGGCGTCCCAGGATCGCAAAATCAATCTTTCCTTCCGCGATTGCCTGTTCGCACATTTCCGGTGAGTTGATCCCGCCGACTGCCCCCACCGGCAGTTTGGTATATTTCTTTACAATGGAAGCCGGTTCGATATTCAGACCATGGGGATGGAACATGGAGCTTTCCGTACCGGATTTTACGGATTCCTCGTAAATACCGCAGGTAACATGCACAGAAGTAATATAATCCTCCACCCACTGCACAAACTGTCCGGTTTCCTCCGGGGTAATGCCGTGAGGCTGGTGGTCTGTTCCGTCGATCCGCAGCTCAATCAGGAAATCCGGGCCAACGGCTTCACGGATCGCCTTGATGATCTGGATCGGGAATTTTGCCCTGTTTTCCAGTGATCCGCCGTATTCATCGGTTCTGGTATTGATCAGCGGGGAAAGGAACTGGGTAAAAAGGAATCCATGGCCGCCGTGAATCAGCACACCGTCAAATCCGCACTTCTGCATGTATACCGCAGCTACCGCGAAATCATGGGCGATCCGGTCCATATCGTCTTTGTTCATAGGGCGTACGTCCACACCTGCGGAATTTTTGCAGGCAACCGGTCCGATGGCTTCCTGTTCCGGTGTAAACGGCACTTTCTCCTTGCCGCAGTGTACGATCTCCGCCAGGGCAATGGCGCCGTGGCGCTGAATCCTTGTGGCATACTCAGATACCGCGTGGAAGGTCTCCATATCCTCTTCCGGTTTCGCGAAGTCAAAGGGACGGAAACCCGGGATACGCACCGCGTCCACAAAGTTGACGTCTGTCTCGCCGACAATGACACAGGCATTGCCGCCGGCCGCGCTGCTCTCCAGCTTACGGTAGGTGAACTCCCGCGCTTCCGGGTTCTGTACAATCAGGCCAAAGGCCATGGGCGCGCTGACCACGCGATTTCGATAGGTTCGGTTTCCCACCTGCATCGGGCTTAATAAATGTTCGAATTTCATTGACATCCTCCTTTTGCTTCCTCTTTCTTCTGCTTCCAGGGGCTCATCCGCGTCCCTTCTGTATCTCCTGCAGTTCCTGCTGTCTCCGCTGTTCCTGCCGTCTCTGTCATGCCTACTTTCAGTCCAGTTCCGGGAATTTCAGCTCTTTATATTTTACCACACGCTCTGCCACTGTTTTCCGTTTTTCCGGATCCATGAAAAATCCGCCCTGGGTTTCCGCGATCTCATCACAGTGGATTCCGCGGCCTTCTTCTGTGGTGCGGTCCCGCTCCAGGCCATTGGGCGCAATGACAAATTTCCAGCGGCCGTCCGGCGTACGCTCCAGATCTCCGCCGGCGCCGCAGACGGTGCATTCCACCGGGAACTGCAGTCCCTTCCACTGCGGTTCGCCCAGGCAGAGGGAATTGCTGTGGCAGTTGGGGCACCAGCCGTAATCCGGATCCCCCAGCCATTTGCGTTCCTCGGGTTTTGTCTCCAGCGCTTTCATGACATTCTGGCCGATTTCCCGGGCCCGGGCTACTTTTTCTTCATACAGAAGCACCTGCGCCGGCGCCGGCACCTGTGTCGCCATGTACATATCCACGATCTTGAAGCTGTTGGTAAATGTGGTGGCCTGCATGCACTCCAGGGCCATGGACTGCCAGGATCTGGTGGATCCGCCCACTGCAATCAGCGCGCCGACACGGTCTCTGGGTTCAATGGCGCCGATCTTGGTTAAAAAGGCGGATTCATACGCCAGGTTTCTGTGCATAAATTTCAGGAACAGGGAAGACGGCATCAGATCATAGGTCGGCGCCGAGAAGATCACCGCGTCCTGATTCAGCATCACATCCATGATTTTCTTCTTGTCATCCGCGTCATCCAGGGAGCAGCCGGTGTACTTGCCCATGGACATGCCGATGGTGCAGGAGGTACATCCGTTGCAGTCAATAATGTTATAATCCTTCAGATTGATCATGCGCACTTCCGCGCCCATTTCCTGACAGGCTAACAGTGCCTCTTTCAGCAGAATCTCTGAATTGCTGTCTTTTCTTCCGGCTGTTACGCCCATTACCTGAAATGCCATAGTTCTTTCCTCCTGAAACTCTCTATTCGTTACTGTGTCATCCAATTCTTTTTCCAGTGTAACAACTCAGATTTCAGAAGAAAAGATACAATTTGCAGCAAAATTATATTATAATATCAAAAATACACTACAGTTTGTTCCTTTATGACAGGAGCAGAGAATTGCCCTGCGCAGACCGGCAGTCTTGTTTCTGCTGGGATTCCTGTGTACAGGCAGAAAGGAGTGACCCGTGAAATTCAGCCTCTGGATGATCCGCCAGGCTCTCGCCGATTATGAGCCCGTGGTCTATATTCGCGGCATCGAAGCCCGCAACATCGAAAACATCCGTATGTATTCCGAACAGGAGGAACGCCGCAACCGGTTCCTGTATATTGAAAAAAGCAGCCATATTTTTCATGATGACAGTGAAAAGGTCGTCTGTCTCCACGGGAAAAACTATATGATTCTGGAAGAAACGGATATGAATCTGATCTTTAACCGGATCCTTACTTTTCTGGAGGAAAAACAGGCCTGGTCCACCCGGCTCTCCGCCATGGTCTCCGGCAACTGTATGCTGAAAGATGTTCTGACCGAATTTTCCGATGTGCTTCCCATGCCCATCATGGTGCTGGACGCCAGCCAGGTCGTGCTGGCCCACTCCGGCAATTACGGCATCGGTTCGGTGGATGAGCCCTGGGACAAAATGCTTGCCACCGGCACCTTCGGCGTGGATATCATCGAGGAATACAACCGCCTCTACCGGCATCTGATTCCCTCTAAAACCCCGTATCTGGTCCCTGCCAACCCTTTTCCCTTCCAGAGTTACAACCGCAACATCTATATTGAGAATGAGTTTATGGGATTCGTCACTCTGATTCTGCAGGGAAAAACCCTGGACAATGCGGAAAAAGACTGGTTCGATGTGGCCTGCCAGTATGTCATCAACTGGTTCTTTCTCTACGCCAGACAGAACGAAATCCTGATGATGCAGACCGCTTTCCGGGATATGTTAAACGGACGCACTGCCGACCCGGAACGCTTTCAGGGTGCCTTAAACACCCTGGGCTGGCAGACCGGCGCCTCCATGCGTCTGCTTTTGCTGGACTGCATTTCGGATCATCTGAACATGAACCAGCATGTGGCAAAAATCCTCAACCGCCGGGCAAACCTTTTTTTCGCTGCGGAATATGAGAACTGCATCGCAGTCCTGGTCAATGAATCCGCCGCATCCCTGGATACCGTGCGTTCCATCGCCCAGCCCCTGCTGAAAAACAGCGGGTACTACGGCGGCATCAGCAACAGCTTCTCCAGCCTTTCCGAACTGTCCGGCTTCCTGATCCAGGCCCGGACAGCCATGGAATACAGCCCCTCGGAACCCGGGATGCTCTATCCCTGCGAAGATTATATCCTGCCCTTCCTTCTCCTGACGGTGCGAAACAATACCCGGCTGGAAATCCGTCACCCGGCTGTACTGGCGCTGCGGGACTACGACCGGGCTCACGGCAGCGACTATGCCCGGCTGCTGTATACCTATCTGACACACCTCTGCAGCCAGTCCGGCACCGCCGAGCTCCTGCACCTGCACCGCAGCACACTGATCCGCAGGATTCACTGGATGGAACAGAAATACAGCCTGGATCTGGATGATTACCAGACCAGGCTGCTTCTGCTGCTTTCTTTTGAATATGAAAAAATCCTGCACTAACCGCTCCCTGCCCGATGCCGGCAGCTGTTTCGCGGCAGAAACGCCTGCCGGGGACACTCCGGACCCGAAACACCGGGCGGAGCAGGCATTCACGGAAGATCCGCTTACCGCGGCTCCTTCCCACATGCGCCTGCTTGATTTACGCGCGCTGGAACTTGCCCTTTTCCTGTCTGCAGCGCGGACATTTCCAGTCTGCCGGCAGATCTTCAAATCTGGTTCCTGCAGGGATTCCGTGTTCCGGATCTCCCACGGCCGGGTCATAAACATAACCGCAAACGGAGCAGACGTATTTGCCGGTGGCTTTGCCCGCCTGAATCTCTGCCGGCGCAATGGTCTCCGGCGGATTATCCAGGTCGATCACCCGGTCTGCCTCCAGATTCTCATAACCCAGCGGCGTATGCGTGGAAATATATACGGTAGGATGCTCCGCCACAAAGGCCCGCACGCGGTCCAGCGTCTCTCTGGCTGCTGACACATCTTCAAAGACGATCGACAGCTTGTTGTCATACAGAGCCTCATCCGTATAGGTGACATCGCCGTGGATCATATAGAATTTGTCATCTTTTTCCACAATGACCAGACAGTTGCCGGTGGTATGTCCCTTGGCCGGAATGTAGTACACGCCCTCCGCGATTTTTTTGGATGCCGGGAAATTATAGTAAGGGCCGTCCGTAAATTCCGCCGGATGCACATTCGGAAGGTTCTTCAGCTCATCCGCCTCTGCCTCTTCCGCGGAACAGATGATTTCCGCATGCGGAAAACTTCTGAGCTCACCGGTGTGATCCGCATGCTTGTGCGTCACCAGGATCTTGTCCACCTGTTCCGGCTGATAGCCGAGCTTTGCCAGTCCGGACACATAGTCATCCACCCGTGTTCCCATATAGATCACGGTTTTTTCATCCGGTACCTGCTCCGGCATTTCCTTCGGCACACCCGTATCCACCAGGATCACTTCCCGGCCGGTGTCAATCACATAATTCTGCAGGCTGGAACGGTATCTGACCGTGGGATCATAGGCTTCCATGCCTTCTTCGCCGCCCATTGCCATCGACTGAATCATATACCCGTTTTCAAATAACCTGACCGCTTTGATTTCCATCTGTCCATTCCTCCATTTCAAAAATACAGGGTGCCAGCGAAGCGCCCCATGGTTCCGGTTCTGCTTCTCTGCCACTCATTTGCTTTATTATTGCGTGCAATTATATTGTGCACAATCTTTATGTTTTTACTTTACACCGCCGAGGAAAAAATTGCAAGTGTTTTTTTGTCCGCTTTTCTATGCTATGATGATAAAAGAATACCGGCTGTATTATAAGTGGACCGGTTTTATGAAAACACACGGAAAGGAGACCGCCGCATGGACAGAACCGCTTATCTTACCCGTCAGCTTGCAGAAATCGAACGGGCCATCGCGCTGGGACGTCTGGCAAAAGCCAATGCCGCGTCCATCCACGAGCTCTACAGCACCAGAGACCCCAATACCACCGATGACATCGATTACTCGGAGGACACCTTCAAATACTTTGACACCAACGACGCCCAGGGGCAGGTCGAACAGCTCCAGATGCAGATTAACGACCTGAAAGCGCAGATGATCCGCATCAAGACCGCCAACGATCAGCTCCTCTTAGACGGCGGCTTTCTGCCCTGCATCGACCGGGAAATTGCCGACATCTTTCTGACCCACACCCTGTGCCGGCTGAAAGCCCGGGATGTGCAGACCCCTGCCGCCATCGAGGACACCGTGCAGGCCCTGTGCCGGCTGCGGGATGAGGTAGCTGCGCTTTTGTAAGCCATCCTCCTCATTCTGCTGCATACAGAACCATCCCCCGCCGATCCGGCAGACACCTTTTTCGTGGAGCAGACCGCCAATACCAGCCTGCGTCTGTGCTCCTGACCGCCTTTGTCTTCGGATTTGCCCCGGCACTGATCCGTATTTTCATGCAGGATCTTCCATCGTATCCATTGGCACCGTCATGCTTCGCCGGCAGCTCATCACCATGGTCTGTGTCGCTTTTATCCTGCTGATCACCATTCTCTTCCAGTCCTTTGGTAAAATCGCAGGTTCCATGTTTTTGGCTTTCAGTCGCCAGGGTCTTGTCTTACCGGATCTTTTTTACCTGCGCACCGATCACTTCCCCCCAGGCGCCCACCAGCCGCTCCAGACTCCAGGCCGCATTCGCCGGGCTGGTGGACGGCAGCCGCCGGATAGCTCTGCCGGTTTTCGGCATCGTATATTTCTGATACAGTTCACAGGCTTTCGCCCCATTTCCGCAGATCATCTGAATGTCTGCTGTCTCCAGGATCTGTGACAGGTCATTCGCCGTCACATTCCGGATGCTGCTGTCACTGGATCCGACGATATCACAGCTGGCGATCACATCCCAGACCGCGATCCCATGGCTCAGAAGCAGCGCTTTCTTCTCCGGAATCGTATCCGGCACCGGACTGCCGGTCAGAGCCGCTGCTACTTTCCAGAACCGGTTCCGCGGATGCCCGTAATAAAAATGATTTTCTCTGGATTTTACGGAAGGAAATGTTCCCAGGATCAGAATCCGGCTGTCTGCGTCATAAACCGGTGCAAACGTGTGCACTACATGTGTTTCTTTTCCTTCAGCCATGGGCGGCTGCCTCCTTTTTGCTCTTCACGCCTCCGTGTTATCAACCATATTATACACGATACTGCACCGGAAGAAATGTGTACAAAAACAGCCATCCGGGCGGCGACAGGATACCCCTCCCAGATAAATAACTACCGAAGAAGGATCCTGTCTGTGAACCTCAGATGGCTGATGTGTCAGGAAAGCTATGAACTTATCAGGTTTTGATAAATCCCCGTTTATTTTCGTTTCAATCGGAAGACCGCTGCTCCGATACAGAAGCCGGCAAAGACCGCAATTCCTGTATAATCTCTGAATATCATAAACTTAAAGCTCAGAAGCAGGAGAATTATGTTCAGCACTAACAGAATCGGTTCGATAAAATATTTGTCCTCCGCCTTGATGAATGCATACACGGCCAGTAAAATTCCAATTGCAATCAGGGGAATACAGCGAACTGCCATATATCCTGCGGCAGAATAGGACTTCACGAAGTGCTGCACTAAAACAACACACCAGGAATCCCTCAGTATTGCGATAACATTTGCGCATATCAGTATAATGCTGGAAATAAGCTTATTCTTTTTCATCCGATTGCTCCTTATCCTACCGTGTTTGTTACTACAGGACAATCCGTGGTAAATTTCCATGTTTTGCTAAAAGTTGATACCAGAAGTAAAACTTTAACATATAAGAACGGTAATGGGAAAATAATCTTAACAAGAAAAATTCCCTGTTCAAAAAATAGAAGGGGCGGACAAAAAGGGCTCTAGCTTGTCCAAGAAAACGTCCGCACCCCCGGCTCGACAAAAAAATTATTTTACAACTTTTCCCATATTGTAACTTCTCCGTTTTTGTCTGTTATCTCTAAATAATCATCAGACGAATTAATCTTTTTTCCCAAATTTAACTGTTGAAGTGAAGAATCTGAACCATTAATTAATATCCCTGTATAAATGGAATTGCCCGGTTTGGCATATATTACTTTTCCATGAATAGTATATTTCCCAGTTTTTTCTTCCTTTGTGCCTCTTTGCAAATTACAGGTAAAATCATTGTTGAATATAAGCTTTGACCGACTTGCGTTTAATGCAGAAATTTCACCATTTTCATCTAATTTCACCTTCCAGGAGCATTTCCAGCTACCACTTAATTTTTGTGCAAAACTCTTGTCTTTTGGCTCTGTTAGATCCATCCGGTCAATATCGCGGTAAAGTGTACATTTCGAACCATTCATGCCTACAATAGAATCCGTCTGAGCACGATAGGAATAAATTATTTTTTTATTGTTAATGGTACAGATTAATTTTGTTCCATTTAACTTATAAGTTCCGGAATAAGTAACTTTTTCAGATACGTTAACGTGAACCTGTGCATCCCTATTTTTCTTATCTGAGATAGTTGCTTTTGAAATTATCAATTTTCCATTTTCCAGAAAATTATAATATTTCCAGTACATTTGATCTTTGACATTAGCACCCTTTGAATCATCGCTGCTTTTTGGTAAAACAACCCATCCACCGAGAATATCACTGGTAATGTCTGAATAATAAACATTCTCTTCCGTTGTTTCTGATGTTTCCGATGATTCTGAAGTTGTCTTACTTTGATCTTCTTTTCCGCACGCACAAAATATAAAGCTTATCAAAGATACGGCTAACACAAAGAGAAGTGTCTTTTTAAAACGAATCATTTCCAATTTACTACATTGCTCCTTTCGTTTTATTTTAAATCTTCTCTTGATAGTGTTAAGCAATGTTCGCAAAAGCCATCCGGACTCATGCCAGAATGATTAAGCGGCTTCCTTTGGTAACAAGACTGATATCGACTCCTCTTTGATATACGCTCTGGAGGTTGACCAGTCCTCTGAGTATTCCATCAGATAGACCGTCACCAGGTGAACATACGAGGATTCATTCGGGAAAAGTCCTCACGGATTCTGTCAATTCTGACCTTTTTTACGCTTTTTTCGGACGCCGGATCCCGAGATATACCGCAAATCCCGCAACAGTCACAAAAATCATCATCAGGATTGTGCTTACATAAGAGCCGCTGCGGTCATACAGTCTGCCCGCAATCGTGGATCCAAACGACGCAATCAGCAGATTCGTATTAATGACAGAGAAATTCATGGAATAATGCGTACGCCCGTAAAAATCACTGATCAGTGCGGAATTGGTCGGTGTAACCCCTCCATAGGAAAATCCGCCGCAGACAAATCCCAGGATAATCAGCCCGAAGCTGCCGGTTCGAATTGCTGTCAGAAGGATCAGGCCGGTCACCAGAAATCCGATCATTACCACTGCCATCGTGGGACGATATCCCCCTTTGTCATACATTGTCCCGAATATCACCCTGCCGATTCCGTTCAGTATGGAAATCAGTCCCACAACCGTGGCAATGGTGCCGGCACTGACCGTACTGCCTACCTGCGCGGCGATTCCGCTGGCCTGCGATACCAGCGCCAGTCCTGCCACGCTCAGAAGGACCGCCCAGATATAATAGAGCCAGAAGGATACTTTTTTCATCATTTCCCCGGTTCCGATATCCAGCGCCGGTGCCCTTCCTTCTTTTTTCTTTTGGTTTCCATCAGATGCCGGCGCATAATTTTCAGGCGGAGCAGTCACAAAAATGCTGCATACCATCAGAATCACGAAAATAATGATTCCCATCATGCGAAAGGTCATTTTCCAGGCGTCATCCCCGGTTGGCGGAGCTGCCGCCGCAAACAGCTTGCCCACAAGAAACGCGCTGAGTCCGAATCCCATCAGCAAAATTCCGGAAATCAGTCCCTGCTTATCCGGAAACCAGGCAGACATGGTGCTCATGACCGCGTTGTAGCAAAATCCGGAGGCTATTCCGCACAGAATTCCAAACCCCAGATACAAAGGCAGAATGGAAGCGCCCGTCAGAGATGCCAGGAAGAATCCGGCCAGAAACAGCACACCTGCCAGCAAAATATAGATTCTGACCTTGATCCGCTTTGCCAGGATACCTGCCAGCAGACAACCGATGCAGAACAATGCCATCACCAGCGTAAAAGTCAGTGACAGCGCCGTTGCGCTCCATTCCGGCCGCGCGGCGCTTATAGTCTTTGCCATCACAGACCAGGCATAGACCATTCCTGCCAGCAGCAGAATAATTACGCCGATTACTGCGTAAAACCATCGTTTCATACGCTCTCTCCTCTCAAAAAATACCGCGGCAGTTCCTGCCGGTTTTCGGCAGAAAATGCAGCGGTTTTCCCTGTATATTTATCTCACCGGCAAACACCGGCAGATATATTATAGCACGCAGACGGCGCATTTTCACTGTTTATTAGAACGCGCTCCCCCCGGCCTTCTCCCTTGACCGGAAAGCCTCCCATGACTACAATAAGAACGATTTCCCTGCCGGATTTCCGGCAGGTTACAGAAAGGCGAAACCATGAATTTTATGAAAACACGCCGTCCCATGGTGCTTAAACTGGTGCTTCTGTGTATCTTTGTGGCTGCTGCTGTCACCTTCACAGCCCATGACAGCCGGTTTTACCGGCAGCCAGTGGGCAAAGTTACCGCTGTCACCAAAGACAATGTCTCCGGAGCCGCCGGGACTTCCGGCGAAAAGACTTATACCCGGCAGCTGACTCTGACACTTCAGAATACCGAATATAAGGGACAGACGGTATCCATCACCAATACCTATACCACTTCCCTGTTCCGCACCTCCGCCTATCACAAAGGCGAGTACCTATTTCTGAAGTTAAACACGAATGCATCCGGCATCCGGTCCGCCCAAATCCTGCAGGTTAAGCTGGATGTCATCTGGGCGCTTCTGCTGTCCGTATTTATTTCCCTGGTGATCCTGATTGCCAGCCGGCGCAGCCTGCTGATTTTTGCCTCTCTGGCACTGAATCTTCTGGTATTTATCCTGGGCATGCGGGGACTGTACCACGGCACCCACGCCGCCGTACTGACGGCGGTCCTGACGGCAGTCTTCATCACGGCCGCCCTGCTGCTGTTAAACGGCAGTACCGCCAAGTCCTGGGGCGCGATCCTGTCCTCTCTGGCAACGGTGCTGCTTGTGGTCGGGCTCTATGAGCTGATCCTTCGGTTCACAGCCCCTCCCGCCTATGAATTCATTGATTACGCCAACGGCAACGAGCCGCTGGAATCCTACTATCTGGCCAGTCTGGTCTTCGCGATTCTCGGCGCGGTAACGGATGTGGCCATTACCATCCACGCCGCTGTCAGCGAGATCACCGCCACGGCCTCTGATCTCCGGCTCCGGGATATTGTGCAGTCCATCCGGGCTATCAGCAATGACATCATGGGCACAATGATCAATGTCCTGTTCTTTACCTTTATCTGCGGGGAACTTCCGGTCAGCATTCTGAAGCTGGCAAACGGCTATTCCATGATCACCCTTTTTAAATACGGGGCGGAATTTGAGATCATTCGCTTCCTGACCGGTGCCATCGGTATCGCCGCCGCGATTCCTATCTCCGGATTTTTTGCTGTATTACTGAAGAAAGGAGCCCTTCGCAAATGATGATTCTGATTCTGACTGTCGTTCTCTTCGTCCTGCTGGTGGCCATCGGGGACGAACGGGGTGTGGCCTCCATGTTCACCATCCTTGGAAATATGCTGCTGATGCTGCTCTGCTTCTACCTGATCGCCCATGGGAAAAATCCCTATCTGGTGACTGCTGTCTGCGTCCTTCTGTTCCTTCTGCTGACCCTGTTCGCCCAAAACGGCGCCAATCCGAAGACCGCCGCTTCCTTCCTTTCGGTTCTGATCGTCTTATGCGCTGTCACCGGTTTCAGCGCCTGGGTCATTTATGCCGGCAGTCTCGGCGGTTTCGGGGAACTCTATATCTACGATGAGGAGATCTCCTTTTTAAACAGCGAAATCGGCATCAGCGCCAATGCCCTGCTGATCTGTTCGATTCTGCTGGGCGTACTGGGTGCTCTGACCGATACGGCGCTGGCCGTCTCCTCCGCCCTGTATGAAGTCCACGCGAACAATCCTTCTCTGGGTTTCCGGGAATTATACCGCTCCGGCAGCAGAGTCGGACGGGACATTCTCGGCACCACCATCAATACGCTGCTTTTCGCGGAATTCGGTGAATCGTTCTTTATCTGGATGATCTTTCTGCGACAGGGATATACCCTGCCCCAGCTGCTGAATTCCCGCTCGCTTCTCCAGGAAGTCCTGCTGATTTTCGCGGCAAATATCGGCTGCCTGCTGATTATTCCCCTGACTGCCGCAGTCACCGCCGGACGGCTTCAGCCGTCCCGGCAGGATTCTCCTGCCGGAGACGTCTGATCCGCAGGTTTTCCGGGTCTTTCCCTGCAGACACTGTATCTCTGGCGCTGGCTGCTGCCGCCAGGCGCTATTCTGCCTCATCCGAGGCATGCCATTTTGGGAACCTTTCCTGTCTGTTTCCGCCGGACCCTATTCCGTCTGTCTGGTCTGCTCCCAGTAAGCCCCCATGCTCTGTCCCGGCTGATCAGTCACCTCATCGATCAGATAGGCTTCCAGCCCGGCAGTCTGCGGCTCCCAGCGCCGCGCTTCTTCTTCCGATTCGTATTCTACTTCGGCATAATAAAATTCCGAAGGACTGCCGGCGTCCACACAGCTGACCTCCAGCATATGGCCGTCCGGCAGGCGGTAATCCCGGCGCTCTTTGGTAATCAGGGGCGCGCCGATGAAGGCGGCCAGCCGTTCAAACAAATCCGCATCGATTTCCGTCTCGATTTCTTCCCGGGCAAGCCTTCCCTTTCCCTTAAAGCACAGAATATCATGGGTTTCCCCGGCTTCTTCCGCCTCCCGGCGGATCCGCACGGTGGGACGCACCGAGATATAGCCCTGCCGCATCTGATAGGTATGTTCCGGTCTCCCCGTATCTTTTTCTTCCGGCCAGCCGGCTACCATCCATTTCCGTTCGATCTCCATCACGCTGCTCCTTCTTTCTTCCAATGCTGCTGCACGCATGCGCGGGGCCATCGTTTTCCCCCCCCGAACACCTCTTCAAATGTATCTTTGCCATGCTCCGCGCATGTCACAGGTTCATCTGGCTGCTTCCAGAACAGTATAACCGGATTTTTTACAAAATGTCGATATATTCTCCCGAAAGCGCCTTATTCATGCTTCTTACCGCGCAGAATTTGCCGCACATACTGCAGGCTTCCGCATGGTCATCTTCCGGCAGGCGGTCTTCCCGGATCTTCCGGGCCGTTTCCGGATCCAGCGCGCAGGCAAACTGCGCCTCCCAGTCCAGTTCCCGCCGGGCGTCCGCCATCCGGTCATCGATGTCCCTGGCGTGAGGAACCCCTTTGGCGATATCCGCCGCATGGGCCGCGATCTTCGAGGCGATGATCCCCTGTTTTACATCTTCTACATTCGGCAGCGCCAGATGCTCCGCCGGTGTCACATAACACAGAAACGCCGCTCCGCTGGCTGCCGCCAGAGCGCCGCCGATTGCCGCCGTGATATGGTCATATCCCGGCGCGATATCCGTCACCAGGGGGCCCAGTACATAAAACGGCGCGCCCATACAGATGGTCTGCTGTACCTTCATATTTGCGGCGATCTGATCCAGCGGCACATGTCCCGGTCCTTCCACCATGACCTGCACATTGTGGGCCCAGGCCCGTTTGGTCAATTCGCCCAGGCGCACCAGTTCCTCAATCTGGCATACATCCGTAGCGTCTGCCAGACATCCCGGCCGGCAGGCATCGCCCAGAGAAATGGTCACATCGTGCTGTTCACAGATCTCCAGGATCTCATCATAGTGTTCATAAAACGGATTTTCCTCTCCGGTCATGCACATCCAGGCAAAAACCAAACTGCCGCCGCGGCTGACCAGGTTCATCTTCCGCTTGTGGGTTCGGATCTGATCGATGGTTTTTCTGGTGATTCCGCAGTGAAGCGTGACAAAATCCACGCCGTCTTCCGCATGCAGACGAACCACATCCACAAAGTCTTCCGCCGTCAGCTCCGCCAGATCTCTCTGGTAATGAATCACGCTGTCATAGACCGGCACCGTACCGATCATCGCCGGACATTCTCCCGTAAGCTTTTGACGGAACGGCTGTGTATTTCCATGGCTGGACAGGTCCATAATGGCTTCCGCTCCCAGATCCACCGCATGCATCACTTTTTTCATCTCCACGTCATAATCCTTGCAGTCTCTGGAAATTCCCAGGTTGACATTGATTTTTGTACGCAGCATGCTGCCCACACCCTCCGGATCCAGTGATGTGTGGTGGATATTGGCGGGAATCGCCACTTTGCCTTCTGCCACCAGTTCCCTAAGCTTCTCCGGCTCCATATATTCCTTCCGTGCCACTGTCTCCATCTGCGGGGTGATAATGCCTTTCCGTGCCGCGTCCATCTGTGTGGTATATGTTTTCATGATAAACTCCCTCTCTTTCAGAAATTCTGTGCAGCTGTTTCGTGACAGCCTTCGGTCTCTTCCGCTCCCTGTCTGCCGGCTGCGGTCTGATCCGGATCCTCCGCGTAATAACCATGCACCGCAAAGCCATGGTTCAGCGGGCCGCTTCCATTTCCAAGATCCAGCATGGCCGCCAGTGCCTCTGATACATACTCTTTTGCCCGCTGCACGGATGCTGTCAGGGAAAATCCCTTGGCCAGATTCGCCGCAATCGCGCTGGACAATGTACAACCGGTTCCATGGGTGTTCGGATTCTCAATCCGCCTGCCTGCAAACCAGGTAAATTCCGGATCTGCGGGGTTCCGGACCAGCAGGTCACTGGCCCCCCGGCTGCTGTGTCCGCCCTTGCACAGTACCGCGCATCCATATCTGCGGACAAGACTGGCTGCTGCCGAACACATCTCTCCCTCTTTCGTGATCTTCTGTCCGGTCAAAGCCTCTGTTTCCGGAAGATTCGGCGTAAGAACTGTCGCCAGCGGAAAAAGCTCCCGGGTCAGCGCATCTGCCGCGTCTTCTTTCAGCAGCTCTGCTCCGCTGGTAGATACCATAACCGGATCCAGCACGATATAACGCGGCTGATACTCTTTTAACTTCTTCGCGATGGAGCGGATTAGTTCCGTATCCGCCACCATGCCGATCTTAACCGCGTCCGGAAAGATGTCCGTAAACACCTGATCCAGCTGTGCCTCCAGACACTCCGGATCCGTGCATCTGATCACAGATACGCCGGTGGTATTCTGCGCTGTCAGAGCTGTGACCGCGCTCATGGCATACACGCCATTGGCCATCATCGTCTTGATATCTGCCTGAATTCCGGCGCCTCCGCTGCAGTCGCTGCCAGCGATTGTTAATGCTGTCCTCATACATTTGCCTCCTGTCTGAGTCTTCATTATTTTGTATCGCGACAGAAGGTGGTGCCCCCAATCTGCCGCTTTCCTGATGGCGGATCCTGCCGCCGAATGTCCGGACCTGTCCATGGCAGAAAACTTTCCGCAAAGTTTTCTGCCATAGAAAAAAGCGGCACCCTCTCGGATGCCGCTCAATCGTTCTGAACTCTTTTCCGCATCCTGCCCCAGTTTTGGCAGAATGCAGATTATTTCCCTACGTTGGCATTATCCACATCAGGTATCGGTCGAGACAGTATCAGTCTCCTCTCAGCCTGCTTCTGCAAGCTCCCTGTTATGTGATTGCAGTGCCGCAAAATCCACCCCAGGCAGATAATTCCGCCGGTCTGTCAGATTTCCAACACGTTACATTTATTATAAGCGCACCGGCAGCATTTCGCAATGGGCAGCCCGCTGTTTTTTCGGTATTTCTCTGATTTTTCCCGAAATGTGTCTGAAATTGTCCGAAACAGTATACAAAATTGTTTTTTTCAGCCGGAAAGCGTATAGTTACTGTTTTGGAAGGTATCTCTGTACGGATGCAGAAAGGAGTAGATCCATGGATCTGATTCAGCGAAATAATGACACCATCCTGCACATGACCATGAGCTGTGTCGGCGGTTTTACCGGCGTCTATGCCATCATGCTGCGGGATCACAATTTCGGTCAGGCCGCCACCGGCAACCTGCTGGAGCTCTTCAGCCGAATCGTAATCGGCCATTCCTGGTATGAAGTACTCTGGCGCGCTACAGCTCTGGGACTGTTTGCCTTGTTTCTCGGACTGGCCCACATGCTGGAACGCCGGCTGCCCGGACGCAGCCGTCTGATTTGTATTCTGGCGGAATACGCGGGAATCCTGATTACGGGGCTGATTCCCCCATCTGCTCCGCCGATTCCCGCGTTGTTTCCGGTGTTTGCGCTGACTGCTTTTCAGTGGGGCAGCTTCGCCGGCGCCAGGGGCTTCAGCTGTTCCACCATCTTTTCTTCCAACAATCTGAAGCAGACGGTCTTCTCCTTCCAGGATTACCGCCAGACCGGGGATCCACGGATGAAAGAAAAATTTCTCTTCTTTCTTTCCACTCTGATCTGCTTCTATGCCTCTGCCACGGCAGGCGCGTACCTGGTCCTGCACCTCGGTGCCCGGAGCATCTGGCTGTGCTGGATCCCCCTTTCCCTCGCGTTGTATCTTACCCTGGCCGCTGTCCGTCAGCCAAAGGAAGAGATTTCACCTTGCAGTCCGTCCTCTGCAATTGTAAAATAATATTAAGATAACTACTGTATCATTTATTTCCTGCAGAAGGAGCATCCACATGAATCATAAAATGCAGCTTGAACTGACCCAGAAGCAGACCATATCCCAGCAGATGCTCCAGTATATGGACATCCTGCAGATGAGCGCAGCCGAACTTGAAGCCCATATCGAAGCGGTTTCCATGGAGAATCCGGTACTGGAACTGGCGGATCCGGATCAGCCGTCCCGCACAGATTCCGAAATCGACCGGCAGCGCAAGCTGGAGTGGCTGGAATCCACCGATTATCAGAACAAAGTATACTATCAGTCCGACAGTTCTGCCGAATATTCCCAGGAAAATCTTCACGACATTTCCGAAGATGGAAAAGCCCTGTCCGAATACCTGAATTCCCAGCTCATGTTCTTTAGCTACAGCCCGGAAGAACAGCAGATCTTAAACTATCTGATCTATTCCCTGGATTCCAAGGGATACTATACCGAAGATCCGGCGATTCCCGCCGCCCAGTTCCATGTGTCAGAGCATACGGTGCTTCATCTGCTGCAGGAGATCCAGAACCTGGATCCTGCCGGAGTCGGTGCCCGGGACCTGAAAGAATGCCTGGTGCTTCAGCTTCACCGCAAGAAAAATTACTCCGCCATCACCGAACAGGTCATCCTGTTCCATCTGGACGAAGTCGCCAAAAACCACATCCCTCAGATCGCAAAGAAAATGAAAGTGACCACCGAAGATGTGCTGGCCGCCTGTGAGGAGATCCGCACCTTCAATCCGAAGCCCGGCAACTCCTTCAGCAACCGGGAACACCTGCGCTACATCAGTCCGGATGCCATTGTCATCAAGACAGACCAGGAATTCGACATCCTCATCAACGAATACCAGTATCCCCGGTTTTCCATGAATCCTTTCTATGTGGATCTGGCCAAACAGACCACGGACAAAACCGCCAGAAAATATCTGAAGGAAAAGATCCAGCAGATCCAGAGCCTGTCGGACAGCATCGGCATGCGCACTTCCACCCTGTCCAAAGTCATGCACGCCCTGGTGACCCGTCAGAAGCTTTTCTTCCTGCGGGGACCCGGCAACAAAGTGCCCATGGGACTTGCGGATCTGGCGGAAGATACCGGTCTTCACGAATCCACCATCAGCCGGACCCTCCACAGCAAATATCTGCAGTGCAGCTGGGGCGTATTTCCGCTGAATTATTTCCTGACACCGGTCGCTTCTGTCTCCCGCACTTCCGGGGAAGAGCAGACCCAGGAACACATCCTGGCCAAAATCCGGGAAATCATCGACCGGGAAGACAAAAAGAAACCCCTGAGTGATGAAGCCATCCGCAAAGAGCTGGAACAGTTCGACATCTCCATCTCCCGCCGCACGGTCAACAAATACCGGCAGGAACTGGGCATCCCGGACAAAACCGGCCGGAAAGAATACCATACCCAGTGACCGAAAAAACCAGGAAGCACAGGATCCGCCTGCCGCGGAATCCATTGCTTCCTGGTTTTTTTCAGTAAATGCCGCAGCCGCTGCATGTCATCGCCCGCTCCTTTACCGTCAAATACCCATGCGGCGGACCGGGCTGCATGGGTATCTTTTATTTTTGCTGTTTTATTTTTTTATTTTTCATGCAGACGTTCTCACACATACCGATGTCTGCCCATCAGCAGATACAGCAGCCGCCTGCCTCTCCTTCAGCTGGAAATGACTGCTTTCGTCACTTTTCCGCCTTTTACCTGGATGATCATACCGAGACCATTGTTTGCGTTTACCAGTTTTTTCCAGTCTTTCTTTGAAATCCGGAGAACATCTTCCCCATAGGAATAATATTTTGTCTGTTTGGTAAGTTTGTAGCTCCGTGTTTTTCCTTTTAAAATTTTGCTGTTGTCTTCCCACAGTTTCTGTTCGGAAGATGCCTGTTCGATTCTGCCTCTGGTGATGACTTTTGTATTCGTCGCTTTTACCTGATTGTTCAGGCAGGTTTTCTCAAACCATGTGGTTTTCGGCGCAGCCATCGCCGGAGCGCTATATGCCAAGACCTGTGCCGGAATAGATATGATTGCTAATCCTGTGAGTACATTCGTGATGATTCTTCTTTTCATAACACAGCCTCCTGCTCTTTGATTGATACCTGTATTGTACGTGATGAATGTGAAAATACCGTTTAAAACATGTATCTTTCCTGTTTCTTTTTTGTAACAATTACAAGGCATCTGCCCGGGGGCTGTTTTCATTTTTTTGTCATGGTTCTGAAAAATCTGTGCGGATCTGTCACATCCCGGCTTCCGCCTGCAGCGCTTTCAGCTGTGGATAATCTGTTTTCCCGTTCTCCCTTCGCGGAATTTCTTCCAGGGTCCGTAATATCACTGCCTTGCCCGGAATTCCCCCCTCCTTTTCCAGAAAGTTCCGCACTGCTTCCGGCGCGGGATTTCCGGCCTTCTGTTCCATGCACAGAAGGATTCCGGTATCATCTCCCACACAGGCGCAGCTGACCTCCGGCCACCGGCCGGTCACCAGCTGTTCCACCTGATCCAGGCTGATTCGCTTTCCGAACAGTTTTACAAACCGCGCCCGCCGGCCGGTAATATAGTAATATCCGTCCCTGTCCCGACGGGCCAGATCTCCGGTATGCAAAGTCTGGTGCCGGCAGTCCCCCAGCTGCAGGTCTTCTCTGTTTTCCGCATATCCCATCGACACATTGGGACCGTGATAGACCAGTTCGCCTTCCTGATCCGCCCCGGTAACCGGAGCCCCCGTTTCATCCGCCAGTTCCATCGTTCCGCCGGGGATGGCTCTTCCGATGCTGCCCGGCTTCTCCAGACATTTTTCCCAGGGAAGGTACGCCATCCGGGCCGTCGCTTCTGTCTGTCCGTACATCACATAGAACCGAATCCCCCTCTTTCGTGTCCATTCCGCCATATACCGCTGCAGCTCTTCCGGCAGATGTCCGCCGGCCTGCGTAACCGTCCGCAGCGAAGGCACCGGGATATCTTCCAGATGGAACCGATGGAACAGTTCGTAAGTATAGGGCACGCCGGACAGGGCCGTGGCGCCGGCCGTTTGCAGGAATTCCCAGAACTGCTGCTCCAGTATGCTGCGTTCCGTCACCAGGAGGCAGGCGCCCCTGTACACATGGCTGTGAATCACAGACAGCCCATAGGTATAGGACAGGGGCAGCATGGTCACTGCCCGGTCCGCCGCTGTGATTTCCAGATATTCCGCAATGGATTCCGCGTTGGACTGAAGATTCCGGCAGGACAGCCGCACTGCTTTCGGACTGCCGGTACTGCCGGAAGTAAGCAGCAGAAGCGCCAGGTCCGGATGCATCCTTACCTTTTCGGAATGCAGCATCCGGATGTTTTTCTGCCTGCCGTCAATCAGTCCGTTGGGCTGATACCTTTTCACCAGCTGCCTTTTCTGCTCCTGTCCCAGCGTTTCCGGCAGCATCAGCGGTACATGGCCCATACGCAGCAGTCCGAGATAAATCGCAAGATCCGCCGCCCGTCTGCCCCCTGTAAAAAAGATCAGGCTGCGGGCCGGCAGGCCGCTCAGGAAACGCTCCTGCCAGTCCCAGACTTCCCCGTAGCGAAACGTTTCTCCCTGCTCGGTGATCAGCATCGGCCTGTCCTGATATTCTCTGTGTCTTTCCCAGAAATACATCTGTGCCACTCCTCCATCTCTATGCCCTGTCCGCCGGCATTCATTTCCGCACGCAGCCCTGCTCTGTCACCTGCCCGGCTCCGAAAGCAGCCGCAGCAGATCCTTCCGGTCCCAGTACAGAGAAAACTGCAGTGCCTCCCCCATTGGCACCACACGGTCCACACCGGCGCATCCTGCGGCCCGGATCTGCTTCCAGAGTGTCTCCCCATCGATTTCCGCCACTGTCACCGTCTGTATTTCTCCGGTCAGGAAAGGAAACAGTTCCTCCGTCCGCTGAATCCGGGCTTCAAAAAACAGCCCCAGCTTCCCCTCCAGACGGCTGATACGCTCCGGAAGCTCCCGAACTTCCACGGTCCACACCTGCCTGCTTCTCCGTTTCACCGGCTTCAGCCCCGTTTCCCGCAGATAAGCCAGGCAGAGTTCCCGGTATTTCTCCATCATTTTTCCGGCATCCATCGGGTAATCCGACGCATAGCGGCACACCAGCTTCCACCAGGTCCGACGCAGCCGGTCCGTTTCTCCGGCGCTGAGATTTCCGGTTTTCCACAGCAGAAGTTTCGGACTGGAGCAGGCATTCTGATCCGCCGGGTATGTATCCCCGCAAAAGCGGATGGCATACTGTTCCAGCGCCTCTCGGGACAGTCTGTTCATACGCTCCGCGTCCAGCAGACTGATGGAATATTTTCCGGGAAAAAGCAGATCTGCCGGATACCCCGAACCTGTGCCGCGGATCCGGCTCAGATGTTCGGTCACTGCTGTGCTGCCCCAAAGCATCCGCCCCTGGCACAGGTCCGTCAGCCCTTCCAGGATCCGGTCATTTCTGTCAAAACGAATCAAGGCGTTGGACTGGTGAAATTCCCGGAATTCCGGAAGTTCAAACACTTCTTTGACTTTCCGGCACAAAAGTTCTGTCTCCGGATGTGTTTTGGACGGGATACGGACGATGTTCCCGTTTCCTGCCAGCAGCGCGGCTGCCCAGGAATAGCCGAACATCACCGGCATATTGGACGGCGCGATGTGCAAAATGGTGCCTTTCCCCTGCCGAGATCCGTCCCCAGACCTCAGCAGTCCCTGCACATGGCCGGGTCTGCACCAGAACCCGAAGGCATATACATCCGGCTGCTTCCTGCATGCCGGGTCTGACAGAATCCGGTCCGACAGGGTTCCGAAAAACGCGGCCGTCTTTTGGTCGCCGACTCTCCGGATCTTCCGCAGCGGAGGAAAGGTTCCTGCCAGCACAGTGATCCCGTCCTTCTGCTGTCCTGCGCTGCCATCCTTCTGACTACCGTCTTCTGATTCTGCGAAAGTATCACTGCATCCGCGGATTTCCGCCTGTTTCATCCTGCCAAGCACCCGAAAATACCTGCCCGCTTTCCCGCAGGGACAGTCATCCTCCCCCAGCACAACCCCCAGATCCTCCGTCAGAATATTGTGTCCCGGATAGGAACCGGGCAGAAGAGACTGACTGACAATGACACCCGGCGTACCCGCCGGACATTCTCTGCCGGTCATCGGATCCACGATCCGGATCCGCCCGTAGGGGTTTTCATGCAGATGCCCCTGTCCACACGCCAGAAAAATACTCCCGGTCTGCTCCGCCATGCCATAATAATCATAGATTTCTGCGCAGCCGCAGGCCTTTCGGATTCCATCCCGGAACGCTTCCGGCGATACGGCGCGATCCTGCATTTTCTTCCAGCCGCCCCCGTGGATCACAAGACAGTCTGACAGATCCGGCTTATGGTCTGCCTCCAACAGGGGCTGACAGAAATACTTCCACAAAAGGAAGGTAAAGCCGAAGATCAGCCCTTTTTTTCCTTTGACCAACCGTTCATAGTTTCGGATATTTTCCCAGTTTAACGTATGATCTGCATGCAGCGCGTAAATCCGCTTCGAAGCCATAAGTGAAAATCCGAGAATTCCCGCTTCCCGCGCGGAAAAGGAAGCGCTGTGCTTCAGCAGCTCCGGGGAATCCACAATCAGCATGGGAACCCGCTCCGTTCCCAGCACACCGGATACAATCTGATACAGCGCCATCTGCTGCGCCCTGGCGGTTTCCGCATCCAGCCAGATCCTGGATCTTTTCTGTCCAGAACTCCCGGATGAAGAAAGCTGTCCGATCAGATTTTCCTGTTCTGTGCTGTACAGATCCACTGATTTAAATACCGCTGCCGGCAGCGCCGGCATTTCTTCCCCCAGTCCCCGGCACAGCCGCTCATAAGGCGGGCAGTGGAGCCGGTGGTACCGGTTTAAAGCTTTCAGCTTTTCCTCAAATCCGCCGGCCGGACACTCCCCTTCTGCTTCCGGCCGTTTTTTTCCTCCGGCTGTCATGCCTTCTCCCGGATCGGGCAGCCATAGGCTTCCAGGATATCCATCCCTTTTTCGTAAGATGAAAAATTCAGTACATCCAGAGTGGACAGATGCACCAGAAACAGTTCTTCCATTTCATTCATCAGATCCATGTGGGCAATGGAGTCCCACTTCTGAATTCCCCGGTATTTCAGGCCCGGAAGGTCCTCTTCCGCAACGCCGAGAATCGTGGTAAACGCGCGATTGTATTTTTCAAGATTTGTCATGATTTTTCCTCCTTCTGTTCCATCGGCGCCTGTTCCACCTGCACCGTTTCCGGCGGAAACAGCCGTTTCAGCAGCAGCTGCCGGTACTCAGCCTCCACCGCCCTTGTATGATCTTCTTTGGTGCATACGCCCTGCAGCAGGCAGCAGTAATGATTCGGATATTCCTGAATCCCAGTCACCCGGATTTCCGCGCAGACCGTCTCCCCGGGATACACCGGCGCCAGATAACGCACGGATTCCTCCAGCAGCACGGTGCCTTCTCCCGGCAGTTCTGTTCCCATTACCCCGGACAGGAGACTGCTGACAAATACGCCGTGGACCACTGGTCTGTGATACAGTGTGGTTCTGGCAAACCCGCGGTCCAGGTGCATGCGGCTGGCATCCTGTGTCAGTTCCGCAAACCGGCAGACCTCTTCCTCTGTAAAGGTATGGGTCAGAGATACCCAGGCGCCCACTGCGATTCTCGTCCGCATCCGTTGCTGCGCCTCGCTGTCCTCCGGCTGCCGCGGATCACCGCCTCCCGCCGGCTGCGCATTGCTGTCTCCCGGCTGCCGCGGACCAGTGCCTCCTGCCGGCTGCGCATTGCTGTCTCCCGGCTGCCGCGAATCAGTGCCTCCTGCCGGCTGCGCATTGCTGTCTCCCGATTTTCCGGAATTTCCCCGGTCAATCAGTTCCTGTATCTTTTGCACCGCCTGCTTCAAATCGGCAGGCTGGCGGATCACACAGATCTCATCTCCCGGCAGACTGCTGCTGTCCGCACAGCCCGTAAGGCATCCGTTTACCACAATCCACAGGGCGCAGTAACGCTCCGGATCATACTGAATGGCAATCTCCGGAAACCGTTGTAAAAGCTGCGCCACCAGCCGGGATCGGTCATAGGCGGGATTGCAGCCGCCGCAGTAACGGATCCCGATGTTATATCTGCTCATGGTTCAGTATTCTCCTCGCCAGATCCTGCAGTTCCTCGCTGACTGCCTGCACCAGTACCACATCTTTCACCTCCGGCAGCGCGTTCCGGATTTCCTCCGCAATCAGTTCTTCTGTCGTGATGCGCGCAGACGGGCAGCCGGCACATTTGCCGGTCAGACGGATTCTGCAGATTCCGTCCCGACAGGACAGAACCTGCACATCTCCCTCGTGGGCCAGCAGTGCCGGGCGTACTTTTTCATCGATTACCGCTTCTATTTTCTGAATCACTGTTCTTTCCTTTCTGTTTCTGCATGCTCTTCTTTAAGTTATATATGCAATTCCTGTTCCATTTTCGCATTCTGCTGTCCGGCAAAAAATCTGGCGGTTTTTTCCGGCTTTTCGCCTGATTTTCCGCCCGCTTCCCGGCGCTTCGGCAGGCAAAGCGCCCAAGCAGCCATCCCACGGAGGCAGCAGCACCGCCTTCTGTGGCAAAACGGAAGCATACGTTCCGCCCTTCTGTTGCAGACCGGAAACAGTTTTTCAGCGCCGGCCGCCAAATTTCCGGAAAATCCGGGAAAAAATCCGCTGCCGGCGCCCTTTGTCTTCTGGCATGAAGTTTGCATAGTTTTTATTGTCAAATAAACAAACGATTAGCAGAAAGGAACATAAGAATTATGGCACTGATGACAGGTGAACAATATGTGGAAAGTATCCGCAAAATGAACATGCAGATCTATATGTTCGGCAAAAAAATTGAAAATCCCACAGAAGATCCCATTCTGCGGCCTTCTCTGAATTCCGTCAAAATGACCTACGATCTGGCGCAGATCCCGGAATATGAAAACCTAATGACCGTTACCTCACCCTATACCGGTGAAAAGGTCAACCGTTTCACCCATATCCATCAAAGCACGGAAGATCTTCGCAATAAGGTAAAAATGCAGCGTCTGCTCGGGCAGAAAACAGCTGCCTGCTTCCAGCGCTGTGTCGGCATGGACGCATTCAATGCCGTGTTCAGCACATCCTATGACTGCGATCAGGCCCACGGCACATCCTATCATCAGAACTTCCTGAACTATCTGAAGTTCTGCCAGGAAAAAGACCTGACGGTGGACGGCGCCATGACCGATCCCAAGGGAGACCGTTCCAAAGCGCCCCATGCCCAGGAAGATCCGGATCTTTACCTGCGCGTCGTGGAACGCAGACCGGACGGCATCGTGGTACGGGGCGCGAAAGCCCATCAGACCGGTATCGTGAATTCTCATGAAGTCCTGGTAATGCCCACCATCGCCATGGGCGAAGACGACACAGACTACGCGGTATCCTTTGCTGTTCCGTCCGATACGGAAGGCATCTATATGATCATCGGCCGGCAGTCCTGCGACACCAGAAAAGCAGAAGGCGACACCATTGATGTGGGCAACAAGGAGTTCGGCGGCGTAGAGGCGCTGGTGGTCTTTGACGATGTATTTGTGCCCAATGACCGTATCTTCCTGAACGGCGAATACGAATTCGCCGGCGTCCTGGTAGAACGGTTCGCCGGTTATCACCGTCAGTCCTATGGCGGCTGCAAAGTCGGCGTAGGTGATGTGCTGATCGGCGCGGCTGCAGTTGCCGCCGAATACAACGGCGTACAGCGCGCTTCCCACATCAAGGATAAACTGATCGAAATGACCCATTTAAACGAAACCCTGTTCTGCTGCGGCATCGCATGTTCCGCAGAGGGCTCTGCCACACCTTCCGGCAACTACATGATCAATCTGCTGCTGGCCAATGTGTGCAAACAGAATGTCACCCGTTTCCCTTATGAAATCGCTCGTCTGGCCGAAGATATTGCCGGCGGACTGATGGTAACCGCTCCTTCGGAAAAAGATCTAGACGATCCGAAGCTGGGTCCGGTCATTGACAAATACTTCAAAGGCGTCAGCAATGTATCCACAAAGAACCGGATGCGCATTCTCCGCCTGATTGAAAACCTGACGCTGGGCACCGCAGCGGTAGGCTACCGCACCGAATCCATGCACGGCGCCGGTTCTCCCCAGGCACAGCGCATCATGATCGCCCGCCAGGGCAATCTTGCCATGAAAAAAGCTCTTGCCAGATCCATTGCACAGATCGATGAATCTGAAAATAAATAAATGATACTTCTACCCTCTATGAGTCTAACCCTTTGAAATTTTTACCATTTTGATCACTGGCAGGAGGACAGAGAAGGGGCTGCCGGATTGGCAGTCCCCTTTCTCTGTCCGGTAATTTTCTTTTCTGAATTGCCGAAAAAAGCAGGCCCTCTGACACCGACTGTGTTTTTCAGACACAGTCGGCGTCAGAGGGCCTGTCCACATACGAAATCAGGAGAGGCTTAAGGTTTCATTCATACTGCCGGTCCGGTAGCCTTCCAGATCCATGGTTACATACGAAAAGCCGTATGCATGCAGCTGTTCCGCGATCTGCTTCCGGATGGCTGGCTGAACCAGCCGCTCCAGTTCCTCCGGCTTTACTTCGATCCGGGCAATGGTCCCGTGGATCCGCACACGCACCTGGTGGAAATCCATGTCCAGCAGCAGCTGTTCCGCACGGTCCACCATTTTCAGTTTTTCCTCGGTAATCTTTTCCCCGTATACAAACCGGGACGACAGGCAGGCAAAGGACTGTTTCTTCCAGGTCGGCAGCCCCAGTTCCCGGGAAAGAATCCGTATCTCTTCCTTGTTCAGCTTTGCGTACCGCAGCGGGCTGCGAATGCCCAGCTCCTCCACTGCCTGCAGACCCGGCCGGTAATCCCCGTTATCATCCATGTTGGATCCTTCCACCACTTCCGCCATTCCCTGGGAAACGGCAATCTCCTTCATTTTTTCAAACAGTTCCTTCTTGCACAGATAGCAGCGGTTTACCGGATTCTCGCAGAAACCCTCGATCTCCAGTTCCTCCGAATGGCAGATCATGTGTCGGATGCCCTCCGCAGCGCAGTACTGCTGCGCCTCTTTCAGCTCCCGTTCCGGAAAAGAACAGGACTCCGCAGTCACTGCCACTGTCCGGTCCCCCAGCACATCCCGGGCGGTCCGCAGCAGGAAGGTGGAATCCACCCCGGAGGAAAAGGCCACTGCCGCGCTTCCCATGTCTTTCAGGTATCCACGCAGTACCTGATATTTTTCAAATAATTCATCCCCCACCTGTTCTCTGTTCACTGTCTGCATCGATCGAAAATCTCCCTTCTTTTTCTCGGTTTTCCTGTACTCCCGTTTTATTTGATAAAACTGTCAATCGCCTGATTCAGCGCATCCACGGCCTCCAGGTCCCCCTGCTCCACCGCGTCTACAATACAGCTGCTGATGTGTTCCTTCAAAATCACTTTTCCCGTATTATTAATGGCGGATTTGACCGCAGCCAGCTGAATCAGAATCTCCGCGCAGTCCCGTTCATCTTCCACCATCCGCTTAATGGACTGCAGATGGCCGATGGCCCGGGCCAGACGATTTTTGATCTTTACCGTCTCCTCATGGGCATGCACATGCATGTGGCGCTTCCCTTCCTGATCTGTATGCGTATGAATCCTGGTTTCTGACATATCCGGCCGTCCTTTTCTACTGTTTTTTCTGAAGGATTTTCGAGGCCAGGCACGCAGCCCCGTATCCGTTATCAATATTCACCACACCGATGCCGTTGGCACAGCTGTTTAACATGGACAAAAGCGCGGCCACACCGCCGAAGCTGGTTCCGTAGCCGACACTGGTCGGCACCGCAATCACCGGTGTCGGCACCAGGCCGCCCACCACACTGGCCAGTGCGCCTTCCATTCCCGCGATGACAATCACCACGTCTGCCTCCAGGATCTGATCCATTTTCATAAACAGCCGGTGGATACCTGCCACGCCCACGTCATAGACCCGTCTGACCTCATTGCCGAAAAATTCCGCCGTCACAGCCGCCTCTTCCGCCACCGGAATATCCGAAGTCCCTGCGGTAACAACGGCAATCCGGCCGGTTCCCTCTCCTGTTTCGTGGAAATCCCCCGCAGTGATGATCCTTGCCGCCTCATGATATTTTGCGTAGGAAGCGGCCAGAAGCACTTCCTGATAATCCTCCCGCGAAGCCCGGGTCACCATGACCCGTTCATTCCACTTCATCATATGGTCCACGATCTCCCGGATCTGCTTCGACGTTTTCCCCTGGCCGAAGATCACTTCCGCCTGTCCGGTTCTGATATTTCGATGCTGGTCGATCATCGCGCAGCCGATTTCCTCATAAGGAAGGCGTTTCAGGGTATCGACGGCCTCATCAATCCCCATGCTGCGGTCTGCCACCTGTTTCAGCAGCTGTTCCAGGTATGCTCTGTCCATGCTGTCTCCTCTTTTCTGTATTAAATCCCTACATATTCAATCGGTTTTCTTGTTTGTTTTTTATAATACAGTGCAACTTTTATGCCAGATTTTTTTCTTATCTCCGCCTGATCCCGCCGCTCCGGGAAAATCCCTTCGAACAGCTGCGCCCTTCGGCTCCCCCGCCGGGTTCTGCAGAAAATCAGCCGGTTTCCGCCTGTTTTCTCCCGGATCCTTTCGCTGCCTGCCGCCTTCCGCCGAAGAATACCTGCCGTCTTCGGCCGCAGGACTGCCGGCTGTTATCGAAATGTTCTGAATTTTTGTTGCATTTCAGAAATCATTCGTCAGCTTCTGTTGCGCCTGGGAAACGTTTTTGAATTGTTTTTCCTGTTTTTCTTGTTGCGTTTATGCAACTGCTTCGGAAACATCCGTTTACAGATATTTTTTCCTTTGCTATAATGTGGTAAAATGCTCTTATGCTCCGAATCCGGTTTTCCGGATTCTCATGCTGACACAAACTAACTGCTTTTGGAGGAGCCTATGGATCAATATGTAGCAATTCGCAGAATTTATGAACAACTTGACAACCTCAGCAGCACGATTGCGGATTCCGATACCCGTCAGAAACTGGAATCCATCAAAAATGAATTACTCATATTTTCCGACCGGGGAATTGATTACAAGGAAGTAGTGGACCAGCTGGACGACAGCATCTTTATCACAGATGCCGCCGGCACTGTCATCTATACCAATCCCGCCTACAGCAGAAATACCGGCATTCAGCCCGGAGATGTCATGGACAAAAACATCAGCGACCTCTGCGGCCCCGGCAAGCTGTTTACCGGCGGTGCCATCAACGATGTGCTTACAGCAAAGAAACCGGTCTTCCGGCTTTCCACGACCCACGCCCACGGCAAGCCTCTGCTTGGATATGTGGTGGGAACTCCCATCTTCAATCAGAAGGGTGAACTGACCCACGCAGTAGCTGTCAGCCGTCCGCTGGTCAAAATGAGTGCCCTGAAGTCCGACTTTTCCACCTTTGTCCAGGAACTGCAAAAGCTGCAGGCACCCGGCCCTTCCACGGTCAACGGCGAAAACAGCCTCAGCAGGGAAATGATCGGGAAAGACACGTCCCTCGCCAATATCTATACCCTGATCAGCCATGTGGCCGCTTCCGACGCCACCGTTCTGATCACCGGCGAATCCGGCGCCGGCAAAGAAGTGCTGGCGGATGAAATTTACAAAAACAGCAGCCGGGTGGGCAAACCCTTTGTCAAAGTAAACTGCGCGGCGATCCCGGCCTCCCTGATGGAATCCGAGCTCTTCGGCTATGAAAAGGGCGCTTTTTCCGGCGCGAATTCCAAGGGAAAAACCGGACTCTTTGAAATGGCCAACCACGGCACCCTCATGCTGGATGAAATCGGAGACATGCCTATGGACCTGCAGGTCAAGCTGCTGCGCGCCATCCAGTCCCAGGAAATCACCCGTATCGGCGGCACCACGCCGATCCATCTGGATATCCGTTTCCTGGCGCTGACCAATTCCGACCTGAAGGCAAAAATCGCCAATGGCGAGTTCCGTCAGGATCTGTATTACCGGCTGAATGTCATTCCCATTCATGTGCCGCCGCTGCGGGGCAGAACAGTGGATATTCCGGCGCTCTGCAATTACTTTATCGATATCTTTTCCAAGAAATACAGCCGCCCCTTCCGTCTGACGGAGCATCAGTACAGCCTGCTCTGCCAGTATCAGTGGCCCGGCAATATCCGGGAGCTGGAAAATGTCATGGAATATCTGGTGCTGTGCAGCTCCGGCATCGGCCAGGTGCAGGATGATGTCATCTGCTCCCTGCTGAATGTATCCAGCGAGGAAGAGACCCTCTCCTTATCCGCCGATGGCATGAACTACAGCGATTCCGTTGCCATGTTTGAAAAGCAGCTGCTGGAACGGGCGCTGGCGGAATCCTCCAACCTGCGGGAAGCCGGCGCGAAGCTCGGGCTGAACGCCTCCACGATTTCCCGGAAAATCAAGCAGCTGGGCATTGAATACGCCAACAGCAAATCATAAGAAACCGATCCCGCTGGCTGACCGGTGTGAAATCCGAACCTGCTGATCGAGTCAGAGACGGTGATGAACCGCCGAAGGCATCAGAAAAAGAGAGCCGCAGCCTGCAGCTCTCTTTTTCTATGGTATTCTGTTGATTAATTTGCACTGAAGTTACGCGTTTTCTACCTGTTTCACGCCTTCTTTATTTTCAGCCTTCTCAGCTTCCTGCCAATCCAGATTGTATTTGTGGTCTTTTGTAATTCCTACCACAATCATGTCGCCCAGCGCGAAGCATGCCACTACAATATAAGCACCTCGTAAGCTTCCGGTTGCATGGAGCGCAAGTCCGTCAATCAGAAAGGCCACGCAGGTCATGATCGCCTGAATCGGGAATACGACAGAGTTCATTTTCTCAAATCCCTGACGGCCGAATACGGAAGTAGGGAAGGAAGACATAAAGTTGGCGGATCCGCCGATGGACAGACCGATCATCACAACTGCCAGATACATACTCCAGGTGGTTCCCAGTACATTGGCCAGCACCGCCAGAGCATACCAGAGGCAGAAGAAGATCATGGTCCTCTTGGTACCGAATTTATCATCCAGCAGACCGATCAGCCAGGAGCCGAAGATTCCCACAACCGCTACCACAGTCATCATCAGGACTGCCTGCTGCTGAGTCATTCCCAGCTCGATGTTTCGGGATACCAGCTGTGACATTACGCCTGTGGAGCAAAGCTGAAGGATACCGGTAGCCAGTCCGACGGTCCATACTTCCTTGGTCCGCAGCAGCTGGCCGATGGTCCATCTGCTGTCGGTGGCGTCCGCTTCATTGGTGTCATACTCTTCCGCATACACTTCATCGGATACATTATCCGGGTTCTGTCCTCTTTCCTTCGGGTCATCCTTGATCAGCGCAAAGCTGATAATGCCCAGGATAATGACTAAAATAGAAGGAATAATTACCGCTTTTTCGAAGGAAATCTTTGCGGAGAAACTGGTCATCATCAGCACCCAGGTGGCGGATGCGATATTCAGCCCCATGGTGGTGTATCCCATAACGATTCCCTTGCGTTTCGGAAACCACTTTGCTACCAGCGCGCCGCCGGCTACATAGCCGGAAGACATGGCAGAACCAATCAGAAATGTGTAAGCAATGGTGTATCCCAGAAGACTCGGCGGATTGCCGATGAAATAGAAGGAAATACCGGAGATAATCAGGCAGATGCCTGCCACTTTCTTCGCGCCGATCTTACGGCACAGCTGACTCATCAGAATATAGAATACAACGCCGATCAGACCCGCGTAGGAGTTCCTGGTCAGCACAATGCCCGCATCCACTCCAAGGTGCGCTGCCGCCGCAGGCGCCGATACATTGTTTCCATCCGTACAGAATCCGACGAAAAACCAGAACATCGCCATACAGAAGATGATAATTCCCCATCCGGCTTTACCAAATCCAGCCACTTTTACTTTATTATTGTTCATAACTTTTACCTCTTAACCTATTATCTCTGTGCCGGTTTCCCGGGCCGGCACAGAGTCCTTTGTATGGAGACCGGGGTTACGCGGAAGCAGAGATTCCGAATTTTCTGTCTGCTGCCGCCTTCACCATTTCATTCAATGTACTGAATTTTGTGCTTTCTTTGACAAAATTGTCCATCAGCAGTTCCGCATACACCATATAGTCCGCTTTCCAGTTGGCGATAACCGCGCTGGAATACTGAAACCCTTCAAAATTGCTGAAGTTGGTATTCTCCTGCATAAATTCATCATCAAAAATCAGTTCCAGAAGATCCCTCGTCTTCTCGTCCATCTCAATCGTGATATAACCGTTCATGTTCTCCATCACATTATTCTCCTTACTTTTCTTCAGCGCAGGCTCTCATCCGGATGTGCCTTGTAGTACTCGTCTGCTGCTTTGTACACATATTCTTTCCATACCGCAGCGTCTCTTGCCATGCAGGGACGGATGATTTCCTCTTCCTGATCGCCCATGCCGTTGATGACTTCTTTTCTCTGAACCGTCAGATACAGCGCCGGTTCATTGGGCGGGCATCCCAGGATCCAGTATGCATTCGGATGATCCTTCAGATATTTCTTGGTGCAGTTGCCGTGCAGGACAATTTTCTCATCGGGAATATCCTTCGGAATCTCATTCTTTCCGCCGATAACGATTGTCATGCCCGCGTTCTTGTCATACTCATCCACGGCCTTTAACTCTTCCATATTGATGGCCAGCAGGGCCTGGCAGCTGGAGCATGCGCCTTCACACTTCACATCGTATTCCGGCCAGCGTTTGCTCATGTCGCCGATATAAGGGATCCACATCTTTTTATAAGCATCCTCAATGGAATCGCCGGCCACATCAATCATATCCATGTCATAATTGCCCAGACCGGTTTCTTTTGCCACCTGGAAATAGGATACGCCGGATGTATCAATTCCCGTCACCTCGCAGGCCACGCGGTCCAGGGCAACCGGATCTTTCGAGCCGAGAATCATGTTGGTATCAATGGGCACCGGCATATGGGGAGAATATCCGGATGCGGCATGCATGGCATCCATAATGTTGATATCCGCCCGGCAGGCGCTCCACACATCCATCATTGCCATGGTCAGATTCTGCTGATGCATCTGCATATGTACCTTATCCTGAACTACACCTTTGATGTTCTTTAGCGCGCCGGAAAATACCATAGACGCGTGTGCCTTCAGAATCGGAAGGTTCACCAGATGATCGGCTTCCAGCAGAAATCTCGGGAGTTTCAGATGATCGATATTGGACTTGTAATCCCGGACCGCCACATTGATCAGATCCTTATCCCGTTTGATATCGATCATTTCCACGCCTTCTTCTTCACAGACGTCCTGGATTCCGCTGACTTTGAAACATTCCAGGGTATCGCATCCGATGGCTGCGGCCTCTGCCACAATGATCCGCTTCGGCTCTGCCTTTTTGATTTCACGGATACATGCCCTTACTGCGTCCGGGCTGGTGCAGACCGATGTCTCCGGGGGCTCTGCATGACCGATATTCGGTTTGATGACTACCGTCTCACCTTTTTTGATCATGTTGGTTACGCCGCCCATCAGGTCAAATACCCGTGTCATGTTCTCCTGAACATCCAGGCCTTTCGCCAGTGCAACTAATGATTTCTTTGCCATAATTTTCCTCCTGATACTACATCTATTTAACCTTTGCAAAGCTCAAAAATGTCCTGTACTTCCGTACTTCCGAGCTTTGAAAAATTCTCTCCGATAGTTCCGGTTCCGCCTAGCAGCTCCTCTGCCAGTTCCCGGCTGTCACTGGACTGGATCCCGGCGTCCTTCAGGGTCACCGGCAGTCCGCTCTGATTCAGAAAATGCTGAAACGCGGATATGCCATCCTGTGCCACATCCAGGGACGGTCTTCCCTCCGCGGGGATATCAAATACATCCGCCGCGAATTCCGCGATTTCCTTCGGATAGGGAATCATCATATATTTCAGCCACGCAGGCATCAGAATGGCCAGTGCGACGCCGTGCCTGATTCCGAACCGTTCCGTCAGGATATGTGACATTTCATGGCAGGCAAATACGCCGCCGAAACCGATTCTGTTACTGTGTGCCATGGTTGCGGCCCACATCAGCTGACTGCGGGTGTCGTAGTCCTCCGGATGGGCCAGCGCCTTCGGCAGCTCGATTCGCACTGTCCGCATCACCGCGGTGCACAGCAGCCTGCGCAGGGTACCGTACTCCGTACGGTCAAAATACCGTTCAAACGCATGGGCAAAGATATCCACCGCCCCTGCTGCCGTCTGGGCGGGAGGTACGCTTTCTGTCAGCTCCGGGTTCATAAGCGCGAATTTCGGATAGAGCAGCGGATGTTCATATGCCGTTTTCCGCCCGATCCGGTCATTGGTAATGACTGCGCAGCTGTTTGCCTCGCTGGCGGTCGCTGCCATGGTCAGCACCACACCCACTGGCAGTGCGTGTTTCGGCTCCGCCTGATGTGTGAAGAACTCCCACACCGGCTCCGGATTGCAGCTTCCGATGCTGACCGCTTTCGCGGTATCTATGACACTGCCGCCTCCTACCGCAAGCAGCACTTCAATTCCTTTGCTTCTGACGATTTCGCTGATTTCCTCCACCACAGACAGTTCCGGATTTTCTGTTATCCCGCTGAACGTTTCAATCCGGACCCCCTCCTCACGCAGCCGCTGCTCGATGCGATCCAACAGTCCGTTCTGGCGGATTCTGCCGCTGCCGTAGAGAATCATTGCTTTCTTCCCATAGGAAGCTGTCAGTTTTCCCACCTGTTCTTCCGCCTGATGTCCGAACAGGATCCTGGTCGGGTTATCCCATATGAAATCCTTCATATTCCGTACCTATACCGCTTCAATTACTACCGCTGTACCCATTCCACCGCCTGCGCACAGCGTTGCCACGCCATAACGGTTTTTCCGTCTTCTCATTTCATACATCAGGGAAATGACGATACGGGAACCGGTGGCTCCTACCGGGTGACCCAGGGAAATGCCTCCGCCGTTGACATTCAGCTTCTCATCCGGAATGCCCAGTTCTTTCTGGCAGGCCAGACACTGGGAAGCAAATGCTTCATTGATTTCAAACAGATCAATATCCTCTATGGTCAGTCCGGCCTTCTTTAATGCCTTCTGAGTGGCGCTGATCGGTCCGATTCCCATCAGGGCGGGATCTACACCTGTGGTTGCCACGCTGACCACACGAGCCAGGATCGGTACGCCCAGTTCCTTTGCTTTCTCCTCTGCCATCAGGATGACTCCTGATGCGGCGTCGTTCATGGTGGAGGCGTTTCCTGCGGTTACTCTGCCGTCTTCCTTGAACGTAGGTTTCAGTTTGCGCAGGCTTTCGATCGAGGCATCCCGCCGGGGTCCCTCATCCACGCAGTAGGTCATATCCCCTTTTCTTCCGTGTACGGTAACCGGGATAATCTCTTCTTCAAATCTTCCCGCGTCAATCGCCGCGACTGCCCGCTGCTGGGACCGCAGCGCGTATGCATCCATCTGTTCCCGGGTCACGTCATACTTTTCCGCCACATTTTCGGCAGTGATGCCCATGGCCGGTCCGATGCCCAGGTTGGTCAGGGAATCCCACATGGAATCCCTGAGTTCCATATGGCCGAATTTCTTTCCGTATCTTGCGTCAAACACCATGTGGGGCGCAGTGCTCATGCTGTCGGCGCCGCCGGCCATGATGCAGTCCGCTTCTTCCGCCCGGATCTGATAGAATCCCAGCTGAATGGCGGACATGGATGAGGTACAGTTTCTGTGCAGTGTGATGCCCGGCACGCTGTCCGGCAGTCCCGCCTTCACCAGGGCCACACGGGCCAAGTTGTTTTCCTTATAGGTTCTCTGATAGTTGCATCCCCAAAATACGTCTTCGATGCTTGCCGGATCAATCCCGGAACGCTGAATCAGATTCTGCATAACCGGAATCGACAGATCCAGGGATGTGATCGTATGGAACTGACCGCCCAGCTTTCCGATGGGGGTTCTGCATCCGGCAACGATAACTACATTTCTCACTTTTTCTTTCCTCCTTTATAAACGATCCAGCGCTTTCAGCACCCGGATCAGCCCGGTCTCCAGTTCGGTATTTGCCTTTTTGACTGCTTCCGGCGGCCACTCTTCAATCCCTTTTCCTGTCTTGAATCCCAGGTTGCCCGCTGCGATGGCATCGGTCAGCAGCTTAGAAGGTTCTGTGGAATTATTCAGATACGGGAACAGATATTTATGGATGTTGTAGGTCAGGTCCATGCCGCCCATATCCATGACTTCGATCGGCGCCGCGATGCCCAGCCGCATGCCGAAGCCGTATTTAATCGCGTCATCCACATCTTCCGGCTTTGCGATTCCCTGCTCGATGATATACAGGGCTTCCCGGAACAGCGCGTGCTGCATGCGGTTCGCGATAAATCCCGGCGCGTCTTTCTGTACCACTACCGGATGCTTGCCTGCGCCTTTTAACAGCTCGCAGGTACGTGTCACCGTATCCTCCGCGATATATTCTGTCTTTACCACTTCCACCAGCGGAATCAGGTAGGCCGGATTCCAGTAATGGGTACCGATGATCCGCTCTCTGTGTACGGATTTTTCCGCAATAGCTGTAATGCTCAGCGCGGATGTGTTGCTTGCCAGAATCACATGCTCCGGCAGGATTTCATCCATTTTGCGGAACCACTCCTGCTTGATATCCAGCACTTCAATAATCGCTTCAAAAACAATGTCCGCAAAATCCCGGATTTCCTCCAACGTCTCCACAATGGAGATCTGATCCAGAATCGCAGGAATTTCGGATTCCTCCAGGGCATCATTCTCTGCCAACACCTGCAGGTTGCCCCGAATGATCTCATAGGGATCATAACGGCTCCTGTCATTGTTAATGTCAACGATTTTTACCGGATATCCTTTTGTGGCAAATAACTGTGCAATTCCAAGACTCATCTTTCCTGCGCCGAGAACTGCCACATGCTTCTTATCCATAGCTTTCTCATCCTCCAATATTTTTCATTTTGCGGCGAAATCGCCATTTGCCTGAATAATGTGCAATCCCCGTGCCAGTTTTATTTTCATGGATTATTTTCTTATAATGCAGAAAAAACAGACAAATTTCCCGTTTTTCCACGAGAAACTTGTCTGTTTTCCCTTTTCCTTCTCTGGTTTTGTTGCTTTTTTCACATTGTCTGTCCCATTTTGACAACAGGACAGGAAACATCCCTAGCGGGAATTCAGTTCACCGGAGGCTCCGAACTGAAAATAATATACGGCGGATCGTTTGTTCCCGTTCTTCCACTGATAGGCGCCCTGTACGCCGTTCAGCACCGGAGACTGGTACAGCCAGCGGGCAATCGCCTGTTTTTCCTTCCGCAGGTTCTCCGGTTCCGGCTTCAGTCCAAGCGTTTCCACACATTGTTTCCAGGCAAAGACCGCATTATAGATATCCGAAACAATGCTGGTATCCGGATCGGAACCATGATGGGCGGACCGATACTGTCTGCGCAGTTCTTTCCAGTTTTTCCCCTGATAATTCAGGTCAAATTTGTTCCAAACATAGGTGTCCCGGAGTTCGGACGCATAGGTCCGGATCAGGGTGCGGTCATAACTGGCAAAGGAAGCCGTAAAACGCCTGCCCTCCGTAATGCCACGTTTCCGCAGTTCGGCCAGGACCGGTCCGTATTCATCCGCCCGGGCCAGGACAATGTACCCGTCTGCTTTGGCATTCAGCGCCTGCGCTGCCGCCCGCAGTCCGTTCTGTTCGCTCAGATCGACGGCAACTACGGACACCACGGACATAGACAGTTTCGGAAGGTAGGCTTTCAGATCCTCTGCGGTCTCCATCTGGGAATTTTCGTTTTTAGTAACAAGCACCACGGTTTTCCGGATATCCGGATTCAATTCTTTCCACCGTTTCACCGCCTGTTTTTCCCCGGCAGTGGAATCACTCATGTAAGTAATCCCATAGGGTCGGGTCTGCTGCCGGACCGAGGCGTAGGAATATGCCGCGATATTGGGTGTACCCGTTTCTTTCACATGCTCCGCAATGGCTGCTGTGCCCACAGAATCAATCGGTCCGATGAAGAAGCGATACTTTTCCCCGATCTCTCTGGCATATTTCTTTGCCTGCTGCTGACTGTTTTTTGAATCGTATTTCACGATCTGCACCGGCACCCCGTGGATTCCGCCGGAAGCGTTAATCTCCCCCACGGCATAATCCGCCGCCCATGCCGCGTCTTCTCCCAGGCTGCTGAGCGTGCCGGTCAGCGGCAGAAGCAGCGGAAGCTGGTATGTGACCTCTTCCTTCTCCCGGAAAGAAGCAGACAGATTTTCAGAATCCCGGCGGCAGGCCAGAAACAGCAGAAGCAGCGCCAGCGCCAGAATCACCAGATCCAGCAGCCGCTTTCTGTATGCAACGATTTTTCTTCTGCCCATGCGTCATTCTCCTTCCGCTGCCGGCAAAAAGAACCAGAACCGGCTGCCTTTGCCCGGTTCACTTTCTACCCCGTATTCCATCTGATGAATGTTAAAAATCGCTGCCGCAATGTGCAGTCCCAGGCCGGTGCCTCTCCGTGTTTCTCCGTGGGGATCCGACGTATAATACCGATCCCAGATCTGCGTCAGCTCTTCTTTCTGAATTCCCGGCCCGAAATCCTGCACCTCTGTGCGGATCCGGCTGCCGCAGCGGTATGCCCGCAGAATGATTCTGCCGCCCGGATCCGAAAATTTCATCGCGTTGCCGATCAGATTCTGCAGCACACGGGCAATCAGCTTCCGGTCCGCCCGGACATTCAGATGCGCTTCCAGTCGGAAATCCACCGTGACCGTATTTCCGTACTGCAGTCTGCAGGATTCTGCCGCGGAGCGGATCAGGTTCCCCAGATCAAATTCTTTCATTTTTACCGGAAATGTCCCGGATTGCAATTTAGACAGATCCATATTTTCCCTGATCATGTCCGTGAGTTTATCCACTTCTTCCTGAATGCGCGCCAGATGCGCCTCCCGCCTTTTCGGATCTTCTCCGGACACCGTCTGAACCATTTCCGTATACATCCGGATCACCGTCAGCGGCGTACGCATATCATGGGAAATATTGGCAATAATATCCCGGCGCATCTGTTCCGTTCGCTGAAACTCCCGGGCCGCCATCTCCATGGTGTCCGACAGCTGGCGGACTTCATAGCAGCCTTCCGGCTGAAACTGCACCGAATAGTCTCCCTGCGCCAGATGCTCCGCTTTTTTTGTCAGCCGCTGCAGCGGACGGGCGAAAAAACGTGTCAGCAGCAGCGAAAGGATGACAGCGATCCCCAATGCGCAGAAAAAGGCAAACAGCGCCCGTTTCCGCAGCAGCAGAAGCATCTGGTCCACGCGGACCAGGGATTTTCCCATAACCAGCACCTGCCGGTTTCCGTCCTTTACCGCGATTACCACCGCGTGAAGGACCCAGATCCCGCTTCCGCCCCGGGCATTCTGCTCGCTGTGATAGTCGCCGCCCGCCGTATCCAGGCGGGTATACAGATCCACGGGCACCAGTTCCTTCATCACCGCGGGATCGCTGTTTCCTGATGTATCCACCGCAAAAACAGGCGCGCTCTTCTCTTCCGACATGACCGCCACATAATAACCCTGGGTCTTCGCGATCAGCGACAGATGGTCATAATAGTTTTTCGATCCATACTCTCCCATCGCGTCCCAGATGACCCGATTCATATCTTCTGTATTTTCCCGCACGTAGTTCAGCCGCACGGACTGGGCCAGCACAAAATAAAACAGCAGTGTCATGGCACTGGTGAGCAGAAGAAAGGAAATCCACAGACGGACGCCCATACGCGACAGGAATCTCCCGCCGTTTCCATTTTCTGCTGTTTTTCTCTCAGCTTTCAAACTTATATCCTGCCCCGCGATGCGTAACAATAAATTTCCTGTAGTTTCCCAGTGACTGCCGCAGCATCTTGATGTGTGTATCCACCGTCCGGCCGTCCCCGCTGTAATCATAGCCCCAGACCCGATCCAGCAGTTCATCCCGGGAAAATACGATGTCATTGTGCTGCGCCAGGAAGAAAAGCAGATCGTACTCCTTCGGTGTCATAGACACCCGTGTCCCGTCAATCGTCACACTGCGGCCGGTGATGTTTAACTCCAGTCCCTCAAAGCTCAGAATATTCTTTTCTGTTTCTGCCGCTTTCCGATAGCGGCGCAGCACCACTTCCACCCGGGCCATCAGTTCCTTTAAAGAAAAGGGTTTCACCACATAATCCTCGACCCCAAGCTCAAATCCATACAGCTTGTCGTACTCTTCCCCTTTCGCGGACAGCATGATAACCGGAATGTCTTTCATGCTCCGGATCTTTTTGCAGGCCGCGAATCCGTCAATCTTCGGCATCATAATGTCCAGAATCAGCAGATCGTAATCCTTTTCCCTGCACATCTGCACCGCTTCGCTGCCGTCACAGGCCTCATCTACCTCATAGCCTTCGAATTCCGCATATTCCCTGATTCCCAGCCGAATCGCCGCTTCATCATCTGCCACCAGTAATCTGCACATAGTCCCTCATCTCCGTATCTGTCAGGCGCTGCTGTATGCCGCGCCTTCATTTTGTCCGATTATAGCATGAAGCAGATCTATTTTCCACGCAGCGGATGCTTTTCCGGAAACGGAAACCGCCAGTACGGCATCTGCCGGTACTGGCGGTCTTCGGCAGGTATTCTCTGCCGGTTCTCTGAAAACTGCTGGTTTCCCTGGGCCCGTAAGACCTTCCGAAACCGGGGTCAGAACTTTCTTTAAGCCCAGCCCGGCACAACCGTAAGCAGCAGCGCAACTACAAAGGCCGTGATGGTCGTGCTCAGGACAGTTGTCAGAAATACATATTTATAAGAGTCTTTAATTTCCACTTCCGCAATACCGGTAGCAATGATATAACCCGGATTGGTGGGCAGTGTATCCAGTGTCTGAGAAGCGAATACCGATACCCGGTGCAGGGCATTCAGATTGATTCCCATGCTGGTGAAAGTCTTGGACATATAAGGCAGCGTCGCGGACAGTCCTGCAGGTCCGGAACCGGAAGCGCCGGTCAGGAGCGCAATTGCCACAACTACCTTAAACAGTGCCGGTCCGCCCATGGACAGCAGCGCCTTGGTCAGAACCGGGAAAGACGGAGACGCCGCCACAACCGCGCCGATCGCTCCCAGCAGCCCTACCTGAAGCACCAGCATCGTCGTCTGCTCGCCCACCGGCTGAATCAGTTCTTTCAGTCCCATAAACTTACCGTAATACGGGAAAAAGAAAACAAGCGACAGAATAATATTCAGCATCATGGCCACCAGAATATTCCAGTGCAGGCCGTTAAAGGCAACCAGTGTAACCGCAATGGGAATGACGGAAATCACCCAGTGAGGCGTCTTCACATCTGTGGGTCTCCCGGCCAGCTCCTTGGGCGGCGTATACACATGTCCTGCCGCAATCTCCTTTTTCGAGATCACATTCATCATGATAATATTAATCGCCAGCACAATCCCGCCGCCGATGAAGCCCGGAATGGCAGCTGCCATCGGGGATGTTCCCAGCATCTGTACGGCGATAACGTTCTGATCCGATGTGGTACCCGGCATACTGCAGGCAGCGGTTGCCAGCGCGCCTAAAACCACACCGGGACCCATTGCTCTCGGAATTTGCGCTTTGGAAAACAGATCCATGGAAATGGGGAACAGAATAAACATCAGGACTACCGGATTCATTCCGCTGTAAGCCAGTACTGTACCAATCACATAAATCGTAATAATGGCCAGAATCGGACGCATCACGACACGCTCGCCCGCGGAAGCCCTTTTTCTGGCTCTGATGGTAAACAGGTCATACAACGCATTCGCAATGGACAGCGCCGCGCCGCTCTGATTGTATAACGCCGCAATGACGCAGCCGCAGAGCACCGGACCCAGCATGGCCGTCACATAGTTGCAAGTTGCCGGCAGCATCGTTTTCGTAAACGTAGACAACAGATCCATCCCGTTAAACAGAGCGATCAGCAGTCCGCAGAGGGGCGCCAGGATAATCGTGCTGATTCCCTTGTACGCGCCGTAGATCAGGACCGCGACACCCACGACGATGCCGATAATTCCTAAAGCTGTCATAAGAAAACCTCCCTCATTTTCTTCGTGTTTCTCTATCAGAGTCACTATAGCATAGGAAGGTGTGCGTGCAATGACGCGAATGTGAAAACCAGGTGAAAATCCGGCTTTCTGTTTTCTGTCGGAACGCTGCGACTGTGGAGTTCTACTCCGAACTTTTTCCTTCCCTCGCTGCCATCCGTTCTTTTATCTTCAGCCTGGCCCGATGATACGTCACCCGGGCCCAATTCTCCGTCTTCCCGAAAATCCGCCCCACATCCCGGAAAGACATCTCCCCGAACACCCTGAGCTGGAACACCTCTTTATACGGCTCCTCCATCTCGTGAAGCACCTGATGGATCCGAAACACGTCCTCCTGATCCTCCAGCTGCTGCATCGTATCATCCGCAGCTGCCAGCGTATCCGGAATCTCCTCCGTCTTTTTTCCGCGCATCCGGTCCATGCAGAGATTTTTCGCGATGGCACAGAGCCAGGTAAAGACCTCTGCCTTCCCTTTGTAACTGTGCTGTGCCTTCAGTGCGCGGAAAAATGTCTCCTGCGTCACTTCCTCTGCAGCGTTCTGATCCCGCAGGAGCGTCAGGACATAGGAATACACACGCATCCAGTACACCCGGTACAGTTTGTCAAAATCCATGAAAACTTCACCTTTCTGTCAGCTGTTCTCTCTCCTGTGTCTGCGTATAAATCCCAGAATCAGAAATACCCCACCGGCTGCAAGTCCAATCAGCAATCCTGTCAGACAAATATTCGCATTGATTGTCTGCTCCGTCACCGGATGTGAAAAATCCACAAACCGCAGAGAATGTCTCCATCTGCCGTCAAGCAGCAGGTAAAAAATATCATTCATAAAGCAGAAGCAAAATCCGCCGATCCACGTACCGGCTGCCGCCTTAAACCAGCGGTTCAGCGGAAGGTATCTGCAGATCAGGAACACTGCCCAGGCAATAATCAGAAATACCGTTACCGCGCTCAGCGCCGGCCGTAAAAATTCCGCCCGCTCCGCCGGATTCTGCATCCATCCCGCCGCAAGCATCAGCAGATAGATCCACAGACTCTCCCAGAGCATGGAAAGCACACCTGTTTTCCCTTTTAGCCACTGCACGGCCCGGCTTTCCCCGCAGGAAATCGTATCTGTCAGACTTCCGGCTGTTTCACCGGTACCGTAACTGTTCAGAAAACTTTTCAGAATCAGCGGCGCTGCCACTGCAGACAGGCCGAATACCGTACCTGCAGATGCCGCGAAGAACCAGTTTCCGCCGACATATACCGATGTACTCAGATACAAAAGAATCAGGGATCCCATCAGGCTGATCAATGCCTTTCCCAGACGGGCTTTTTCCGCCAGCAGCGGAACCACGGTTACGGAAGCCGCAATCAGCATAGCCGTCAATACGATGAAAAACCAGTTCAGCCCATGACCAACCGCCAGATTACAGATCAGACAGATAATGATCGGAATCAGCAAAATTCCTGCCATGATTCCTCCTGCTCTGGCTGCCCGCCGCTTCTCTTTTCTGGCCTGGCGGCTCAGTACCTCCGACGTATTCTGCTTCAGCTCCCGGTCCAGTTCGGTATCCGAAAGAGATTCCGCTATCTTTCTGCACGCCGCGCAGGATTTCAAATGTTCCTCCACAAGCCTTCTGCTGCCCTCACTGCATACCTGATCCTGATACAGCGGCAGCAGATCGCGTATCACTGCGCAGTCCGCTGTTTGCTTCTCATTTCTGCGATCACTCATGATCCACTCTCCTTTCTGTCTTCATAACTTAGACGAAGGAACCCGGGAATCGTTACAGATTTTTTAAAAAAATCTCACTGCAGGCGAAATCATTCCCTGCTATTCAGGTGCGCTGCTCCCGGCACTGCAGAAAACGAACGCACAGACCGGCATCCCCGATCTGTGCGTTTTCATCTGTTTCTGTATTCTGTATCGAACTGTTATGAGATCTGCCGCAGTCTTTTCGACCCCGGCGAAAACTCACATCCGTCTCCCTTAAACAAACTCTATCGAACTTTTACGCTCTTTACCGCCGACCACTTGCCGCTGTACCAGACACCGGATACCTTACGCTGCGCGCGGACTCTGACGTAGTATTTCTTCCCTTTTTTCAGGTGTGAAATGGTTTTGGTCAGCTTCTTTCCATTCTGGACGGTCTTCCAGGAGGACGTGCCCTTCTTTTTATAGCTGATCTGGTAACGCTCTCCATAGGATGCCTTGCGGTAAGTAACTGTCAGTTTGCGGGAGCCGCTCTTTAAGGAACGGATTTTCCCTGTGGACGGTTTCACTGCACTGGCCGTATAGCGAATAGCATACTTTTCATTATAATAATTCCGCGTACCACCTTCCGACTGCACAATCACATAGTATGTTTTCGACGGCTTGAGGTCCGATAACGTCACGTAATTGCTGCCGTTCTTATTGGCGTGGAATACTTTGACACTTTCGCTGTTCGCCTTATCCCATATCTGAACAGACAATGCCCAGGCGCCGGCCGGCGCGTTGCTCCTGCTGTTGGATCCCGTCAGGCGGTATTTCATTCCTTTTGTGCTGTCTGTCTTGAACCGATAGTACTGCGCTCCTTCCATTTCTTTCAGGGTGCCTGTATAAGTCTTCCCCTTCTGCATCAGCTGTGCGTCTCCGAAATCATTTCCGGCTGCAAAAGCCGGTGCCGCAGCGGAACATGCAACTGCCGCAGAAAGTGCCGCAGCCATACCGCATCTGCGTATCCGTTTCATTCTATTTTCACGCATTTCCGAATCCTCTCCTTTTCTAAATAACTGTATCCATACTATATCATAATTCTTCTGTCATTGCCATTCTGTCGCCGCCTGCTTTCCCATCCTTCTGAACCTTACTGCATGTTTCCGCAGTCCTGTTTTTTCACCGGCTTTCTGTCCTCCCTGCCCAGTTTTCGATACACCGTAACATACATGGTAACCGCGCAGGCAATACCGCCGATAGCATTGCTGATGGGTTCCGCCGTAAAGACTCCGCTGACCCCCATCCCCATGGCGGGCAGCAGCAGCGTCAAGGGCACCACAATGATTACCTTACGGAACAGAGAAAAGAAAATTGCCCGCTTCGCGTAACCCAATGCTGTAAATACCGACTGACCGGAAAACTGAAGTCCCATAAGAAAAAATCCGAAAAAATACCGATGCATCGCCGGTATGCCTAAGCGGATCAGCTCCGGATCATTGGTAAACAGCGAGACAAACAGGTGAGGAAAAAGCAGCACCACAATCCAGGCAGCAAAAAGAAATGTCACACCTACTGCCGTATTAAAGCGAATCGCCGACTTGACCCGTTCATATTTGCGCGCGCCGTAATTAAATCCCATCACCGGCTGGGAACCGGTCGTCAGCCCCATAATCGGCAGATGCAGGATCTCCCGGACCGAATTCAGGATCGTCATGACGCCCACATATACTGCGCCGCCGTAATTGCGAAGCGTAAGGTTGCATACGATCTGCACCAGCGAATTGGTTCCCTGCTGCACAAAACCCGCCAGCCCCAGCTGCACAATCTGTCCGGTTATACGCAGATCCGGACGCATCTGCGCACGGCGGATGGGAATCAGACACTGGCCTCCTGTCAGAAAACGGAGAACCCAGAGCGCCGATACCGCCTGGCTGATCACTGTCGCAATGGCTGCGCCGCCCACACCCAGATGAAGCGCGAAAATAAATACCGGATCCAGCCCAAGGTTGATCAGGGCGCCAAGGACAGTGGTCAGCATCCCGATCTTTGGAAATCCCTGGGCATTGATGAAGTAATTCATACCGGTAGCAAACATCACAGGGAGGGTTCCCAGGATATAGATCCGGAAATACGCGGCTGCGTAGGGATAACTCTCTGCCGTGGCGCCAAAAAGATACAGAATCGGGCGGCCAAACGCCAGCCCGATGACAGTAATCAACATTGCACAGATCAACAGCAGCGTCAGTGTACTGCTCTGCAGACGGCTGGCCCGCTCAGTATCTCCGGCGCCCCGCGCCATGGAAAACAAAGGCGCGCCGCCGCTGGCAAACAGCATGGTAAAGGCCAGCACCAGTGTAACAATCGGAAAGGTCACGCCTACCCCTGTCAGCGCCATACCGCCGCTGCCGGATAAATGTCCGATATAGATGCGGTCCACTACATTGTACAGGAGCTGTACAAAGGACGCGAGGGTCAGCGGGATCGCCTGTGCCAGCACAATCCGCCATACCTTTCCTCTGGAAAAATCATTTGCCATTGTATACCATCACCTTCTAAAAACCTTCTGAAGCCTGTGCATTTCCCGCCTACCGCATCATAGCACGGTGTCCCTGACAGCACAAGAGCTGCGCCTACCGGCGGCGAATCCTTCCAAAACGCAGGGGGTTCGATATGGCGGCGGCGAATCCCCGTCGAAAGCACAATGGCTCCGGTATGGCGACAGCGAATCCCCGACGAAAGCACAGGAGCTTTGGAATGCCGCCGGCGGCACCCCAAAGCTCCTGTTATTTTCCAGCACTCTTTTTTCGATTTTCTTCTGTCATCCGCACAGCGCGGATCTTCTTCTGCACAGTTCCATCAGGCATGCAGAAAAGACAGGAAGTTCTCTGTGATTCTTAGTATACACCGTAAGGATATTCTTTATCCGGCACGCTTCTGTCAATCCGGTCAGACGGAACAAAGGCAACCGCACGTACGATTGTACCATCGCCCATGTACCAGCGAAGCGGGAACGCGCAGAATAAGAATCTCTGGTTGGTCAGTTTGTCCAGATCGCCGCCCAGGTTTTCGATACCCATGACATTGTTGGAAAGAAGAATATCATGGCACGGCTCCCACTCCGGGAAGTCCTCTTTGGCCGGATGGCCGAATTCTTCTTCATATTCTTCTACCGCACGGGGTACATACGGGCCGGGGCCATGCTCTGCCGCGTATGTATAAAGAATGTGGTCGATAGCCTGCATATCAAATCCGACGCCGCGTACGTGATGATCCACAAACCAGTGCGCGCCTTCAATGGATAATCCCGGGCTGTATGCGAAATAGTCATCATTTTCGCCCCAGCGTCTGTGTGTACCGGTATTTAACAGTACCCAGTCGCCTTCCTTGATTCCGCCCGGAACTTTCTTGGCTGCATTCTCGATATCTTCTACCGAAATCAGCTCCCATTTGCCTTTCGGAATGTCCAGACATACGGCTTCTCCGAAGTAGTTCTCGATAGGAAGCTCATGGGTAAACGGGCTTTCCGGAATGACATGGGAAGGGGAGTCCGCATGGGTCGAGTTGTGCATATGGAAGGAATTAAAAGTCTGAAGCAGACGATAATGCATCGGCATATGCTGTACACGGTCGATGTGGAAATCTCCGTTTGACGGCCATAACGGGTTGCCTCTTCCGAACGGATTGGACAAATCCACTAATTCGAATTTTCCATCCTTGAACATATCGAAAATATTGCCATCATAGGGTTTTTTCCAGTCATTGGTATGTGCAAAGCACTCCTCTCTTGTGTGTCTCTGTGGAATCTCTGACATGATTAGCCTCCTTAAAAAATATATAAATCTTTTTTTGTTATCGCTGTACGCTTTATTAACAGCAAATACCGTGCCAGTTTTAACAAACAGCATCATCGGGCAAATCATTCCGGATTCCTGCGGTTTTTCCGCCGGATCCCCCAAAAGTCAGAACGTTTGTTTTTATTTCCAATGAATTCGGACGACACTGGCTCTCATGTTGTTGCGGATCTGCAATTTTGGGCGGCAGGTTTTGCAACGGGGAGATGACAGAACGGTACATAAAAAGAAAAACACCGCAATAAATCTCCTTTACGGGTACATCCTATGGTAAACTTAGTATCGAAACAGTCAATTCTTTGATAGCACTGTAAATGCATTGCTGGAGGCAGAATTATGCGTGATAGTCTACTGAAAATAAGAGAAAAATATACTGATAAAATGCAGGTAAGTGAAATGCTGTACCATGTTTTTAAGGACGCTATGGTACAGGGTGTATTCATTCCCGGTTTTCGTTTGAAAGAAGAAGATCTGGCAGAAATCTTCCAGGTCAGCCGTACTCCAGTTCGCGAAACTATTAAACGACTGGAAAACGAAGGTCTGGTAACCACTGACCATGTGCAGGGCTCTATTATAAAAAAATTACAGTTGGACGAGTGTCTCGACACCTTAGAGGTATTAGAATGGCTGCGCAGTGCCGCCATTGAATTTCTCCAAGGTCACCTTCCACGTCCCATACTCATGCGTCTAGAGGCCAATCTAAAATATGGCTCCACGTTAACAGATCCTAAAAAACAATACGATAACAATGCGGAATTCCATGCTCTGCTCATCAAAGCAACCGGAAATACGGAACTCATCAATATTACCGAACGACTGCAATTTAAAGAAAAAATCATCGCAAACAATATTCTCCCATTTCACTATGAAGAAAACTATGTAAACAATCATCGGGAACTGCTGGCAACTATCATTGACAACAACAGGGATGAACTGAAAAAATATAAAGAGCATAATGATGCCCTTTGCAAAAAATATATGAATTCCCTGATTGTTGCATATCTCCAGGATGAATATTGAACCGATTTGCAGTATACAAATGATCCGGGAGCGCAGACAAACAGGTCATCTCAATAAAAACCAGGTGCCGGACATGATACACTGAAAATGTCCGGCACCTGGTTTATTTATTTTAAATTCTGTTTACTTTTGTATCTATTGCTGCCTGTGCGACTGCCTCAGATACCTGACGGAACACATTCTGATCCAATGCATCCGGCAGTACACGACTGGCCGATAATTCCTGATCCGGAATCGACTCGGCAATTGCTATTGCCGCTGCCATCTTCATCTCTTCATTAATCTCTGATGCCCGTACGTCCAGTGCTCCCCTAAAGATTCCCGGAAATGCCATCACATTATTAACCTGATTCGGGAAATCACTTCGTCCTGTGCCGACAATTGCCGCTCCAGCTTCCTTTGCCAGATCCGGCATGATTTCCGGAATCGGATTTGCCATGGCAAAGATGATAGGATCTTTATGCATCGTTCTGACCATTTCCGGGGTAATAATACCCGGTGCGGAAACCCCGATAAAAACATCTGCATCAACCAAGGCATCTTTTAATTCGCCCTGTTCCATGCTGCGGTTTGTTATCTCAGCAATTTCTTTTTTCGCCTTATTTAAATTGGGCCTTCCCTCCACAATAATACCGGAACGATCACAGAGAAGGATATTTGAAAATCCATAGCGCAACAGTAGTTTTGTAATCGCTGTACCGGCAGCTCCAGCACCGTTTACAACTACTTTGCATGACTCTTTTTTCTTTCTGGTCACTTTCATAGCATTGATCAGGCCTGCAAGTACAACCACCGCAGTTCCATGCTGATCATCGTGAAATACCGGAATATCCAGACGCTGCTTCAGCTTTTCCTCGATTTCGAAACATCTCGGCGCAGCGATATCCTCCAAATTTATCCCTCCGAAACTTCCGGCAATCTGTACAACAGTTTCTACAAAAACATCCACATCTCTGGACTGGATGCAGAGCGGGAACGCATCTACATTTCCTAATTCTTTAAACAGCAGGCATTTTCCTTCCATAACCGGCATACCTGCCTCCGGTCCGATATCACCCAGGCCAAGCACTGCCGTTCCATCTGTGATCACAGCGATCATATTGCCGCGTCTGGTGAGTTCATAACTCTTGCTGACATCCTGCTGAATCACCCGGCAAGGTTCTGCGACACCGGGAGTATAAAGGATGCTCAGATCCTCCAGCGAATTCAGATGCGCGCGGGAAACCACTTCAATTTTCCCTTTCAATTCTTTATGTTTTTCTAATGCAAGCTTATTTATATTCGTCATATTCATTCTCGGTTTCTCTTTAGCTTTTTTGCAATGTCCATCGCCATCTGTGGGCACAGTCCGATATATTTCATCGGATCCAGAAGATCATGTATTTTATCTTCCCCCAGTGCCTCAGTAATCCGGTGATTTTTTATTAATTCTTCCTCAAAATTCAAATGATTTTTAAATGTGTCCACTGCGATCTTAGTCACAACTCGATGGGCATTCTGTTTTCCAATTGTCTTTCCCAGTTCCAGCATAATATGCTCCGACTGTGTCAGCCCTCCCAGCAGTTTCAGATTTCTGAGCATGTTGTCTTCATTCACTACCAGAGTTTCCAACAGCTGCTGGCCACGGTCCATAAGTTCAGCGACTGCCATGCATATTTCTTCCAGTGCCCTTTCTTCTTCAATGGAGTGTTGCATATTTCTCTCATGATCCACCAACGCAAGTTCCTGTATCTGTGCAGACAGGTAACGCAGTGCTGTCCCGCGTCCAATCATATGCTGGGTACTTGTGGGATTTACTTTATGCGGCATGGTAGAGGAACCTACACGCCCGTCTCCCCAGTATTCTGACAGTTCTCCATACTCCGTGCCCATCAGCAAATATACTTCCTGGGCAATTCGGCCCAATGCCGTTCCAACCAACGACATATCTGCGGCAAATTCCGCAAATCGATCTCTGGATGCATGCCAACAAATATCCGGTTCTCCAAGACCAAGTTCTTCTGCCATAAGCTTCTGAATCTTTGGGCCGTCCGTTCCAAATGAAACCATAGATCCTACAGCTCCGGATAACTGGATGACAAGGATCCGCTCTCTGCTCTCATGGATTCTTTCCATACAGCGATTCAGTTCACTTGCCCAGATCGCAGCCTTATACCCAAAGGTGATGGGCAATGCCTGTACATTGTGCGTTCGCCCTATCATAGGCGTTCTGGCATATTTTTCTGCCAATCCGGCTGCTGCCTGAACCATATGATCCAGTTTTTCTTCCGTCAGTTCGATCGTCCGCTTTATTGCTAATACCGTAGCTGTATCTATAATATCCTGTGTTGTGGCACCCAGATGAATATACTGCCCCGCCTCCGGTCCCACCGCTGCTTCCAATAAGCGCAGCAGTGATACCATCGGATGTCCGGTTTTTTGGTAGAGCGCATCATATTGATCAATTGCAAGACACACAACACTGGCTTTCGCATCAATTTGCTCTGCTGCTTTGGCAGGAATAATGCCCAGTTTCCCCTGGGCATTTGCCAATGCTTTTTCCACAGCCAGCCAACGCGTAAATTTTCCATTTCGAGATAATATCTGCTGTACTTCTGTTAATGTATTTTTCATCACACTGTCCTGTTCTATTCCACGGTAATGAATTTGCCGTATCCCGGTTCACAGTCTACGATTCCGTCGTTCATAACCACACGTCCCCGAACGATCGTCTGAGTCACTTTTCCTTTCAGTTTTTTTCCAACATATGGAACCGTCTGCGTTTTGGTGTATACCATGTCATCCTTTGTAATTTCCCATTCGCAGTTCATATCTGCAATTGTAAAATCCGCGTCAGACCCGATAATATTAGAGCCCTTCCTCGGATACAGACCAAAAGTTTTCGCACAATTTTCAGAAGTCACTTCCACCAGTCTCTGCATGGAAAAATGCCCGCTGTTTACTTCATTCAGAAGTAAATGACCAAAATAATCCAGCATTGCAAACCCTGCACTGGTGTGCAGCGCATCCTCCGGGTTGTATTCACTCGGTTTACACGGTGCATGATCTGAACCAATCATATCCAATGTTCCATCCTGTACAGCCTCCCAGATTTTTTCCTTATCCGGCGCCGCATCATGATTAATGTAAATAAATTTCTGTCCTTCTTTATCCCAGATTTCATCAGACGCATCGATTGCCGGCATATACTCAAACGAAGATACAATCGTCATATCCCCGCGTTTTTTCAGCATCCTTACCAAGTCAATATATCCGGGCATCCAGCAATGCATCGCGTACCATTTCATTCCAGTCTTCCGCGCGAAATAAGCCAGCTGATATGCAGCTCCCGTCATCTCTTCATCACTGTACCACTGATGACGGACATTCGCTAAAGTAAGCGGCTTGCCTTCTGCTTTTACCCTTGCCACTGCTGCATCAAAAAAGTGTTTGTCAAACGGATGAACCGAGCAGTATTTACCTTCTTTTTCACAGTCCTGAAACGCTTCGTAAATTCTGTGCGTATCAAGAGTACCTGCTGTAGTATTATACGGATACGTAGCCACTTTCTCAAAAATCTTAAACCAAAGTGCTCCGGCCTTCGCAATTTTATGCACTTCCTCCCGATCACCCAAAGGACTCCCGATCGGATTAAAATCCACCACTGCTTTTTTCTTGGCCTCATTGACCTGCTCCATATATGCCTCCAGTGAGGAAGGCACCGGTTTGGTATTCGGCTGTGCCATAATCATGGTAATTCCGGAATGAGCGGCTGCCATGGTTCCCGTGTAATAATCCTCTTTCTGTGTTAAGCCGGGATCTCTCATGTGACAATGCGGATCAATAAAACCCGGCATTACATATTTTCCGGAAGCGTCAATCACCTGTTCTGCCTCAACTTCCGTTCCCGGATCCAATAGCGCCGCAATCTTCTCTCCGTTCACACATACGGTTAACGGATAAAAATTTTTATCTTCCTGCCACACCAATCCATTTTTAATCACTAAATCAAATTTCATCATTATTTTCCATCCTTATATTCCTTATAATTTCATATTTTTTATTTACTTTCATGCATGTACCAAACGGATCAGATTATTAATAATAACTGCCACCTGGATGATATAAAGGATAATCAGAAGCACAGTATACGGCGCTTTAATTCTGTACTCACCCATTTCTTCCTCTCTGTTCACTAACAGAATCGCAAATACTCCGAGAAGCGGTGTACAAATTATTCCTCCAACCTGTGCAGCTGTTAATAGCTGAGCCGGAATACCGCCGGCAGTAATCGCAATTACCGCCGCAAAAATCAAAAGAATCACATTAATAATAATCTCCATTTTTCTCTTGTCTCTTTTTGCGCCCAAACCATCAAAGACCAGGTCTACTCCAAGCTGCGGTGCCATAATCTGCGAAGACCATGCAGCTGCCAGGAAGCCAATACCAAATACCGGGCGAATCCATACACCAAGCAAACCGATTAACGCACCTACCAGTTCCCCTCCGTTAGTGATTGGTGTACCTCCAAGTAAAACAGCTCCGATAAACAAACAGCAGGCCGAAACTCCAATTACTACAACAATCTGACAAATCGTATCGATCCGTAAACCGCCCTTCTTGATATCTTCGACAGAATAACCTTTTTGTTTTACCAGATTACATGCCCAGGCCTGTGTCGAAAGATTGCATGTAGTTCCCATTAATGCGAGCATAACCAGGAAGCTTCCTGCCGGCATTCCTACAGGGCTCATACTTACAACATTCTCGGATCCACGGGTTGCTGCAGTGACAATCAGTGAAATGACAAAAATTATTATCATTACGATGGAACAGATCTTAGTTACATGCTCAACCTTTTTATAGATGTCTTTCATAACATACATTGCGATACACGCAATCAATCCAATCAGTCCACCAACAGGCAATGGAAGCATAGGGAACAGCATTTTAAATCCTAGTCCAACCGCGATGAAATTACCGATCCCATATATAACCTGCCCCACAAATGCTGCAAATCCTACAACAGCAGACCAGCCTTTTCCATAATGTTTCAAAATTCCTTCCTGCACAGTCATGCCAGTGACTATCGTATATTTCTTCATCCCGTAGTTAAATGCATATTGCGCCACTGCTAACACAATCAACCACCAAGTTAAATTAAATCCGAAATTTGCCCCTGCATTTGTAAAAGATACAATCGAACCGGCACCGATTGTTGTAGCGGCTACAATAAAACCGGGTCCCATTCTTGAGATAGCATATTTCATTTTTGACTCACTCATAATTCTCCCTCCATTATCTTAAAAGTCTGTTTTTTCTCCTGAAACAAGTATATCGTTCGCTATCTCTGCCATTCAACGTGTTCTTATTTATACAATTGTTTGACCGGATATACTTCTGTATTTTTCGATATACTGTACAAACTGGCAAAAAAATTGCTAGAGAATAACAGGTTGTTTCCCTGTTATTCTCCAGCAATTGCCCGGTTCGGATATCATAATCCCTTATTTCTGATATTCTTCTACTGCCGTTTCGTAGAGATTATTGCCTTCGGAATCAATTACGACGATAACCGGAAGATCTTCCACCTTGATCCGGCGCAGCGCTTCCGCACCAAGATCTTCATAATCCAGGATTTCCGCTTCTTTGATACATTTGGAAAGCAGGGCGCCCGCGCCGCCGACTGCCGCAAAATACACCGCTCCATTGCGTACAATGGCGTCAATCACTTCCTGGCTGCGTTTCCCTTTTCCGATCATGGCTGTAAGGCCCAGATCCAGCAGACGGGGCGCGTAGCGGTCCATCCGGGTGGCGGTGGTGGGCCCTGCGGATCCGATGGGACGCCCTTCCCGGGCAGGGGAAGGACCCATATAATAGATTGCCGCGTCTTTCAGGTCGATGGGCAGGAATTCGCCCCGGTCCAGGGCTTCTGTCATCCGTTTGTGGGCCGCGTCCCTGGCTACGTAAAGCGTACCGCTGAGATAGACATAGTCACCGGCATGCAGACCGGCGGCAGCGGCTTTTGTAATCGGTGTGTGAATATGTTTGTCCATGCTCTGTTTCCCCCTCTTCCTACAGCACCTGAACGATGTGGCGGTTGACATGGCAACAGATATTTACTGCCACCGGCAGACCCGCGATATGTGTCGGGAATGTATTGATATGAACGGCCAGGGCGGTGTTTGTTCCACCCAGCCCTCCGGGGCCGATGCCCAGACCGTTGATTTTTGTCAGCATTTCTTCTTCCAGGTCCCGGACATAGGGAATTTCGGAATGGAAGCCTGACGGCCGGGTCAGGGCCTTTTTCGCCAGAAGGGCGCATTTTTCAAACGTTCCGCCGATACCTACCCCTACCACCATCGGCGGGCAGGCGTTGGGACCCGCGTCTGCTACCGCAGTCAGGATGGCATCTTTGACGCCCTCGATCCCGTCCGCCGGTTTCAGCATGAAGATACGGCTCATGTTTTCACTGCCGAAGCCTTTCGGCGCAAAGGTGATTTTCACCCGGTCGCCGGGAACCAGCTCCGTGTGGATCACTGCCGGTGTATTATCTCCGGTGTTTTCACGGATCAGGGGATCCCTGACCACGGATTTCCGGAGGTATCCGTCGAGATATCCCCGGCGCACCCCTTCATTGACTGCTTCCGTAAAGTCCCCGCCGGTAAAGTGTACCTCCTGGCCGATTTCGAAGAAGAAAACGGCCATGCCGGTATCCTGGCAGATGGGGATCCGGTCCTCTTCCGCGATTTTCAAGTTTTCCTGCAGCTGGTTTAAAATTTTCCGCCCCAGGGGGAAAGCCTCTGTATCCGCCGCCTGATTTAGGGCGCTTTTCATATCATCTGACAGGACATGATTCGCCGTCATACACATTTCTCTGACTGCTGCAGTCAGATCTTTTGTACTGATCTCTCTCATTTGCTTCCTTTCATCATCCTTCATAAATTCTCGCTGTATAGCCGGTCAGTTCAGAAATCCCGGACAATCCCTTTTGTTCTGCATATTCTTCTAACTGACGGATTATTTTCGGTGCGATATCCGGATCAATATAGTTATAAGTTCCAATTGCTACCGCGGATGCGCCTGCCATCATATACTCCAGGGCATCTTCCATACAGCAGACTCCTCCGCTTGCAATAATCGGCAGCTTAACCGCATGATACAAATCCCAGGTCTTACCGATACCGATCGGTTTTACTACCGGTCCGTTCAATGGGGCTTTCAGCCTTCCCAGGCAGGACCTTCCTGTTTGAACATCAATTGCCATGCCCAGCGGTGTATTCGTTGTATATATAGCATCGGCCCCTGCCGCTTCCACGGCTTTTGCGGATTCGCAGAATGCGTCAAAATCTGTACTGATTTTTGCTACTACAGGGAACGGAGCCTTTTCAACCGCATACTTCACTATGTCATACAGCAGGTGCCTGTCCAGAGCAATTGTCCCTGCTCCTTTTTCCACATTCGGACATGCCGTATTGATTTCCAGCGCCGCAAACGTTCCGGCCGGATACTCTGACGACAGACGGTCCACAAGCTCCCTATAGTCTGACTGCCCACCGCCTGCAATACTAATAAAAAACTGATCCGGCCGAAGCACATCCTGTATTTTTGGAATCTCTTTTTGAATATATGCTTCAATTCCAGGATTCTGTAATCCAATGGAAGACATGATTCCGGCTCGAATTTCATGAATTCTTGGTGTCGGATTTCCCTTCCTTTCCTGCAGGGTCACAGTCTTAACCGTCACTGCACCAATTTTCGACAGGTCCGTATACTCCGCTACCTCATACGCATGCCCGAGGCAACCGGAAGAACACAAAATCGGATTCTGAAGTCTGATCCTGCCCATCTGTACCGCAAGCCTGTTTTTTTCACACATCAAAAATCACCTCTTTCCCATCAAAAACCGGTCCCTCCTGACATACTTTTTTATAGGAAAAATCATCTCCATCCTTTATCTTGATGACACAGCCGGAACAAATTCCCATACCGCATCCCATGATTGCCTCCATCGACACTTCAATCGGAATACCCGCTTCTTCACATTTTTTAACTACCGTATGCATCATTGCATTTGGACCGCATGCATATACCCGATCCGGGCAATGGCTGCCGGATAACAGCTGTGCAAGCAGCACTGGCAGTTCCGTTCTGTTTTCGCTGAAATACACTTCCATATCAGAACCCAATCCCTGAAACGCATCCATAACCCTTGCGTCTCTCTTCGGCGAAAACAGGAATTCCACTCTGGTACCGGCTTTTATCAGCTGTTTTCCAAGTTCATATAAAGGAGCTGCTCCGATCCCGCCTCCAACCAAAAGCACTTTTCTATCTGAAAGCATCCGATGAAATCCATTGCCCAGCGGTCCAAGGATATCGATTCTCATTCCTTTTTCCCAGCAGGTCATTTCTTTTGTTCCTCTCCCTACCGTACGTACCAGGAGACTGAATCTTTCCCCATCAATATCATAGATGCTGATGGGCCGCCTGAGAAATGGTTCCAATCCCGGATTTACATGGACCTCAACAAACTGCCCTGCTTTTGCTTTCCTGGCAATTTCACTCCCCTGAAATATATATACAGTATCTCGCTCTGTAATCTGACGCACATCCAGAAGTTCTGCAAACATATAATTCCTCCCTGCACTTTTCTTGAATTATATAAATTATAAAAACCTAAGCATCTGTCATTCAACAAATATTACGCTTTTTGCTTATATATATCTGAATTTTTCTGTATACCGCAATATACAAAAGGATCCGCGGACTTACTCCCCGGATCCAATATCTTCTTTTATTATTCAATTTTTATTTTACAACTGCTGACTGCAAATGGTTCAAATGATCTGACAGCAAGCGCTCCCTCTCCTCATCTCGTCAGCATCTTTCTGTGATACTCTTTCCGCCCGCAATACGGACATTCATAATACCTCGCCCCCTGCTTCTCTCTTGTGAGCGCTTTACACACCTATTCCCTTTTTATCCGTCTGTGCATGAGCGGTCTGTTCTGCTGCCCGTCATTAAATCTCTGTCGTCCACAGGGACGCCATCGCCGGACCGCCGCCGACACACAGTGACGCGCCTCCTGTTTTATAATTGCTCCGCTTCATTTCATAGATCATGGAAACGATAATCCGCAGTGCGGTGCATCCCACCGGATGTCCCAACGAAATTCCCGAACCGTTCACATTTGTCCGATCCATATTCATTTCAATGTCATGCTCTTCCTTCAGCATGCGTCCGACTCCAATGAACTGCGGCGCAAACGCCTCATTGATTTCCCAGTAATCCACGTCCTCGTATTTCATTCCAGCTGCTTTTAAACATTTCGGAATCGCCACTGCCGGTCCAAGCCCCATCACTTCCGGTTCTACACCTTCGCCACATATGTGAATCATCTTTACCAGCGGCGTGATATGGAGTTCTTCTGCCTTCTCTTTGCTCATTACCACTACGGCCGCTGCCGCGTCGTTAATTCCGGAAGCATTCGCCGCTGTGACCACACCGTCTTTTTTAAATACCGGACGCAGTCTGGAAAGTGACTCCATGGAGCAGTTCCGGATCGGATGTTCGTCCGTATCAATTACTGTTTCACCTTTTTTGGTTTTCACGGTAACCGGAACAATCTCCGCCTGAAACCTTCCTTCATCAATGGCCCGACATGCGTTCTTATGGCTGCGCACAGCCAGCTCATCACATTCTTCCCTGGTAATTCCGTAACGTTCTGCCACATTTTCGGCTGTCAGTCCCATATGTCCGCCGGACAGTTCATCCACCAGGCCGTCATGAAGCATCGAATCCTCAATCTGACCGGCGCCCATCCGGTAGCCGCCTCTCCCTTTCGGCAGCAGGTAGGGCGCATTGGTCATGTTCTCTGTTCCGATTGCCAGGCCGATTTCCGCTTTTCCCAGCTGAATGTCATTACAGATTACTTCCAGCGCGCGCATGCCGGACGCGCAGTTCTGATTGACGCTGACGGCATTGGAACTGGCCGGGCAGCCGATCCGATAGCTCACCTGTTTTGCCGGCAGGGAGCCCTGCATTGCCGTATAGAGTTCTCCCATGGCTACGTCTTCGATCATCGCAGGCTCAATACCAGCCCTCCGGATGGCTTCTCTTCCGACCGTCACCGCCAGATCACGGGCAGATACATCTTTGAACTGTCCCATAAATTTTCCAATCGGTGTACGGCACGCGCTTACAATCACTACTTCTTTTGTCTCCATTTTCTTTCCCTCATCTATTAACACGCATGCTGTGTGCGAACCAGAATATAATCCTGAAGTTCCCGGTCAAGATCTACAAAGTACGCACTGTAGCCGGTAACGCGCACAAGAAGGGACGGATATTTTTCCGGATGCTTCTGCGCATCCTTGTATACTTCTTTATCCATCACATTAAATTGCAGCTGGGCCACGCCGTTGTCAAATGCCGCGCGGATCAGGTTGTTGACCCTTGTCCGTCCTGCTGCCGTATCCATCACCTCGCGATTAATGTAGATATTCGTAATTTCACCATGCATTCTGGCAAAATCGATTTTTCCAACCGATTTCAGCGCAGCGGTCGGTCCGTTGGTATCTGTTCCCGGATATGCTGCCACCGAATCGCCCAGAGGTTCCCCGGATTTTCTTCCGCTTGGAAGTGCGCCCACTGTTGCGCCCTGCGGAATCGCTCCGGACAGCGGAACCAAAGCCGCGCCGCGCTGATGACGGATTCTTGCTGTTTCCTGATCCGGATCGTAGAATGAAAGGATCCCCGGCTGGGATTTTACTTCATCTGCAAACCATGCGAAGAATTCCTGTTCAATCATATCCACATAATCGTCATCATTTCCGAATTTCGGTGCGGCCATGCACATCTGATAGATATCGTCATAACCTGCAAAGTCCGCGTCCACGGCCTGAATCAGCTGATCCATGGTAATCACCTTGTCGTCATATACCAGCTTTTTGACTGCGGCCAGACTGTTCCCCACATCCGGAATGCCATGGATTACGTATCCCGGGCACGCGCTGCCATAGCAGCCGCCGCTGTGGAACGGAAGCCCCCGTTCCAGTCCGGAATGATGTACCACAGAATTGATAATCAGCGGATAATCCTGGTATGCATTAACAATGTGCTGCGCGGAAATATAGTCATAATCCAGCTGACATTTCACCTGCGCCTTTACCGCGTTTTCAAAGGCTTCAAAAGTTTCAAAGGTCCTCGGATCCCCTGTGGCGATGCCGATCTGCTCTCCCTGCATGTTTCCGGCTGTCTTCTGTTTGACTCCGTTATGCAGCGCAAGATCTACGCCCATGCCCATATTAATCATCTGTCCGGGGCCCCACCACCAGTAGGCAGGCTTCTGGATTTCCATGCAGCCGCCGCAGAAATAATCATTGGCATCGTCATAATTAAATCCTGAACGCAGCATGGTCTGCCTTGAAACTTTATCGTTGTAAATCGAGGGATATCCCATTCCGGTCTTTACCAGTTCCAGTACTTTATTCCGGAATTTTTCCGGTGTATTGTCATCCATGCGGACTACCATGGCCGGCTGAACCACCCGCAGTTCGATAAAGGCATCAATAATCAGATACGAAAGTTCATTCGACGCGTCATTTCCCATGTGATCGGTTCCGCCTACCATAAGATTCTGGAACACAGAATTTCCCGCGAAGAAATGTGCTGTTTCGATATCAATAAAGAACAGCGTATTGTTGCTCTTGATAAACAGACATTCCAGCAGTTCCTTTGCTTCATCCTGTGTCAGGATTCCATGATCGATATCATGTCTGTACAGATCCCAGAGATACTGATCCGGACGTCCGAAGTAAATCAGCGGGCCGGTTCCGTCATTCGTTACCACGCAGAAGATAAACCAGATCGCCTGCAGCGCCTCATGGAAGGATCTGGCCGGTTCCATGGGAACCCGGTCGCATATTTCGGCGATTTTCTCCAGCTCTTCTTTTTTCGCCGCATCCGTTTCCTTTTCCGCGAGGCCGCGCAGATAATCTGCCCAGTTGTGCGCAAACTTCTCCACCGACCGGAACACCTGAACTACGCTCTTGTAGAAAATAATCCGCTTCATATTTGTCATATCATTCGGATCCAGTTCTTCCAGCTTTTTCTGTGCGTAATCGACGTAATAATTGGTTCCCTTCGTAAGAATCTCCGGCCAGTCCGGCGTCATATGACTGCCGTAGACGGAAAGCATAAACGACGGTTCCCCGAATCCTGTCCCGCTGATCGCCTTTCGGATATCTTCCGGGCAAGACGCACGCCATTTTGCCGTGATGGTTTTATCCGCCCAGTAGGGATAAATCTCTTCCTCAAACTCTTTCTGTTCCTCCGCGGAAATCTGATACGGGCAGTATTCGCGGGTCGCCAACGCCGCTGCTCCGCCTTCCTCCATAATCCAGTTGCTTTCCACTTCCGGATGAAGCGGATGGGATTTTTCCTTCGCGCAGGACAGGCCGACAATCAGCTCACCGTCACTGTATTTCGGCTCAATCGTTTCCAGTGTTTCACTCAGCGCCAGCGCTTTCTTGGAAATCGGATCCATTGCCTCATGTTCTTTATAAATCTTCGTAAAAACTCTTGCTCTGTGAAGATCCACCCCAGGTTTTTTCTTCCGCAGCTGCGCGTTCAGTCTCCGCACACGCTCCGTACAGCCGGTTCCGCTCTCCATACCATACAATACGCTCTTGTTTGTTTCTGCTCCCATTTGTTTCTCCTCCTGTTGTTCTGCTTTCATCTCCTGTTCCGGTTTGATCTCCTGTTCCGGTTTGACCCCCCTGTTCCGGTTTGATCTCCTATCCCGGTTTTATTTCTGCTCCATATGCAATTCACGTGCGGAATCACTCCGCCTCGTCCATAAGATCCACCTGCATCTGATCCACAGTTACCTTTTTCTTACTGACCGGCCATCTCCATCTGCCTGTATTCGGATCAATCAGATGCAGGCCTTCATTGCAGACCAGTCCAAGCAGCGCGCCTGTGCAGAGTGTAACACCAAGAATCGGAAATGCCTTCAGGTTGTAGCATCCGCCAATGGATGTCCGTCCGGCTTCACCGGTTGCAAGAATCGTAAGCGCCGCGCACCAGAAAGAACTGGAAATGGCGCCGAAGTGTGCCGGTATTACATTAAACGGCAGCTTTTCCGGAAGAATAAAATGAAGTCCGCATTCCACCGTACATACGATTCCGACAACCAGTCCGAAATTCAGCCATACCGGAACCCCTGCCGCTGTCAGACGGTCAATGATAAACAGATAAAGGATCGCCCAAGCGATTCCAACCCAGTAGCTTCCGCAGTACTTGAAAAATTCTTCCCGTTTGGCCCCGCCGTTAAAATAAATCGGAAGCGCCGTAAACGTCGCGCACATAACATTACATCCGGCAAGCAGATGATTGCTGGTAAACGGCAGCAGTGTTAACGCATAGACCGCACAGTAAATTCCGGATATAACCCCAATCCAGAGCGCCCAGTTCAATAATCCTCTCTTATTCATGTCAACCCTTCTTTTCTTTTACCTTCTCTGAGACGACCGGTTCTTCCGGTCATCCGGTTAATAGAATCTCCTCCTTTTGTTCCGTTCTCCTCCTTTCCTCTTTCTGTCTAAATCATTTTCTGCTTTCTATGCATCCATCCGGTGTTCTCTCCGGCTGTCTGCGCTCGGCCGTCTGCCTTACAGGCTGCCGGTCTTAGCCATAATCCCCTGCGCTTCCGCAATCAGGCGCAGCTGCTCCATGTGCTCCTCCGCGGGCGGTTTCAGCTGATGCAGCGGATAATCCCCCGTCCGTCTCAGCTTCTGATATTTGGATTCACCCAGATTGTGATACGGGAGCAGTTCGATCCGGGTCACATTACCAATGTGTTTCGCAAAATCTGCCGTTTCCCGGATATTCTCTTCCGTATCATTCAGTCCGGGGATCACCGGGATCCGAAGCACCAGTGTCTGCCGCTTCTCATCCAGTATCTCGGCAGCCCGTCGGATATTCTTAAGAATCTGCGCATTACCAACCCCGGTTAACTCCTTGTGCCTGTCCGCGTCCATATGCTTGACATCTGTAAAAATGTAATCTGCCGCCCGGTAAATCAGTTCCGCTTTTTCCTCCGGCGCACAGGATGATGTTTCCACCGCCGTATTGATGCCAAGCTCCTCGTGACACCGTTCCATCATATGGCTCACAAATTCTGCCTGGAGCATAGGTTCGCCGCCCCCAAACGTCACCCCGCCGTTTGACCGGTAATAATACACGCTGTCCTCCGCGATTGTATCCAGAAGCTCATCTTCCGTATACACCCTCCCGCAGACCTGGCGCGCATGTACGATACTGCAGGCTTCCGCACATCTCATACATTCTGTACAAAGTTCCCGGTTCCACACGATCTGGCCTTCTTCTATCTGAATCGCCCCTGCCTTACAGACCGCCGCACAGCGCCCGCAGCCGTAGCACAGCCGTGTGTGATACAGCAGATTTCTGCCTTCTTCTAATCCTTCCGGATTCGAGCACCAGCGGCAGCGAAGCGGGCACCCTTTCATAAATACCAGGGTGCGAATTCCTTCTCCGTCATGAATTGAATACCGCTGAATATCAAATACCGTCCCCTTCCACTCTTTTCCCATACATTAACCCCCCGCTATATTATCCAAACCTTTCATTTTTTCTTTCCTTTTGTTTGAATATATTATATTTCCAGCATTTTATTCCAACAACGCAAAAGATTCCTATTTTTTTTATAGGTAATATTCCCTATATGAAAAATTTCGCAAAAAAGCCGTGACTGCACGATTCCCTCTGCTGCGGGGAACCGCACAATCACGGCCGATGATTTCACAAGCTTCTGTACAAAAATCCGACTCTTCCGAAAGCCGACGGATTTCAGCTTTATTCTTTTTTATAACAAGCAGTGAACAGATATCTGCTGTTCACACCATATTTGGAATAGATATTCGCTACCTGATTTTTTACCGTGTGATAGCTGACAAATAATTTTTCGGCAATGGCTCGATAGGTATACCCCTGTGTCAGGAGATCTGCAACCTTTCTTTCCGCCGGTGTCAGTACATCCGGATCTGTCTGCCGCTGTATCTTCGTGTCAGCCTGCAGTCTGTCCAAGACAATCCAGTGATAACGCTCTACTATTCCATGGGAATACGACTGATGAAACGAGTAGATTTTAAATAAAAACGGCGCAATGATTTTCGTGGAAACCATACATTCGTCATGATGCCCTTCCAGCAGAAACGGCAGCCACGTACAAGGACTCTTTCCTTCATCCTGCACGGCAGATTCCCCAAGAAGTTCTTTCAGGTAAGCCTTTGCCAGACAGTTCATCGCCAGGATCCGTTTGCCGGAATCCGTGATAAAATATGCCTTCTCGCCGCTCATGATTATTTCATCCTGAATCGAAGATATGATCCTTGCCTTTTCAAATACTTTAAAATCTTTGTAGGATAACGCAACGCATTGATAGATGTCTTCATATTTTTTGATTTCTGCCTCTGTGAAATCCTCATCTTTTTTAAACGAACTGATATGGACGCATCCATTTGGTCCAAAGGGCATAACCAGTGAGTATTTCATCCCAAACTGTTTCTGCAGGAACTGAACATACGCCGACTGTTCATACTGATGTTCCGGGATAATCACACTGGACCGGTAGATCTTTGGCGTGACATTATCATAAAATAATTTTTCCATCTTGGACTCTTGGTTAATCGTTTGAGTAAAAATATCTCGTTTGGAAAACTCGTGGTAAGGGTGCGTTTTGCTGTTGAGCATTAACTTACTGCGGTCTGTCCAGGATAAAAAACGCTGGTGCTCATCGTAACAGACGATCATCGTATGATCCAGACTGAAATGTTTTTCCAGAGAATCCAACAGTGACTTGCTGAAAATCTCTGATATAATCGCCTTCTGAGTGATCATATCATTCATAAATCCCAGTTTATCATGCATTTTCTGACCTCTCCTCTCCTGTCCTCCTCGCTCCACTTGCCTCAGATCATCTGCTGCCCATAATTCCTGTGATTTTATGGTCAAAAGTAATAGATAATCGCAAAAAATCGTCTTTAGTTTCAGCAATATGCTCTATTTTTTATCTTTTTCTATCATATATCACTTATTTTTGATGTCAACCTCTAATTTTCATTTATGTAAAAAAGATCCGAGGGCTTACTCCCCGGATCCAATATCTGCTTTTATTATTCAATTTTTATTTTACAGCTGCTGACTGCAAATGGTTTAAAACGCGGCAAGTTCCCCTCACCTCGTCAGCATCTTCCTGTGATACCCTTTCCGCCCGCAGTACGGGCACCGCATTCTCCTGCTTCTCCCGATATGGGGCGCCAGAAACACTGCCCGCATCGTGGGCACATACCGCTTGTGACAGTTCGGGCATTCATAATACCCCGCCCCCTGCTCCAGCTTCAGCGAATGATACAGCCCGACCGCAAAAATCACCGCCCCTGCGGCAATCATGAGAATTCTCCACTGCATCTGCGTAACTGCAAAACTTGCCGAGAAAATAAGCACCAAGAATGACACACTGGATACATAACCGATTACCGTCTCCAAAGACAGCAGCTTCTGATTGTTCTGTCTTTCCTGCTGCAGCAGCCGGAACAGATTCTCTTCTGCCTTTTTCTGATAATCCTCAGAAACCAGACGTTCTCCGGTCAGGAGCTCATTGACATTGATCTGCAGCAGATCGCAGAGTTCCAGCATCAGCGCGGTGTCCGGCAGGTTCTTTCCGGTTTCCCATTTTGACACAGCCCGGTCAGTGATCCCCAGCTTCTCCGCAAGCGCCGCCTGTGTCAGGCCAAGATCTTTTCTGCATGCGGCAATAAATCTGCCGATTTTTTCCTGATTCATCATAGTAGGAATCTCCTTTCTGCCTTGATTCTAACAAACGTCAGCCGAAAAGGACACGAACCGCTGGTTGAGTCTGTGATTTTCCTTACAAATCTGCTCTTTTGTCTGAGTAATGCAAAAAAATATCAGAGTTGTCATTCAAAACATTGGATATTCCAAAGAAATGTGTTATTTTTTTGATAGGTGGAAACAAACCAAATCCAACTGGAGGTGAAAATGAAAATGAAGAAAAAACTGTTTTTTACCGCAATGCTGATCTGCGGCGCGCTGTTTTGCGTCAGCTGCGCAGGTACACAGGCCGAAACTTCGACAAGCTCCGGCAGCAGTTCTGCTGCGTCTGTCTCCGGCTCCGCGGAGTCAGAATCCGGATCTGAAGCGGAACAGACGGCTGCACTCAATCCCTATTCACTGAACAGCTCGGAACAGCAGCTGCTGGACCTGGTGGGAGAAGGAACCAACAGGATTTATACGTTTCACGGGGATTCTTCCATCAAAAAGGCCGCTGTCTACATGACCCAATACAAAAATGCAAAAGCAGTATCCAGCTCCACACTGATCAAGCATGCGCTCCGCAGCCAGTCTGACGCCTCGGACAGCAGTATTGCGGGACGTATTTCCATCGGCAATCACGATACCAACCAGATTGCTGTCAGCATGCAGTACGGCCCGTCAGAGGATTCCTACAGCGGCTATCTGAATACTACAGAATCCCAGCCGGTTCCGAAGGGAAAAAGCAAACAGAATTATCGTCTGCTCTGCAGCCAGACGGAACAGATCCCCATCAAAAAAGGAGAAAAAATCTCTCTGGCCATCTACGGCTATTATCCTGCCCCCGCTTCTTCGCTGACTTTCTCGGACTTCACGGAAAAGAAACAGTCAGAGTACAGCGATTATGATCTGATTGAAGTCGTATTTTCCTGATGATTTAACCGTATGCTCACAGCTTACCTTGTGGACATACGGTTATTCTATAATGGGCATACGGTTAAATTGTGCCAAAAATACGGTCTCCCGCATCTCCCAGTCCCGGCAGAATATATTTTGCGTCATTCAGCTCCCGATCCACATGACCGATGTAAATCTGAATATCCGGGTGTGCTTTTGCAAGAGCCTCTACCCCTTCCGGCGCTGCCACAATACACATAAATTTGATACGTCGGCCGCCTTTTTCCTTAATCAGGCGAATCGCGTCAATGGCTGATCCTCCTGTGGCCAGCATAGGATCCACGACCACGATGGTCCGATCTTCGATCCGCTCCGGCAGCTTGCAGTAATAGGCATGCGGTTCATGGGTCTCCGGATCCCGGTACATTCCCACATGTCCGACTTTTGCCGCAGGGATCAAGCGCAGCACACCGTCCGCCATACCCAGGCCAGCCCGCAGAATCGGAATCACCGCCTGCTTCCTTTCTGAGATCTGTGGGGAATGGGTCTTTTCCAACGGTGTCTCAATCTCACATTCCTCAACTTCCAGATCCCGCAGTGCCTCATATCCCATCAGCATCGCAATCTCTGTCACGATATTCCGGAATTCTGTTGTGCCGGTTCTCCGGTCGCGGAGTTTCGTGATCTTGTGCTGGATCAGCGGATGATCCATAATTTTAATGTTTTCGTTGTTCATAAATTACCCCTTTTCCTGCGAAAGTTCCGGTACGCGCAGCGGTATTCTGTGCAGGCATGCCGGAAAATGTCCCCGGAAAACCCGGAGAGCTTCGCATGGTCTGTTATGTACAACGATATTACCGACTTATGGACAGAATGTCAATGAACCTGTGCAAAATCCGAACGGGGCGTTCCATCAGGCGCCTCATCTTAAATAAAAACCATTGTAATTCCTGCAGCTGAACTATAAAAACATGGCGCATGATACGCCCTTTCACGGATCATCCGATAAAAAGAATGCGCATCTTTCCGCCATGCTTTTCCATACTAAGTATTATTCGTTTCTTCTTAAACCAGTTTCAGGCTTTCCCGATTTTGAACAGGGCAGCCGAAACCACTGCCATTCCGGCTCAGATCTCCATATTCAGCAGATAGGAACTGAGCCCCTTTCCATGCATATCCACAGACAGCGAACGGGTTACGCCGCCGCCCAGCGCATCATACATTACAAAGTTCATGGCACCGAGCTGCGGCAGATCGTAGCGAACGACCTCTCCTTTGACAATTCCTTTAAAATGCTCCTTCACCCGCTCCGGGGTAACTTTTTCTGCCAGAAGCGCATAATCTTTTTTGTCATATGCAATCAGTGAAATGTTGGAAATATTCCCTTTGTCTCCGGTGCGCGAATGCGCGATCTCCCATAATTTCATACTGCAGTCTCCTTTCTTCTCACACTTCAAAAAATTTTACAGCAGGGGTCACCAGGCTGCGATCCACCAGAATGGACGCAACGGAAATTATCTCACGCGTGCGTTTTACCGCACCGCAGCCGCCTGCAGGTCCGTTTGTATACAACGCTTCCACTTCATTCGGAACGATGTCGGCAATTGCTTTTGTTTTTGCGCGTCCTGCCGCGCGCACCCGCACTTCACTGGGCTCCTCGTTATATTTAAAATCAGGATTCCAGTACAGGGAATTGCATCCAATAATATCAAATTTAAGTTCTTCAAATGCGCCCGGAGCTACCAGTTCCAGCCTTTCTTTCAGAATTTCCAGTGCCAATCTTGCCCTGGCTACACATCCCGGACCGCCGTAAGAAATCTCGCCATCTCCGATAAAGCAGTCTTTATAACCGATGGAACATTTCAATGTATCAGTCTTCGGATGTCCGGTTGCCCCCTCTACCTTTACTTTGTCCTTATCCAGCTGTGTAAAGACTACTTTTGAAAAATCCGCAACCACATCCGGGGTAAAATATTTTTCCGGATCATGGATTTCATAAAGCATCTGCTCGGTGCAGGTATCCACAGTAACCATTCCACCTGCTTCCGGCACTTTTGTAACAAAATATTCTCCGTCTTCATTGACTTCTATGATCGGGAATCCCACATGTCCGATTCCCGGGACATCCTTCTTTCCGGGTTCCGCATAGTATCCGCCGGTCACCTGTGCGCCGCATTCCAGCAAATGTCCGATATTTGTCCCTTTGCCAAGTTTATCCCAGTCATCCATAGACCATCCGAATTCATAAATAAGCGGCGCCATAAAAATCGCCGGATCCGAGACGCGTCCGGTGATTACCAGATCCGCTCCTCCTTCCAGGGCTTTGAGAATTCCCTCTACGCCCATATACGCATTGGCAGATACGATTTCACCATTCAGTTCGGATAAAGGCTTCTTTGTTTCCCATACCTCCACATCCATATATTTGTCCAGCTGCGGCAGCAAATCGTCTCCAAGGACGCAGGCGATTTTCATCCCTTTCAGGCCATTCTTTTCCGCAAGATCCGCACAGACTCTCGCAGCCGCTTCCGGATTGGCGGATCCCATGTTGGTGATGATCTTTACTCCATGCTTTGCCGCCAGAGGGATTGCCTTCTCCATTCTGTGCACCAGGAGGCTGTTATAACCTTTTTCCGGATCTTTCAGTTTCTCCTGCTGTCCGATCGCAATGGTACGTTCCGCCAGGCATTCAAAACTGATATATTGAATATTTCCTTTTTCGATAAGTTCCAGCGCCGGCTCCAGACGATCTCCGGCGTATCCTGCACCGCTTCCGATACGAATTGTCTTCATTATGTGTTTCCTCCATTTCTATGATTCAGCAGATTGTTACAGGGCGATGGATCCGATTGCAAACGATACAATCAGCATCACGATGGTAAGTATAAAAGCGAATGGAATCGTACGTTTCTGATGTTCACCGAAATCCACGCCGGCAAGTCCCACCAATAGGAATGTGGCCGGAGTCAGCGGGGAAACCGGAAAACCGGTTGTCATTTGTCCGAGAATAGCAGCACGCGCCACATTCACACCGGCTACGCCAAAACCTTCCGCTGTACTGGACAACACCGGAAGCACACCATAATAAAATGAATCCGGATCAAACAGCAGCGACGCAGGCATGGCAATTACGCCTGTTATAATCGGGAAGAATCTTCCCAGAGATTGAGGAATGATCGAACAGAGTGTCGTTGCCATAGCTGTGATCATACCGGTTTCTTTCATAATTCCTGTAAAACAACCAGCCGCAAACAGCACGGACGCCATCATCAGAGCTGATTTTGCATGTGCGTCAACCCGCTTCTTCTGTTCTGCCGGGTTCGGATAGTTAATCACCACTGCCACGATAAACGCTACCATAAAGACAACTGCCGGCGGAAATCCAGACTTCAGAAGGGCTGCAATTGCGGCAATAATGAGAATCACATTAACCACAAACAGTTTGGGCCGCTCCAGAGCCTTTTCCTCTTCTGTCAGTTCCATTTTATATTCGGAAACCTGCACCAGTGTGCTTGCGCCAATCCGCTTCTTTTCCGCTCTCCCCAGCAGTACTGCAAAAACAATAACCATGGCCAGACCGGCAATTACCGGAATCATCATCGGCCGGAACAGCTCCATCACATCCATCTGCATCGCGGTTGCTGCCCGGATCGTCGGACCGCCCCATGGCATAATATTCATGACGCCGGCTGACATCGCCACAATCGTCGCCAACGTAACACGCCGCATCCCCACCGCATCATACAGCGGAACCAGTGCCGGAATGCAGATCAGGAAGGTAACCGCGCCGGAACCATCCAGATGGACAATCATGGCAAGCACGGCTGTTCCAATGGTGATCTTCACCGGATCAGTCCCCACCAGCTTCAGTACTTTTCCGATGATCGGACGGAAGGTTCCCGCATCCGTGAGAACTCCGAAAAACAGAATCGAGAAGATAAACATTACACCCGTTGCAGCGACAGAGCCGATTCCGGATTTTTCAGTAATAAATCCTCCCAGATTTTTGATGTTCGCCAGAACATCCACAACTCCCGGAGCCGCTTTCGCGTCTGTGACACGAAAAAACGATGAAATAATTCCTGTAACTACAGGAACGCCGATCAGTGCTACTGTCGGTGATGTTTTTTTAGTCATAACCAACACAAGCATCACTATGACAGTCGCAAATCCAAGAAATGCCAACATAACTACTACTCCTTTCATTTTCCAGACATTTTCTTCTTTGCCTGATAAAGTGCAAGAGCAATGCCAGTTTTTCTTCAATTAAAAAATGCCGTTTTTATGCGGTTTCCAGAAAATTTCCTCCAGTGTGTTTTTCTAAATTTCTGGAAGCAATTTTGTAGACTTTAAAAAACAAACCCCTGTATCTGTTGATAATACAGGGATTTGATTTATTTCTAATTTTTTTGAAACACTTCCAGAATTTTAGAATGATTCACAACCTTTTTCTGCTGTCTTTTTTCTGAATCGAATTTTTATTCTTTCAGCTTGTTGTAGAGTGTCGCCAGCGAAATATTCAGCTGTTTTGCAGCCTTCTTCTTGCCATCCACCGTGTTCCCGAAAGCCGCCAGTGTCCGTTTGATTTCATTTTTCTCAAAAGTTCTCACCCGCTCTGCAAGATCCGGCCTCTCTTCTGTCTGACTGCCCGCTGCAAAAAAACGCAGCTGATCCGGCAGACTCAGCATATCAATCCTTCCATCGATGCTCATATAAGCAGCAAATTCCACAATATTGCGCAGTTCCCGCACATTCCCCGGCCAGTCATACTGCATCAGGCAGTCCAGTGCAGGCTCTGAAATCGTAATGGTCCGATGCTCCTTCTCACAAATATTAGACAGAATACTTTCCACCAATGCGGGAATATCTTCTCTTCGCTCCCGAAGGGGAAGAATCCGAATCGGAAAAGAATTGATCCGATAGTACAGATCCTGCCGGAAACGCCCTTCTTCTACCCGTTTTTTCAGATCCACATTACACGCACAGATAATCCGTACATCAACGTCGATCTCCTTCACTGCGCCAATCGGACGAATTTTATGTTCCTGCAGCGCACGCAGCAGTTTTGCCTGCAGTCCAAGATCCATTTCCGCGATCTCATCCAGAAACAGTGTACCTCCGGAAGCTGCTTCAAACAGGCCGATTTTTCCGCCCTTTTTCGCCCCTGTAAACGCGCCTTCCGCGTAGCCAAACAATTCACTTTCCAGCATATCCTTGCTGAACCCGGCGCAGTTAACTGCCAGAAAAACACCATTTTTCCGGCGGCTGGCATTATGAATGGACTGCGCGAATACTTCCTTTCCCGTTCCGCTCTCTGATTCCAACAGGACCGTCATATCGCCATCCGCAAGGCGAAGCGCATATGCTTTTGTCGCGCGGGACTCCGGCGAAACCGCTATGATCGAATCGAAGGTGTAACGGCTTCCCTGCTGATTCACCTGTTTTAAAAGTTTCTGGCTGGTACTTTCATAATTTTCCAGTTCAATCCGGTTGCGTAATGCCTGCTCCATGAATGTAATACTGGAAAACCCGCCGATAATTTTATCTCCGTCATAGACCGGATACATATTTACAAAGTATGCCTCTTCCAGATCCTCCAGACGCTGTGCATGCAGAATCGGCTGACCGGTTTCCACCACAAGCGGCAGCTGCGCATGAGGCCGGATTTCCCGCAGTTTATATCCGATCACTTCCTCCGGTGTTTTATGGATAAAGTTCAGATATGACGCATTTGCGTACAGGACCACGCCCTCTGCGTCAATGCACAAAACGCCTTCCACCATATGTTCAAATACGTAGGATATAAACGAATTCAATTCCCATTTTTCTATCATACCACTGTCCTTTCCCGGATAAATCCGGCAATTCTTCCGGAAAATTCTCCGGGCCAGTTAGTTATCGATATGTAATTTTATCACACCTGAACGAAGAATCATTCCGCAAGTGCCTCATATGCCTTTCGATTTTCTGCAATCAGACGCTTGGAAACAGCCAGGACATCTTCATCGTTGGCAAATTTCGCTTCTGTGAGAAGGCGTGCTTCCGCATCTTCTGTGCGCCTGGTATATAGGGCAAGGTTTAATCATCGACATACATATCATAGAACAAAATGCCGCCCTTCAATGTAAAATTACCGGCGTATACAGATCTTGAAATCCGATAAAGCACTCGTTCCAGAACATATACGGTCAAAACATCCTGAAACGTCCGACCGCTCTTTTGAGCATAGTTTTTCAGTCTGTCTTTTACAGACGCGACACTTCTCATAGCAATACCTCAACAAATTGCTTCATAACTGTCCTGATCCGAAGTATTTCCATTTTGAGTGATTTTCTCTATTCCAGTATAATATCGGGTATCAGAGAAAAGATAGAACTGCATCTGAGACCAGTCCGGAGATGCAGATATCCTTGATGCACGGGGAAGAGCGACATCAACTCGAGACGGCCTTTGCGTAGTCAGATCATAATAGGCGGCAGCACTCAGCAGGCAGATCACGCCTTTATCCTTCGTATAGGCGGGAACGGCATAAAAGTCATTGACTTCCCCATCATATTCCGTATTTTCATAATAACTTCTCGTAACCTTATTCAGTTTTCCCGCTGCAGCCATCTGGTTTATCTTATACAGCGAAAAGCCTGCATGTTTCAAGTTCTTGAACGGAATAAATTGTTGTTGCGAAATATTAGCGGACATCTGATCACCTTCTGCTCATGATTTTATCTAATGTCTGCAGTTTTGTTAATATGCAAACATTAGATAAACAAGAAATAAACATTAACAAAAATGGAAGGTGCAGAAAATGAATATTTTTAAATAAAAAAAGAACCGGAAACCATCCATTCCGATGATTTCCGGCGCCCCTGCCAAGTAGTCGATGCGACTGGATTCGAACCAGCGGCCTCTGCGTCCCGAACGCAGCGCTCTACCAAACTGAGCCACGCATCGCCATGTGCTGTTTTGCAAGCACCTGTACAGTATATGATTTTTGCTATCATATGTCAAGCTGTTTTTACTTTTTCCAGCTTTTGTATCAGACTCCCGTCTGCAATCGATGCGACAGGATTTGAACCTGCGGCCTCTGCGTCCCTAACACAGCGCTCTACCAAGCTGAGCCACGCATCGATAGCTATAACAGCCAAGTACTAGGATATACGATTTTGCCCGTAAATGTCAAGATCCTTTTTTCAAAATTTTGTTTTAACTTCTGTTCATTCTTCCGTGCTGTTTCCAGCACGGAAGAAAAACGGATCATTCACTGCACTCTGCCGCAGACTCCCATCCGGAAGCAGGTGAATGCTAACGCTCTTTGCACTCTGCCACAGACTCCTGATTTTCCTTGGTCTCGGATTCGTCAATGAGCTGCTGCAGGGTCACACTGTCCACATAATCCGATATCACCTTATACATGCCTTCCCAGAAGCCCACTGTCGGGCAGTCATGGTAGTTTTCACACTCATTGACGTCATCTTCCAGGCAGGCGATAGGCGCGAAACTTCCTTCAATGGAACGCAGGATTTCTCCGGCTGTATATTTCTCCGGAGAACGGGACAGGCGATAGCCGCCCTGCGCGCCGCGCACACTGCGCACCAGTCCTGCCCGATGCAGCGGAGTCACAATCTGTTCCAGATATTTTGCGGAGATATGCTGTCTTTTGGCCACATCTTTCAGTGAAATATAAGTGTCACTGCTTCCATAGGTGCCCAGATCAATCATTAGACGCAGCGCATATCTGCCTTTTGTCGATACTTTCATCCTTCACCTCAATTTCTTTCTATGCAGGGGAATCACTTCTCCGGCGCTCAGACTGTGCATCCTGCAGAGTCCCGGTGGCGGAATCTTAATTCCTTATTTCCTAGTAATTATCTATGGTTTCATCTTATACGAAACTGAGGGATTCTGCAAGTTTTTTTTCGCAGCCTGCCGTGTGCCCGCCACAGATGTGATCGCAAACAGCACGGCCACCGCCACCAGCATGGTCAGACACCGGCTGGCCAGCACCCAGAAACCGGGATGCTGCTTAATATAGCTCTGCTGCCAGATGATGTAAAGAATCAGATCCGCCAGCAGCCCGATGACAACCGCAAATACACGGTTGCTGGAATCCAGCAGCGAAAACATGACCGCAAACAGAACAAACATGGACAGAAAGACTACTATCCGGGTCACTTGAATCCGTCTGCCATCCCGTCCGGCCTGCTCCGCATGCCTGATCTGCATTGCTTTTCCCGCCAGCACCCACAGTACAAAGGCGATTCCCGCCCACACAATCAGACGGACAATCTGGTAGCCGGCCGCTTCCTGTCCCGGCGCGGCCGAGGCATGCGTCAGAATCAGGCGCAGGTACAGGGTGATGGGATTCCAGGCATCCAGCCCCCGCACCAAATCCACGCCCTGATGATATTGGAGAATCAGCGTGGTAGGCTCCAGGTTATTCCAGGCTATATGGTACAAAATCTGGTTGATGCTGTAGACCAGGCCGGTAAAGCCGCCGAAAAGCATCAGTTCATACAGCACAATCTCTGTCGCTGTTCCGGACAGGATGCATGCCGCCGCCGTCAGCAGAAAAGCAGTCAGTCCCTGAATCAGCAGCCCGCACAGGATCGCCAGCCAGCTGCACAGCATCCGGGCAGATCCGCCGTAGGCGATCAGATTCACAATAAGGGAAACCAGCATGGGGATTCCCACAGCCAGGCCGATGCCAAAGGCTCCCACCTGAAACCGGGACTGGAACAGCTGTTTTCTGGTCAGTCCCAGAGAGAAAAACATCTCTTCCCGGGAAGGATCCCGCAGGAAGGAATACAGGCTCAGTCCCAGGATCACGCTGCCGGCAATCACCGTATAATAGGACACAATCACAAACCGGGGGCTGATGATCCGATAGGCAAATGCCGGGTGAATGGCCTCGTTAAAAATAGAACGCCCCGGGATCCCTGCCGTCGCAAAGGGAATCAGCACCAGCATAATCGCCAGAAATGTAAGAAAGATTCCCATATTTCTCTTTAAGAGCATCTTTCGGTCATAAGCAAAAAGATTATCGGAAGAAGTGTTCCAGGTCATAGACTTTTCCCTCCTTTTTGCTTTTTTCCTCCATACTGCGGTAATACGCTTCCGTCACATTGTCCAGCAGCATGCGGTCCTCCATATAACCATATCGAGTGTAATTTTTTTCATGAATATGCTTCGCTGTCAGGATCACGATGGCCTCTCTTTTTTCTATATAAGAATGCAGGAGTTTGATGATCATTTCGATCCGCTCGTCGTCCAGATCGTGAAACGGCTTTTCCATCAGCAGGCAGTCCGTACCGGCAGACAGGCCAATGGCCACTTTCGCCAGCTGCAGCTCTTCTTCTGTCATGGTTACGGTCCGCTGATCCGTCTTCAGGGAAAATACATCCGCAAGCTGCAGGAACGTATCGCCGGACCAGTTGGGGTAGTACCCGGAGTAAAAGCGCGCCGTATCCGCCAGCATGCTCCAGGGGCGCATGTACATGGTTCGGCCCATGAAAAAGATCCGCTTTTTCGCCTCCGGATTCTCATAGATCGGTTCCCCATCCAGACGCGCTTCACCGATATCCGGGCGTGAAATACCTGCTATGGTGCGCAGAAGTGCCGCCTTTCCCTCCCGGTCTGTCCCGGCGATCCCATATAAGGTACCCTTCTCTATGGTGACATGGATGTCATTTAAATACAGTTCATTGGCATATCGGTTGGTGATATGATTCAGTTCCAGCATGCTGCTGCCTCCGGCAATTTTTTAATGGTTATACCGAGTAAGTATACGCATTCCCGCAGGAAAATTCAAGTGTGCCCGCAAGCGCGGAATGGTTCACCGCCTGCAGCTGCGGAAAATCCGCCCGCAGATTCAGCTCTCCCTGAAACACAGAAAGATTCCGGCAGCAAACTGCCGGAATCTTTCTGGAAGGCGGACACACCAGACCGCCTTCCCTGTATGATCTGTATCTTGCGAGTTAGTCTTCGAGTTCATCGATATAGTCCGCGATGGCTTCCCCTGCCATGCGCCCGCTGTTTACCGCAAATCCCATAGAGTTGCCGCAGAGCGTGAAGTTATAGCTGTCTCCGTAGATAATATTGGAGTCGTTGCCGCAGGCATAGAGGCCCGGGATCGGATTCTGCTCTTTGTCCAGTACTTCACAGTATTTATTGATCCGCACGCCGCCGATGGAACCGTAGGCCGCCACATAATATTTGCCAACCCGATATTTGCCTTTGCCCATAATAGGATGCAGGAAATCCGGATTCTTGTGGAACTGGGTATCTCTGCCTTCGTCGCACATATCGTTGTAGTCTTCGATGGTTTCTTCCAGTTTGTCCGCGTCGATGCCCAGCTTCTCTGCCAGTTCTTCGATGGATTCCGCCTCGAAATAACCGTCATACCCTTCTGCCTGGGCGCGTTCAAACTCCTCGTCCACAGCCAGGAACGCATCTTCCGGATGAACGATGTCAAAAATGTCCGGTCCGTTTTTCTTGTAATATTTCAGAATGGCGTCGTCCATGATCACATAGGCATATTTGCCCGGCTGCTGCCGAATAGCATTGCCGGTATAGGTTGTATTGCCCATATACTGTTCATTCATGAAACGGTCGCCCCGCTGGTTGATCATCAGATTCGGCTGTCGAAGCACCGCGTCCAGAAGGAACCAGTTCATATTATCCTTCAACTGATAAATGATCTCCAGATTTTCCCCGTATTTTTCAGCGCCGGCTTCCCACATGCCTTTCAGGCCGTCGCCCTGATGAGCCGGGATCCGGAAGGGAAAGAAGTTCTCCCACAGATCCAGTCCGAAGTCCTCTTTCAGCATTTCCGCATTGTTGCCGAATCCGCCGGTAGCGACTACGACTGCTTTGCCCCGAGCTTCGATCTCCTCCCCGTCTTTGTCCACAGCACGGATACCTATCACTCTTCCGTCCTCAACAATCAGGCTCTTCATGGATGTCTCCAGGCAGATGGTACAGCCGTTTTCCTGCGCGTTTTCCGCAAGGATTCTGGCCATGGGGCCTGCCGCCCGGGGGCCGATCACACCGTTTTCCGGCTTAACGATATGCCAGGTGGCTGCGGATTCCTTGAAATAACGGAAGGCGCCCGCAAATTCCACACCCATATCCTCCAGCCATTCGATGGTTTCCGCAGATTTGTTGAAATAGGTCTGCACCAGATCCTCATCCACCTGGAAATGGGTATAACGCATGTGTTCATCCAGCGCTTCCTGCACTGTGATATTGTTGAACATTCGCTTCTGGATCTTGGTGTCAATGCCTAAGGGGCCCATACCCATATTGGCCGCGCCGCCGGTTGTGTTGGTTTTCTCAAACAGGATGGAGGTCAGGTCATTTTCCCCCGCTGTCACTGCTGCCGCCAGGCCTGCCGGGCCGCCGCCGGCGATAATTACATCCGCTTCCATTGTCTTCATAGTTTTTCCTCCTCATAGGTGTATCACTGCTGTTTCTCAGCCATTGCTTACAGGTGTATTGCTGCTGTTGTTCAGCCATTACTTACAGGTGTATCGCTGCTGTTGTTCAGCTGTCACATGTTAAAATACTGTTTTATTTTCCTGTATCCCGTCCGGATCAGTGTTTTTTGAATTTTCCCACCTTGGTCAGACGGGTGGGCAGTTTCGGCACACGTCCGGATGTGCGGATAATCGCTTCCTCTTCACATACGTCTATGCATTTGCCGCATTTTGTGCAGGAAAACTCATCGATCATATGGATGTATTTCGCCTTGCCTTCAATGGCGTCTTCCGGACAGACATCCGCGCATTCTTCACAGCCGGTGCACAGCTTCGGATCAATGTAAATGGACTGGAAAGCCGTGCAGATCCCCTTCCTGCATTTTTTCTTGATATGCTCGCTGTATTCCGTTTCAAACAGTTTCAGTGTCCCCATGGTAAAATCCGATGCGGTCTGCCCCATGGAGCAGGGGGTGGAAAAGACCATTGCCTCGCCGATTTCCTCCATCAGCGCAAGGTAGTCCTTCTTTCCTTTTCCTTCGGTCATCTCCCGGGTCATGGTATGCAGCTGGAACAGGCCTTCCCGGCAGAAATTGCATTTGCCGCAGCTGTGCCTGCGCTCTGCCAGCAGAACCCGTTCTGCCTCATGCACCATGCAGCAACCTTCCGCATAGACGGTAATGACACCATTGCCCATCGGTGTTTCCGCTTCGATGACCGTATCCAGCACACCGGTGTCATACACTTTGGTTCCCAGCAGTACCGCCCGGGCGGTTTCTGCCTCGACGCCGGCTTCTTCAAGCACCTGACGTACCGTTGTCCCGTAGGAAACCTTTTTCAGGGCGCTGACAGTCTCTGTGTCACCCGGCGCAATCCGGCGGACCGCCAGACAGGTCCCCGGTTCATAGCTGTCCGCCATAAGGTCTGCCAGGGCGGCCATGGTCTCAATGTGATGAATGGCTCCGGCCCGGTTGGCACGGATATTGATAATGCCGGAAATCAGTTCCACGCCTGCCGCCTGTGCCTTTTCTTCCAGCTCTTTGCGAAGCTCCGTCTCTTCTTCCGGCAGATAGAGCCATTTTTCTTCCACATTCAGAGCCAGAGCGGCAATCGCCATGCCGTCAAAGACTTTATCGGGAGTTTCCCGCAGGATGCCCAGCAGCGCGCCGGTAAGATCTGCGTTGTCCAGTCCGCAGGCCACACGCACCGGCACTTCCGCGGTGTCTTTTCCTGCCAGCACTGCCTCCCATTTTTCTGCCACCGGCTGTCTGCTGATGCCGAATTCCAGGAGTCCCGCTTCGGCAGTTTTTTCCAGAATGCCCCGGGCGCCCAGAGCTTTCGCGCTGTCTGTTGCTTTACTCATTGGCCTGTACCTCCTTGCGTTCGGTAAATTCATTCCACAGTCTCGGCGGAGCGATGTCCAGGCGCAGGTCGCACTGAAGACAGCGTTCTGTCTCGCCGCAGATATCCCCGTCGCAGATGCCGAAATCCACCTGGTCAAAATTGTCCGCCCGTTCTGCGCAGGCACGGATTCGGGGCTGTTTTCGTTCCAGATCGCCGAAGTGTTCCATTTTTCCGATATGGGGATCTCTGATCTGTTCCGGTGCCAGTGTCTCTGAAATATCGCCGTCACCGCCCAGATAGCGGTCGATGGCAGAGGCCGCGTCCCGTCCGGCGGCAATTGCCTTGATTACCGATTTTGTGCCGTACACCACGTCGCCGGCCGCGAAAATGCCTTCCACCGAGGACGCTCCCGTATCTTCCGCCACGGCGATACTGCCGGCCCGGCCCAGTTCCAGTCCGAACTGATCCGTTCCCGCCGGATGCTGTCCCGTGGCAAAAATCACCGTATCCGCTGCAATACGCTGTTCGGAGCCTTCTTCCTTCTCAATGACTGCCCGATGGTTTTCATCAAACGAAAAGGATCTTACCTGCATAAAATCCACGCCGGTCACCCGGTCGCTGCCAGTAATCCGCTCAAACGTCCGGGCCGGATAGATCTGTACGCCTTCCTCCTGCGCCTGCAGAATCTCTTCCTCATCCGCAGTCATAGCCTCCCGCGCCTCCAAGCAGGCCAGATGCACTTCCTCAGCACCCAGCCGCTTCGCACTGCGGGCACAGTCAAAGGCCACATTTCCGCCGCCCAGCACAATGACCCGTTTTCCAATGCCTGTGTCCTGTTCCATGGCGCAGTTTTGCAGAAAATCAATGTTCAGCAGCACCCCGGGCAGATCACTGCCTTCCATGGGCAGACGCACACCCTGGTGCGAACCGATGGTCAGAAGCACCGCGTCATAGTCCTGCAGCAGCTTCTGAGGATCCTCCACTTTCACGCCGGTCTCTATATTCACACCCTGCTGCCGGATCACATCGATCTCCCCATCCAGCAGATGACGCGGCATGCGGTAGGCAGGAATGCCGTACTGCATCATGCCACCGCATTTCGGCAGGGCTTCTTTAACGGTCACCGTATGTCCCTGTTTTCTCAGATAATACGCTGCTGTCAGTCCTGCCGGGCCGCCGCCGATCACGCAGACTTTCCTGCCGGTATCCGGCAGCTGCCTGCCTTTGCCTTTCCAGTATCTGCCGGTGTCGTGTTCCGACGCGTACCGCTTGATGTTGCGGATGGACATCGGGGAATTCACCTCGCCCCGGCGGCAGTTCATTTCGCACTCATGATTGCATACATAGCCAAGCGCCGTCGGGAACGGCACTTTTTCCCTGATCACTGCTGTGGCCGCATCAAAATCCCCCTGTTTTACAAACCGGATATACCGCGGCACATCGGTATGGGCCGGACAGGCCGCACGGCAGGGAACCAGGAGTTCTTCCCTTGTTTTGCCGCTTTCTGCCGCCTGGATCCGGTCACGGATGGAACCGGTGGGACAGACTTCCGCGCAGGCTCCGCAGAACCGGCAGTCTTCCTCTTTTAACAATTTTCCGTGGAGCGTCGCCACGTATACTTCCAGGTCCTTCTTGGTATAATCCAGGATTCCCACGCCGCGCAGGCCTCTGCAGGCCCGCACACAGCGGCCGCACAACACACAGCGGTTCATGTCATGGATCAGAAGGGGATTTCGTTCCTCAGCCGCGGCGCCCTTGTTCCGGGTGCGCACCCGGGCATTGTTGGCGCCCACATACTGAATCAGGGTCTGCAGTTCGCAATTGCCATATTTCGGACAGGTAGAGCAATCCTCCGGATGGGCTGCCAGCAGCAGTTCCAGGGCCAGCATGCGCAGTTTGTTCACACGTTCCGTCTTTGTATGAATCACCATGCCGTCTTCCGGTTTCAGCATACAGGAAGGCACCACTTCCTCCTGCCCTTCCACCTCTACGATGCACATGCGGCAGCTGCCGTTTTCCGCAAGGTCTTTGTGATGGCACAGATGGGGAATGTAAATTCCCGCATCCAGCGCGCTCTGCAGCACATTCTGGCCGTCCGGCACCGTCAGCCTGACACCGTCAATCGTTATCTCTGCCATGTTTTCTCTCCTTTCGGCGTCCCGAAAAACACACCTCTCACGCTTCCCGGAAATCCGGTAGTTCTACAGTTGTTTGACACTTCTGTGTTTTCTATGATAGTTTAATTGAAGTATAGCATATGCATGGATAAAACACCTCAAACACCAGTTAAAACTTGTTCTTCAAATATTTTTTCTTTTTCAACAAATGTTGAATTTACAAGAAAGGAGATTCTTCTTATGATGTCCCTGCGCCAGCTTCTGAAACAATCCGCGAATGGTCTTCCGCCGGACTTTACCGTCATTTTTCCCGGCGGAGACGCCCTTCCCGGCGAAAGCCCAATTTCCGCCGGGAACGCCCTGGAAAACCGAATGATCCGCCACGTGGACCTGCTTCGCCGGGACACGCTGTTTGACCCGGACACCCTCTACCTCTGTGACGGACAACTCCCGGCGCCCGCGCATCTCCCGGCGCATCCGGAGGACTTCCTGCTTCTGCTCGCCAGACCCCAGTCATCCCCCTTTACCGTACTCTGTGCCGCTAAGCCTTTCTCTGCCCCGGAACTGTTCCGTGTCCTGAATGAACGGCTGGCCCTGGAAGACCGTCTGGAATCCGCGGTCTCCTGCCTGTGCCATACGCTGTACACCGGGGACGGCCTGAACCGCCTGGCCATTGAGCTGGAACGCTGCCTTTCCCATCCGGTGTCCATTCTGGATGCCTCCTATAACATACTGGCCTCCTCCCCCTCCATGTCCCAGGTCTCTTTCGGCATCAAAACATCCGGAACCGACCGGTTCCTTGCTTCCTCAGAAATCGAAAGCCTCCGGCGTCTGCAGATCGAAGACCGGATCTACGGCACCTCCGAAGCCTTCTGCGTCAGTCCGGAAGACCACCCGGAGACCAACTGGATCTTTGCCGGCATCCGCATCCACCACGTAATGACCGGTTATGTGGCCGTCTGTCTGCCCGGCGATCAGACGGCCTCAGAATACGAACTGCGGCTGACGACTGCCTTTGCGGAAATCTGTTCCGTGGAAATGCAGAAACACGACTTTTTCATCGAACGCACCGGTATGCAGTATGAAAATTTTCTGATCGAGCTTCTGGAAGGGCGGTTTTCCGATGTCAACCTGATCGCCTCCCGGCTGGAGCTGCTAAACCGCCGCTTCGGACATTTTTTCTGTATTATCACACTGGACTGCACGGTTCCCCACGACAGCTCCCTGTTTAACGAACGGCAGATGTCCACCCTGCGCAAGTTTTATCCTAACTGCATGTCCGTGGTCTACAAGGATCGGATTGTGCTTTTCATCAATCAGGATACTCCAGTGCAGACCGCGCCGGAGTACCTGTCCCCTCTGGAGGATTTCTGCCGCAGAAATTCCATGATTGCAGGCATCAGCCAGCCGTTTTCTGATATTCTGAAAATCAACCGGTTTTACGAGCAGTCTGTACGCACCCTGGAGCTTCTGTCGGATACTGCCGACCCGGATCAAATTCTTTTTTACAGTACGGATGCCCTGGTACCTTATCTCTTTTCCTGTTGTGACTATCCCGGCCTGGAAATCGGCATCCACCATCATCTGTTTGAGCTGCGGGATCATGATGAAGCAAATCATACAGAGTTTATCCGCACCCTGCGCACCTATCTGGACTGTGACCGGAATGCCACCCGCACGGCAGAAGCGCTGCACATCCACCGCAGCACCTTTTTTTACCGCGTAAAAAAAATCGAAGAACTCCTGGGAATTTCCATTACTGACAGCCGCCTGCTCTTTCTCTACGAACTGTCCTTCCGGATCCTGGATTATCTCAGCCGCTGAAAGCGGTAATTTCGTTAAAAAATAAAAAACACCGGAGACTTCGGTACGCTTGCCCCATAGTTTCAGCGGCAGGAGTCCTTTGTCTCCGGTGTATGATTCTGTTTTTCTTTTTTATCTGTCCGCCGGATCTGTCGAGCCGGCAGCTTCCCGCAAAAAAGCAAATATCGCAAATCACTCCAGCAGCTTGCGCAGCCGCAGAAGGGTAATGGTACCCCGCAGATACGGCGCGGCGTCCAGGGAAAGCGCGGCGATGTTTTCCGGGAGTCCGAGTTGTGTCAGAGCCGTCCGGCAGCCGGCCGCCCTCAGATGGCGCTGCAGACCGTCCGGCCGAGGCAGACTGTCAATGACATCCGCGATTGCTTCCAGACTGTCTTCAAAGGCATCCAGGTCGATGTCTTCCAGCGGATTCGGAGTATTCTCGGCAATGATCTGCTCCAGTACCTCAGGATCCCGGAAAACCCGCTCCAGAAGCATGTATTCGATCCCTTTGGATTCTTCGGTATCCACCCGGAGTTTGCCCTGACGGATGGCGGGAACCATTTTCTTATACTGATCCAGCACCAGGAACATGGCTGTAAGCACGCTTTCTCCGTATAACGCGTCCGGCGCCGGATTGATCACTGCCATCTTCCACAGGTGGGCCACATGGTGCTCCGCGCCGCACACTGCCTGATTTTCTCCCGGTACACCCGTCATAATACCGAAATAGATCAGCGTATCCATCAGTGCTTCTGTCGCGAACACATCTCCGGCGCAGATATCCTCCAGCTGATCGATCACCCGGGAAATCCTGCTGCGCATCTCCTGATAAATCTCTTCATCAAACCAGGCATCACTTACCAGATGGGATACTTTCCAGTCGGCCAGCGCGGTCAGCCTGCTGATCACATCGGATACTCCCGCCAATGTCAGGCGTTTTGGCGCATGAACAAAGAGATTTGTGTCCGCCAGGATCCAGCTTGGCGCCACGGATGGCACTTCTTTGCGTATTCCGTCCGGATCCCGCAGAATCATACTGCAGGAGAACCCGTCGGTGCTGGCCGCAGTGGGGACAGAGATAAACGGGATCTCGAACTCCTCTGCCGCGTAACGTGTCAGGTCGTGGATCGTTCCCGCTCCGATCGCCACCAGAATGTCCACCGGCACACTGCTCAACCCGAGATCGCAGTCCTCCACCTGAGACAAAATCTTTTGTTTGCTTGCTTCATCGGCCTGTAAGCCAGTCGGGTCCAGTTCAATGACCAGATAATCCTTGAACTCTTCTTCCAGATACGGTTCAGCCGCGGCCCGCGTACTGCTGTCGCAGATAAAGACCGGATTCTGATACTGGTATTCCAGCAGAATATCATCCAGTCTGGCGGTAGCCCCCGGTTCGATCCGGATCTCCCGGATCCCGTCAGGATGCTCCCGTCCGCAGACCCGCGGCTTGCTTAAATGCCCGAGGTCAACGTCCATAGATTGTGCTTCTCCTTATTCTGTCAATCACATGATAGTTGCGATTCATAATCTCTTTTATTTTATCTGTAGCGGGAAGCAGGGTCAACCATTTTTCTTCTTTTATGCAATTCTCCTAAAAACCTGTGGATTATTTTGGCATATTATTTTCTGTGCAGGATCACCGCTTCCCGTCTTTCATAGGGGCCGAAAGCGAAGAATCCTTCATCTCTGGCCGGGCGGAAGCACTCCTTGGCAATGATATGATTGTGTGTATACGGGTGTCCTTCTATCCTCCGATAGCAGTCAGTGTCAGAAAAAGTCTCCCGCTGATAGGGATCAAAGGCCCGGACCGCATCGCCCTCTTCCCCGGTCAGCAATATATAATGGCCGCAGCCGCAGAACACCCGGACGATCACAGCGTCACCCTGACGCAGTCCCCGGATCAGCCGGCTGCCTTCCTCCAGGGACACCTGATCGCCAGAAAGGAACTCTGCCTGTACCGGCAGGCGGCCGCTGCGTCCCAGACCGGTGAGCCAGGAAGCCACATGCTGCATCGCCTCCGCCGTGGTGCCTGCTTCGCCCCGTACCCCGCTGGCGCCGTAACCGTCCAGCGTGAATAAAAAGATATTCCGCACCAGCTCCGGCGGAATCTCCTCCCGTTCAAACAGATAATTCACCGCGTTCAGCAGTGTAACCGGACCGCAGTCAAAGTCAGTCATCTGATAATGCAGACGATTCTTCATTTTCGCTTTCCTCTCTCTTATAACCCCGATTGCCTATCTGGTAAATAGGCTATTTAACTTTGATACGATTATAATCCGGTTTTTTTCCAGCGTCAAGCGGTTTTTCCCCATTTATTTCACCTGTTTTCATCGGGCTGTTCTCTGCGCTTTCGAACCGTTTCCACGCCGGAACACATGCCCGTAACGTTCCGGATGTTTCCCTGCGCTTCCGAACCGTTTCCACACCGGAGCACATGCCCGGTAACGTTTCTGCTGTTTCCCTGCACTTCCGGACCGTTCCCATCCCGCTCAGCTCTGCCGCTTATTCCACATAGACCGGGTGCACTTCCAGGTCCAGTGATTTCAAAAGCTCGATTTCTCTGCTGTGACATCCGGTCAGAAACACCTGGCAGTCCCAGCCGGCGATTTCCCGAAACCGGGCGCGCAGCTGCTCGTCACTGTACCCTGCATACGATTCCTCCACGAGCACCGGATACACTTCTTCCGCTTCCCGCGTTTGCTCTTCAGCGGTTTCCGATCGATCCATCTTTTTCTTTTCCTGTATGGCGCCGACAGCTACCATGAGGGCAAATACCACACAGGCCGGAATCACAGCCGTCCGGGATACATTTCCGGAACGGTAGCCGAACATCACCACCAAAAACAGCACCACTCCCGCCGTCATCAGCGGATTCCAGTGCCGCGCCTTTCCTCCCCAGGCATGTCCCACCGGCGTGCCGGTGGCCTGATCCCAGCCGGATACGGCAGTTCTTCCTGCTTCCAGTTCCTGCTGCAGCTGCCGGCAGCGCTGCTTTTCCGATTCCGCGTCAGCGCCCTCTGCCTTCCCTGCTTCCCGGGCCTGTCGGATCCTGGCGCTGATTTCAGCCTGAAGCCTGCGTTTCCCGGCTTCATCCGGTCCGAAAATCACGTTGATGCCTTGCCGGAAGGAATAGCGGATTCCCCCGTTTTCATCTCCCAGATATACCTCTTCCAGATACATGACTGCCTTCTGCCTCTCTTTCCATTCAGGCACGGATCGTGTATACTACCTGTAACCGCCGGCCGCGGTGCTGTTCCTGCTAAACCGAACGGACGACGAATTGCTTACAGAAAGGATTCACCTATGATACTGCCTGAATTATTTATTTTTGATATGGACGGGCTCCTCTTTGATACGGAGCGCCTGTTTATGGAACTGCGCGGAAAAGTCCTGGAAAAATACGGATATATCCACCGTGAGGAAGATTATATCCGCACCATGGGCACCGCGGGCAGCACACTGTCTGCTCTTCTCACAGAAATCTACGGCCCCGGCTATCCGGAACAGGCCATTACAACCGAGGCACGGGAGGCGGAACTTGCCCACCTGAAAGCCCACGGCCCGAAAATAAAACCCGGGATTCTGTCTCTGCTCAGCTATCTGAAAGTATATCAGATCCCGGCCTGTGTGGCTACTTCCACCACATCGGAATATGCCGCCTCATTTCTGAAGGCCGGCGGCATCTATGATGCCTTTTCTTTCGTTCTGACCGGTGATCAGGTAACCCGTTCCAAACCGGATCCGGAGATGTTTCTGACCTGCTGCCGCCGGGCCGGTGTACCGCCGGAGCACGCCCTGGTCCTGGAAGATTCGGAAAACGGCGTCCGCGCAGCCGCCGCCGGACACATCCCCGTCATCTGCATTCCGGATCTGAAACAGCCCTCCCCGGAAGTCCGCGCCATGGCTACCTGGGTCCTGGACTCTGCCGAGGAAGTACCGGCGCTGTTTGGTTTTGAGAAAACAGCGGAATGATGTCCCTGATCCGGAATAAAACAGATTCCCTGTCCGCTATTCTTTCTTCACTTATTTTAGATTTTCATACACAAAGAAAGTCCCGAAACCACTGCGGTTCCGGGACTTTCCTGTGTTTCTCGTTCCTAGCCCTGAATTTCTTTGATCAGATTGATCATCTCAATTGCGGAGCATGCCACATCATAGCCTTTGTTGCCCGCCTTAGTGCCGGAGCGCTCAATGGCCTGCTCAATATTATCGGTGGTAACGATACCGAACAGGGTCGGTACGCCGGATTTCAGTCCCACCTGCGCAACGCCTTTGGCTGCTTCGTTGCATACCAGATCATAGTGGCTGGTGGCGCCTTTGATCACAGCGCCCAGGCACAGAACTGCGTCATATTTGCCGGATTCTGCCATTTTCTGGGCGATCAGCGGAATCTCAAACGCTCCCGGCACCCAGGCCAGATCAATATTTTCATCGGCCACACCATGACGTACCAGGGCATCCTGCGCGCCGCCGACCAGTTTGGACACGATAAATTCATTAAATCTCGCTGCTACAATGCCGATTTTCACATCTCCGGCTACTACTTTACCTTCTAACTTATTCATAATCCGTTCTCCTGCTGTCTTTTGTAATTTTATTTGTAATTTGTCATATGGTGCATTTTTTCCTGTTTGGTCTTCAGATAGCGATAGTCGAATTTCTGCGCTTTGATCTGAATCGGCACCCGCTCCTCGATGGTGATGCCATAGCCTGCCAGGCCGGTGATTTTCTTCGGGTTGTTGGTCAGAAGACGCAATTTTCTGGCTCCGATATCCCGGAGGATCTGGGCGCCTACGCCATATTCCCGCATGTCTGCCGGGAACCCAAGCTTAATGTTGGCTTCTACCGTGTCATAGCCCTGTTCCTGCAGTTCGTAGGCTTTCAGCTTGTTGATCAGGCCGATGCCACGGCCTTCCTGGCGCAGGTAGAGAACGATGCCGCGGCCTTCTTCCGCCACCATCTCCATGGCCTTGTGCAGCTGATCGCCGCAGTCGCATCTGCTGGATCCGAATACGTCGCCGGTGAGGCACTCGGAATGTACCCGGCACAGAACCGGCTCCCCGTCTGCCACATCTCCCATGACCAGGGCAACGTGATGATCGCCGGTAAGGATATTTTCATAGCCGTAAATCTGGAAATTGCCGTATTTGGTCGGCAGCTTGGCATCTGCTTCCCTGCGTACTAGGCTCTCGTTGTTTAACCGGAATTTGATCAGATCCGCGATGGTGATTACGGTCAGCTGTCTGTCTTCCGCGAATTCCAGCAGCTCCGTGGTGCGCATCATGGTACCGTCTTCCCGCATGATTTCACAGCACAGGCCCACCGGTTTCAGGCCGGCCAGACGGCAGAGATCCACAGTGGCCTCTGTGTGTCCGTCGCGGACAAGCACACCGCCTTCTTTTGCCCGCAGCGGAAACATATGGCCCGGGCGGCGGAAATCCGAAGGTTTCGCGTCTGCTTCCACTGTTTTCCGCGCGGTAATGGAACGCTCTGCCGCGGAAATGCCTGTGGTGGTGTCCACATGGTCGATGGATACGGTAAATGCCGTGCAGTGGTTGTCCGTATTTACATTGACCATCTGCTCCAGTTCCAGCTTATCGCAGTACTCGCCGCTCATGGGCATACAGATCAGTCCCTTGGCGTCGGATGCCATCATATTTACATTCTCTGTGGTGGCAAATTCTGCCGCACAGATCAGGTCTCCTTCATTTTCCCGTTCCGGATCGTCGATGACAAGGATTACCTTGCCGTTGCGCAGATCCTCCAGTGCCTGTTCTACTGTTCCAATTTCTTTTGCCATATGATTTACTTCCTTTCTCTACAGAAAGCCGTTTTCCATAAGAAATGCTTCTGAGATCCTGCTTTCTGTTTTTTTCTCTGCTGTTTCGCCGCTGTAGGGGCGCATCAGTTTTTCTATGTATTTGCCGATGATATCGCATTCCAGATTGACCATACTGCCGGCCTCCCGGGATGACAGGGCTGTCACTTCCCGGGTATGGGGGATGATGGAGACTTTGAACACCTCCTCATCCACATATGCCACCGTCAGGCTGATCCCGTCAATGGTAATGGAACCCTTTTCCACGATATAGCGCAGCACTTCCGGCGAAGCCGCGATAGTGTACCACACCGCGTTGTCATCCTGTTCCAGGGAACGGATAATTCCGGTACCGTCGATATGTCCGGATACGATATGACCGCCGAATCTGCCGTCTGCGGGCATGGCCCGCTCCAGATTCACCGGGCTTCCGGGGCCTAACTGTCCCAGGGAACTCCGGTCCAGGGTCTCCGGCATGGCATCCGCCGTGAAATAACCGCTGCCGATGGACGTGGCCGTCAGGCAGACGCCGTTGACCGCGATACTGTCTCCGACCTTACTGCCCTGCAGCACTTCGGTACATGCCACGGTCAGCACACAGGATCTGCTGCCGCGCCGGATATTCTGGATCCGGCCGACTTCTTCCACCAGACCTGTAAACATCTTATCACCTTCTTACTGTTTTTCTTTCAGATAACCGACGACCCGCAGGTCTCCATCCAGAAGACTGACTTCCAGATCTGACAGTGCCAGGGCATCTGCCATCCGTTCCACGCCTCTGCCCCGCACCGGGGTGGGCGCGTCTTTGCCTCCTGCGATCTTTCCGGCTATATATACATATACCTTGCGGACAATTCCCGCTTCAAAGGCAGAGGCATTCAGGGTTCCGCCGCCTTCGATCAGCACACTGTCGATCTTCTTTTCTCCCAGCTGCCGCATCAGTTCCTTCAGATCCGGCCTGGTCTGCCCGGCGCACAGCACTTCCACGCCTGCCCGGGTCAGCTGCTCTGCTTTTTCTTTTTTCTGGTTTATGGCATCCGCGCCGGCCGCCACAATAGTGGGAATTTCCCGGGCCGTCTGCACCAGTTTGGATTCCATCGGAATCCGCAGACCGGAATCGCATACAATCCGGACGGGATCCGCGCCTTCGGCAATTCTGCAGTTCAGCATCGGATCATCCGCCAGCACGGTTCCGATTCCCACCATAATGCCGGAATACAGTTTCCGCAGCTGCTGCACATCCTGCCGGGAGGACTCGTTGGTCACCCATTTGGAGTCGCCGGAAGCGCAGGCGATCTTGCCGTCCAGCGTCATGGCGTATTTTGCCGCCACATAGGGCGTTCCATGGGTAATAAAGTGATAGAACACTTCGTTTAATTTCAGGCATTCCTCTTCCAGAATGCCGGTCGTGACCGGAATGCCGTGATCCCTCAGGATCTGCACGCCTTTGCCTGCCACCAGGGGATTGCTGTCCATACTGCCCACATAGACATGGCCGATTTTCTTTTCCAGAATAATCTCTGTGCAGGGCGGGGTCTTCCCGTGGTGGCAGCAGGGCTCCAGCGTAACATAAAGGTCGGCGCCCGCCGGATCCTCTCTGCAGCGCAGCAGCGCATTGCGCTCTGCATGATATTCGCCACATCTTTCGTGATATCCTTCACTGATGATTCTGCCGTCTTTGACCACAACACAGCCCACCATCGGATTGGGGGATGTATACCCCGCTCCCTGTCTGGCCAGCCGGATGGCCCGGCTCATGTACTGTTCTTCCTGCGTCATCCTGTATGCCCCTTCCGGTACGTGCCTTTTCTGCCGCAGCAGGCACAGCCACGAACCGGCGGCATTCCCGCCGGCAGACGCCCGCCGCGTAAAAAAATCCCTGCGGAATCTCCGCAGGGATGTGAAATCATTTGCACGCAAAAAATGAATCCTTCTTCTTCCATCCAGACTGTACTGTCGGCCCCGGAATCTCACCGGATCTGCTGTCCGTATCGGACGCTCGCGGGCTTTACCGCCGGTAGGGAATTGCACCCATCCCTGAAGATACGATATGCTCTTGTCTGTTATCTTTCTGACACAGACAGTATAGCACTCCTGCCTGCTGTATGCAACGTTTTCCTGAGTTTTGCGGGAAGGAATTTACCCCCATTCGCTAATCCGCCTTCAGAAAAGACGGCTTCTTTTCCCGGATGCCTTTCTTTTTCAGACGGAGCCGGCGGATGATGATCAGTGCTGCCCCAGCCAGAAACGGAAAAATGAAAGTCGCCAGACGATACAGGATCGTCACAGCTCCCGCCTGTTCAATGCCCACCAGGGGACCGTACATCAGTGTCATGACAAATTCGCTGGATCCCACGCCGGCAGGCGTCGGAATCACGGCTGCCGTCATAATGGCCAGGGAACTGACGGACAGGGAGTGCAGAAAGCTGACTTTTCCCGCTCCGCCGACAATCAGAAACGGAATGTCAAACCAGAAGATATATTTCACCAGTGTGATCACCAGCAGTTTCAGCACCTGTGCCCTGTCTTTGAGAATTTTCTTCGCGGTGGTGCCCATAATTTCGGCATCGGTCTCCAAGGTCATGAGCAGACTGTCAAACCGGCCGTTTTTATTGAACCGGCGGATCAGGTTCAGGATCAGTTCATGGAATTTCTTCCACATGATCAGCAGCACCAGCCCCACACAGATCAGCACTGTCACGCCGTAAGCCAGCACCAGCAGCCACACATATTTCGAGTAATTGGTGATCATAAACTGCCAGGATACCGCAAACAGAATCCCGCTGAATATGGCTACCCCCAGCTTATGCACCACATACTGGATCATATACAGGCTGATGGCTTCCGAATATTCGATGTCAAATTTGCCCAGATAATAGATGGCCGCTACCCCTGTCCCGCTGCCCAGGGTGGACAGACGGTAAAAAGAGCAGTAAAACGCGCAGTACAGCGCCTGGTAAAATCTGAATTCCGGATTGTAGCGTCTGGCTAGGCTGTAGGTCATCCCTGCTTCAAACACATGGTAAATCACGGAGGAAACACAGACCGCAATGAGGACCCAAAGGGATGTTTCGCTGATTTCCTGGACAATGGAACCGGCGGAATCTTTAAATGTGCGCCAGATGATCAGGATAATAACAGCCAGAAAAATAATTTTCGCAATTGTTTTTTTATGCTTCTTCATGCATAACCCTTCCAGCTTTTTTGATTCTTCTCCGGGCGGTCCGCTTTCTGCCTCTGCGGGAATAAGGTCCCTGTCTCCAGATGGACGGCGCAAACAGGAGCAGGATCGGATAGAGCTCCAGACGGCCGGCCAGCATGTCAAAGGAAAGCACCAGCTTGGACAGCCAGGAATAACCCGCGAAATTGCCCATGGGACCTACCGTGCCGAGTCCCGGTCCGATATTGTTCAGGCAGGACAGCATTGCGGTGACATTGGTCTCATAGGAGAAATTGTCAATGGAAATCACCACCAGGCTGCCGATGGCGATCATGCAGTAAACGATCAGGTAGACCCCGCAGTTGCTGATGGTGCCTTCTTCCAGTCCCTTGCGTTCAAACCGGACAGCCTCCACCGAATGGGAGTGAATCAGACGCTTCAGTCCCCGGCGGGCGGTACGGAACAGAATCAGCACACGGGACACTTTCAGGCCGCCGCCGGTGCTTCCCGCGCAGGCCCCGCAGATCATCAGCATCACCAGGATGGTTTTTGCGTACTGGGGCCACTGGTTGAAATCCGCGGAAGAATAACCGGTGGTGGTAATAATCGATGAAACCTGGAAAAAGGAATACCGCAGCGCCTGATGGAAACTGCCGTAGATATGCTCGATATTGACCGCGATCGTGATGGTGGCAAAAGCGATAATTCCCAGATACCAGCGAAGCTCCTCGCTCTTAAACACCGCTTTTACCCGTTTTAAAAGCAGCAGATAATAAAGGCTGAAATTCACACCGAACAGAAGCATGAACACGCCGATGACCACTTCAAAAAACTCGCTGTTGTAATGGCCGATGCTGTCCCCCCAGTTGGAAAAGCCGCCGGTACCGGCGGATCCGAAGGAGTTGATCAGACTGTCAAACAGTGACATACCGCCGCAGCATAAAAGAACCACTTCCACCACGGTCATGACCAGGTAGATCCCGTAGAGGATCTTTGCGGTATCCCGCATCCGCGGTACCAGTTTTCCGGCTGTGGGACCCGGTGTTTCCGCACGGAGCAGATGCATGTTGCTCTCCCCGCCCAGCGGTACAATGATCATAACAAAGACCAGCACCCCCATGCCGCCGACCCAGTGGGTGAAACTGCGCCAGAAGACCAGGGAATGGCTCATAGCCTCTACATCTGTCAGGATGCTGGAGCCTGTGGTGGTAAAACCGGATACTGTTTCGAAAAAAGCGTCGATAAAATTGGGGATCTCCCCGCTGATGACAAAGGGCAGACAGCCGAAAACACTCAGCATGATCCAGGCCAGTGCCACAATGGCAAATCCTTCCCGGGCAAAGATCCTGGTTTTTTTCGGTTTTTTCATAATCATCAGACCGCCGGCCGCCGCGCTGATCAGTGCGGAAATCAGAAACGCGTTGCGGCCGGCCGCCTCTCTGTAAATAACAGAAACGACAAGAGGCAGCATCATCAATACTGCCTCAATCAACAGGATAAATCCGATCGTGTAAAATACAATTCGTTTATTCATAGCTCCGTACACGCGGCAGTCCGGCAGACTGCCGTCTTAATTATCTGTTGTCCAGAATATTCTTCAGGTCATTTAAGTGCTTGATCGTTGTCACGATGATCACATGATCATCTTTCTGTATACAGTCATCGCCCCGGGGAATAATCACCTGTCCACGGCGGATCAATGCGCAGATCAGCAGATTCGGCTTCAGCTGCAGGTTTTTCAGCGGGATGCCGATCAGCGCGTCATCCCGGGTCCGGGCAATGAATTCCAGCGCTTCCACCGAATTCTCCACCACCCGGTATACCGTTTCTACGTTGCATGCTTCCGCCTTTTCCAGTGCCCGGACATAACTGATGACCCGGCTGGCCACGATATCCCTGGGGGAAACAGTGCTGCCGATGTTCTCGTGCTGCAGCAGTTCCAGTACGGAAAGGCGGCTGACTTTTGTCACTACTTTCGGCACATTCTGGGAAGAAGCGTACATGGATACCAATACATTGACCTCATCGGTGCCTGTCAGGGACACGAAGGCATCCGCGGATTCGATACCCTCCTCCTCCAGCATGCTGCGGTCGCTTCCGTCCGCATGAATCGTCAGTACATTCGGAAAGGCGCGGTTAAACTCCATGCTCTTTTTCTCATCGCTTTCAATCACTACCGGACGCATCCCTACTTTCAGCATCATACGCACCAGATAATACGTAATTCTGCCGGCACCGAGTATCATCACACTGCGGGGCATCTGGCTCTGCACGCCCGCCAGGTGGAGAAACCGCTCCGCCTCACCTGGCTCTGCCGCAAAGCTGATCTTGTCGTTGACCTGAATCTGGGCTTCCCCGGAAGGAATAATGGTCTCTCCGTCCCGGCGGATCGCGCAGACCAAGGACTTGGAATTGTATTTGCTGCTGAACCGGCGCAGCGGCATGGAGGTAATCGGAGACTCCTTCGTCACTTTAAATTCCGCCAGTTCGAACTTGCCGTGTCCGAACTCTTCGATGGACATAAGGCCCGGAAAACGCAGCACGGAAAAAATCTCCTGCGCCGCGGAATATTCCGGATTAATCGCCATGGAAAGTCCCATATCTTTCCGGAACAGCACCAGCTCATCCGCCAGCTCCGGGTTCCGCACTCGGGCAATGGTATGCCGTGTACCCAGTTTTTTGGCTACCAGGCAGCACAGCAGATTCAGTTCATCACCTGCAGTCACCGCCAGCAGCAGATCCGCGTCATCCGCCCCGGCTTCCAACAGCACCTCTCTGGAAACTCCGTTGCCGCAGATACAGAGTACATCCAGGGAATTCTGAATATCTGTCAGGCGGTCCTCCCGGATATCGATGCTGACCACATCATGTCCCTCCTGGGACAGCTGTTCCACCAGCAGGCTTCCAACTTTTCCATTTCCTACCACAATTATATTCATCTGATTCACACTCCTGCGCCTGTGCCCCCTGCACCTGCGCGGTACGTTCCTTTCAAAGCAGAATTATAATACGCTGTTTTTCTTTGATTTGCAAGTATCCGCCAGCTTTTGAATCGATCCTTCCAGGCAGATTTCTCTGTTTGTTCCATTTTCTGTAATTTCCATACGAAATCCCTGCAGATTCGCAGCCTGCCAGTGGTAAAACGATGCCGGATCCCCGGTCAGTGCGGCACAGATACTCATAATTGTGCCCCCATGGCAGACAATTCCCACGGATTCCGCGCCTCTGTGACTGGCATCCGCCATGCAGGACTGAAATCCCTGCCAGCAGCGCCGGCGAAACGCCTCCCCGGATTCGCCATGCGGGAAAGCGGTCAGCCCTCCGCTGTCAATCCAGGCCTGATACGCCGGCCGGCCGTTCAGGTCCTCGTAGGTCAGATATTCATACTCCCCGAAATCTGTTTCCCGGAAGGCTTCCCACAGGATCTGCTCCTGTCCCGGGAAAAGCCCCTCCGCCGTCTGGCGGCAGCGGCGCATGGGACTGACATACAGAAGGTCCGGCGCCGGGAACACTCCCGCCAGCTCCTTCAGCTCCTGTTTCTGCCGGTCCGTCAGTTTCTCATCCGTGCGCCCCACGTAGCGATGTTCCAGATTGCCCTGTGTGCGTCCGTGGCGCAGCATCCATACCTCCATATCCGCCCTCCGTTCGTCTCTGTCAGTGTCTGTTTACTATACCATGCCTGCGGGGCCAGGTCTACCTGCTCCTGCGGTTCCTGCCCGGAACGCGGCGAATCATTGGATTTGCCGCTCCCGGCATCTGCCGGCTTCTGCTGCTTCGCGCATTACGCAAAACTGCCGCCCCGGCAGTTTTCCGGATGGCGGCAGTTTTTATTTTTACTGATATATTTTGCGGCTTCGCTTATGCTTCTTCCTTCACCGGTCTGCGTACGCCGACGGATACAACAAAAGCCACAATGGTCACAAGAAACATCATCAGGATCGTACTCATGTAAGACTGGGTCATATCATACAGTTTGCCTGCAATGGTGGAGGCAAAGGAACCGATCAGCAGGTTCGTCACAACGATGGAGAAGTTCGTGGAATAGTAGGTTCTTCCATAAAAATCGCTGATCAGGGCTGACTGGATCGGGGTTACGCCGCTGTAAGCCAGACCGCCCACAACAAATCCCACAACAATCAGTGAAAAACTGCCGCTGCGGATTGCCAGCACCAGAATACCTGCTGTAATCAGGAAAATGATCATATCCAGCACCATGGTAAAACGGTATCCCTTTTTGTCAAAAATGGCTCCCATCAGCACACGTCCGACACCATTCATAATGGAAATCAGACCCACTACCGTGGCAATCGTGCCCGCATCCACCTGCGGTCCCACCTGTGTGGCAATGCCGCTGGCCTGTCCCACCAGAGCCAGGCCTGCCGCGCTGACCATGATCGCCCAGATATAAAACAGCCAGAAGGACGGCTTTTTTACCATCTGGCCCGGTCCGATATCACAGGCCGGCTCACGGACGGTTTTTGCTTTTTTCGGTTCCGGGGCGTGGAAGTCTTCTCCCGGTCTGACCATAAAAATACTGCAGATCAGCATTACAACAAAAATCACGATGCCCATCAGCCGAAAGGTACCGGTCCAGGCATAACTGCCGGATACCGGCGGTGTCGCTGCCGCGAAGACCTTTCCCACAATAAAGCTGCTCAGACCGAAGCCCATCAGCAGAATACCGGAAATCAGGCCCTGCTTGTCCGGAAACCAGGCGCATACCGTGCCCATAACCGCATTATAAGCAAATCCGGCTCCCAGTCCACATAAGGCGCCGAAGCCCAGATAAAGGGTAACCAGAGAACTTCCGGTTCCGGAAGCGGTCAAAAAACCTGCCAGGAACAGAACGGCAGACAGGATCAGGTAGATTCTCGGTTTGATTTTTTTGGAAAAAATACCTGCCAGCAGACTGCCGACACAAAAAAAGAGCATGACCAGTGTGAATGTCAGCGACAGAGACGCCGCCGACCAGTCGTAAGATGCGCCGATGGTCTTAGACATCACACTCCATGCATAAATGAGGCCTGCCATCAGGAGCGTCACAACGCCCACAATGACATAGACCCAGCGATTCAGATGTTTCATATCATGTCCTCCCAAAAACCTTAACAAATATAACGTACCTAAATTATAAACGCAGATTTTTCGAATGACAAGGAAAAGTTTTATATTATGCACAATGCTAAATCTGATCAGCTCGGCAGCTCCTGTCCGGTAACTGCGTAAATTACCCATTCCGCAATATTTACCGCATGATCCCCAATCCGTTCAAAATACTTTGCCACCAGCAGCAGATCCGGCATAGATCCGGCATTTTCCGGATGTTTCGCAATCTGGTTGACCAGATCCTGCTTCACGGCGTCAAACAGCGCATCCACTGTATCATCTCGGGCAATTACGGCACGAGCCTCCTGCAAATCCTTCCGCACATAGGCATCCACACTATCCAGTACCATGGTCATGGTCTCGGCTGCCATTTTTCGGATATTTTCCTGATTCACATCTTCTTTCCGATCTGCCAGATAAATGGTAAGTTCCGAGATATCCGCCGCGTGGTCCCCGATCCGCTCCATATCTGTCACCATCTTTAATGCTGCGGAAATCGTCCGCAAATCCGACGCTACCGGCTGCTGCTGCAGAATCAGTTTCAGGCAAAGATTTTCAATCAGACGCTCCTGGTCATTCACAGCGGAATCCTCATGCACGATCTGTTTCGCCCGTTCGATATCCCCCTGGGTCAGTGCCGCATAGCTCTGCTCTATGGCCTGTTCTACCATATTTCCCATCTGAATCATTTCCTGATTCAGACGTTTCAGCTGTTCATCATACTTGATTCTCATACTTCTGCTCCTACTCGTATTATCCGAATCTGCCGGTAATGTAGTCTTCTGTCTTTTTCTCTTTGGGCATGGAAAAAATCTGTTCCGTATCGCCGTACTCGATCATCTCTCCCAGCAGGAAAAACGCGGTCTTATCCGATACACGCACTGCCTGCTGCATATTATGGGTTACCATAACGATGGTATAGTCTTTTTTCAGCTCCACCACCAGATCCTCGATCTTGGATGTGGAAATTGGATCCAGCGCTGAAGTGGACTCATCCATCAGCAACACTTCCGGTTCTACCGCAAGTGCCCGGGCGATGCAGATTCTCTGCTGCTGTCCGCCGGATACGCCAAGCGCGCTTTTATTCAAACGGTCCTTCACTTCATCCCAGATCGCCGCGCCTCGCAGAGATTTTTCCACAATCTCGTCCAGTTTTTTCTTGGAACGGATTCCATGGGTTCTCGGACCGAATGCCACATTATCATAAATACTCATGGGAAATGGATTGGCCTTCTGAAATACCATTCCCACTCTTTTTCTCAGAAGATTCACATCCACACCCTTCTGATAGATATTTTCACCATCCAGAAGAATCTCACCGTCCACACGACAGCCGTCCACCAGATCATTCATCCGATCCAGGCATTTCAGCAGTGTGGATTTTCCGCAGCCGGAAGGACCGATCAGCGCGGTAATCTGATTCTTTTCAATCGGCAGATTAATATTCTTTAACGCGTGAAACTCTCCATAGTGAAGATTCACATTGCGTACACTCATTTTTTCCATAGATACTCCTCTTTTTCATCGGCTGTTCCGGCAGATGCGTCTGTCGGATTCCGCGTCTGCTGTATGCTGCCGTCAGCTCAGTTTGCTGTTCATACGTTTGGCAATTTTGGAAGACGCAATGTTAATTGCCAGCACCATGGCAATCAGCACTACCGCTGTCGCAAACGCCTGATTGGTGTGCAGACCTTCACTGGACAGCACGTACAGATGCACCGCCAGACTTCGGCCGGAAGCCATCAGGTTGTGAGGCATCGTAGCCACCGTGCCTGCCGTATAAATCAGCGCTGCGGATTCGCCGGCAATTCTTCCGATAGCAAGGATAATTCCGGACAGTATTCCCGGAACCGCGCTGGGCAGCACCACACGGAAAATCGTCCGCAGCTTGCCTGCGCCCAATCCGAAGCTGCCTTCACGAAAACTCTGGGGCACTGCCATCAGAGCTTCTTCCGAAGTCCGCAGCACGGTAGGGAGCACCATGATAGACAGGGTCAGAATACCGGAAATCAGTGACAGCCCCATATGCAGGGTCAGAACAAAAAACAACATACCGAACAGGCCGTATACAATCGATGGAATACCCGTCAGAGTCTCTGTCATCATGCGGATGATCCGTACCAGAAGATTGTTCTTTCTGGCATATTCTGTCATATATACAGCGGAAAACACGCCTATCGGTACTGCAATCAAAAGGGAAATCGCCATCATAATCAAAGTACTGATAATGGATGGCAGCATTGATACGTTTTCACTGTTATAACCGGGAGAAAACAGTTCCGGTGAAAGATTCGGAATTCCCTTCACCAGTATATAAACCAGAAGGAAACCCAGCGCCACAACGGTAAGGGCTGCCGCTATTCCGATCAGTACTTTCAGCACTGTCGATCCCGCATAAGTCTTTTTCTTCATATTATTTTTTCGTTCTCCGTGGTACTCTGGTTCCAGTACCGCACTTCCGTTATCACCGGCCAGGATTTTATTCATTTGCTTCCGCCTTTCCCTTCAGAATCGTAAATACCAGATTGATAATCAGGATAAAGGCAAACAGAACGACACCGGTAGCAATCAGTGCCTCTCTGTGGATGCCTGTGGCATATCCCATTTCCATAACAATATTGGTGGTCATGGTACGTACCCCGTCTGTGATGGCTCCGGGAATTCTCGCCTGGTTGCCGGCCACCATGACTACTGCCATGGTCTCACCGATGGCACGTCCGATTCCCAGTACCACAGATGCCAGGACACCGGATTTGGCTGCTGGAAGCACACAGCGGAAAATACTGCTTTCCTTCGTGGCTCCAAGTGCCAGCGCACCCTCGTAGTAGCTGCGGTTTACCGCCCGCAGCGCTGCCTCCGATACGCCGATGATCGTAGGCAGGATCATAATTCCCAGAATAAACGCCGCTGCCAGGATACTCATCCCGGTACCGCCGATATAAAGCCGGATAAACGGAACCACCACCATCAGTCCGAAAAAGCCATAGACAATAGACGGAATACCCGCCAAAAGCTCGGTAGCCGGTTTCATAATCCGATACAGCGGTTCCGGGCAGTACTCTGCCAGGAAGACCGCTGTCAGGATACCGACGGGGATTCCGATTACCAGGGCCCCGCCGGTGACACACAGGCTTCCGACGATCATCGGAAAAATTCCATATTTATCAATACTCGGCTTCCATTCCAGTCCGCCTAAGAAATTCAAGAATCCGATCTTCCCGATCGCCGGTATTCCGTTCGCGAAAAGGAAGATACAGATACAGGCAACTGCCGCAATGGATATGCACGCGATGGCCAGAAAGATTTTCTCTGTCACCAGTTCTCTTAACTTCATAATAGATCTCGCTTCCTCCGTGTTCAGATGTCCGGATCCGGGCATCCTCCTCTTCGATCTGCTGTATTTCTGCGATTCGCGGGACGCTTATTTTTCAATTGCGCTCCATTCTGTTGCTTCCCCAAGGTAAATGGATTTCACCTGGTCGCTGGTAAGTTCATCGTTAGTATTTGCCTTGTTGACAATTACCGCGATACCGTCTGTCGCGATCTTGGTCACTTTCAGGTTTTCTTTCAGTTCTTCATCTTTCAGTTCTCTGGAAGCCATGCCGATGTCACAGGATCCTTCTGCCGCAGAAGAAATACCGGTAGTGGAGTCGCTGGTCTGCACTTCTACCGTCGCGTTTGTATTTACCTTCTGATAAGCCTCTGCCAGTTTTTCCATAACCGGAGATACGCTGGAGGAACCTGCTACCGTCACTTTTCCTTTGGCTTCTGTGGATTTGAACTTCTCACCTTTAGCTACGGAAATGTATCCGTTCTTCTCTACAATCGCCTGGCCGTCAGCGCTCATAATATAGTTAATGAAATCCTGGGTTGTTTTGCTGACTTTTTTGCCGGTCATGATGTTAAACGGACGGGCGATTTTGTAGCTGCCGTCTTTGATAGTCTTCACGCTGGGTGCCGCGCCGTCAATTTTAACCGCTTTCACCGTATCATTTAGACTTCCCAGGGAGCAGTATCCAATGGAATAAGTATCGCTGGCTACGGTGGACAGCATAACTTCCGTACTGTTAGTCACTGCTGCGCTGCTTGTAGTCATATCTTCCTTCTCGCCTTTGCTGTTCTCCTGCTGTACGCCGAAGAGTTCTACAAATGCGCCTCTGGTACCGGATCCGTCCTCCCGGGAAATTACATCGATGGCCTTACCGGAATCGAAACTGCCTGTATTTTCTGCGGAAGCGCTGGATTCTGTTCCCTTGGAGGAATTGCTGTTGGTTGCCGCGCCGGTACCGCATGCCGCAAGCATGGATGCGATGGTCAGCGCGCCTGCTGCTCCCATAATTGCCCGTTTCATAAATTTCTCGGATGCTGTTTTTTTCATTTCCAAATATCTCCTCTCACGTCGGTTTGGTTTTTTTCTTTTTTTCTGTCTTCATCTGACACTGACAGAATAGCCCCTAAGGCGGTTTACATACTATCGAGCCCATGCAAAGGTCATGTAAACTATATGTAAACTGTCAGGCGCAGCCGGCAGCTGCCTGCCTTCGTTTTCCGGCATCTGACCGGCAGACTTCACTTTCCGGCGGCCGTCCGCCGCGCTTGACGGAACTTTCAAAAAAACAGATAATGAGACTGCACTGAAAAAAACTCCGCAGACTGCGGAAGAAAGAATGGTATCAGCCTTTATGAAAAAAAGAACCCTTGTGATTCTGTGCGGCGGCCGGAGTACCCGCATGGGATCGGATAAAACCTTTCTGCCTTTTGGCAGCCAGTCCCTGCTCCTGTATCAGCTGGAGCGGTTCCGCCCTTATTTTTCACAGATTTTTCTGTCTGTACCGAAACACAGCAGCCGTCCCTTTGATTATGAGAATTACTGCGGCTGCCGTGCCATCGAAGACATCTATGAAAACATCGGTCCCATGGGCGGGCTGTACAGCTGCATGCAGGCGCTGGACGAGGATATCCTCTTTTTTACCTCCGTGGACGCCCCTTTTACCGATCCGGAACTGGCCGGCGAGATTGCCGATCAGCTACAGGCCAACCCCTGCGCCCGGCTCTGTTCCATCCGCAGTCCGAAAAACGGACTGCAGCCGCTGTTTACTGCTTACCGCCGCACCTGTCTGCCCCGGCTGCAGGAACTGATCGCCGCCCGAAACTACCGGCTGCGGGAACTTTTTGATCCGGCGCACACTCTGGTGCTGGACCGCTTTCTCCCGCCGGAGCAGTTTTTTAATATGAATGACCCGGCTTCTTATTATTATGCCCTCCACAAGCTTGCCCTGCGGCAGCCCGGTGTTTTTCCCGCGGATTTCAACCAGTCCTTTGCCGGAACGCCCGCCTCGGACAGTCCCTCCATTCCGGTTCTGTCCTTTACCGCAAAATCCGGCACCGGCAAAACCACCTTCCTGGAAAAACTCCTCCCCCTGCTGAAAAAACAGGGCCTGCGCATTGCCGTCGTCAAACACGATGCCCATGGCTTCGAAATCGACCATCCCGGCAAAGACAGCTACCGTCTGACAAAGGCCGGCGCCGATCATATGATTCTGACCTCCGAAGACCAGACTGCCGCCATCATTACACACAGGCATCAGCATCCGGAGCTGGAATCCGTCCTCGCCCGGATTCGCAATGTGGATCTGATCATTACCGAAGGCTACAAACTGGGCCGTCAGAAAAAGATCCATCTGCTGCGCCGGGGATACAGCGAAACCCCTGTGGGCAATCAGGAAAACGTCATCGCCTACCTCACAGACTTCCCCTATGAAAGCCAGGTGCCGGTATTTGACCTGAACCGGCCGGAAGGGATTGTCCCCTTTCTCCTGGACTTTCTCAGGGACGCCTCCAACCAGTGCCGCTGATCCTCTGCGGCCTTCCTCCGATTTTCATGCATACATGCGTTCTGTCGAACCAAACAAAAGCGGCATGCCTCCAATGCCGCTTTTGTGATTCCCAGTTTTTGCTGTTTTTGAATAAATAAAATATTTTTCTGCATAACTTATACACTTGCCGGTGAATATAATAAGTGTGTAGCAGCAATACAGAGATAAATTGCAATTACTCGCGGTAGTTTTTAGATAATTTCAGAAATGCGTGACTGGAGGCAGATCGTATGGTTACTTATCCTTCTATTAACCGAAAATTATCTATCTCTGAGATGGCGCAGATCAACGATATCACCCGCCAGACTCTGATCTACTACGATAAAATTGATCTTTTCAAGCCGGACATTACCGAACCGAACGGGTACCGCTATTACAGCACGCTGCAGATTCCCCTTCTGCGGGAAATCTGTTTTCTCCGTTCCATCGGCATGCCTCTGGATGAAATCCGCAAAAACAACAAATATAACAATTCCACAACCACCATCGAACTTCTGGACGCGCAGAATGCCAAGCTGGACGCGGAAATCCACAGGCTTGCTGCCCAGAAGCAGAAAATCGAAGAACGGATCCAGGTCTATCAGCAGCCCAATGAATACGACGGCAGTGAACTTTCTTCGCCAAGGGTACAGCATTTTCCTGAGCGGCATCTGATTTACCACGCCTGGAACAAATCAGATCTGACCCGCCACGGTCTGCATTTCGCGCTGATGAAAGCCTGGAATGAATCGGAACGGTACGATCTGCTGCCTTCCAGCCGCTACGGCACCCTGATCTTTCAGGAGGATCTGCAAAAGGACCGGCCGCTGCAGCATGCCGGCTGCGGATGCATCATAGACGCGGACGAATGTGTCGAAGAGGCCTCCGCAAATATCCACGTGCTTCAGGAAGGGGAATACGTCTGTCTCCAGCGGTTCGGCATGCCTTACGAACCGGAGCCCGTCCGAAAGCTCCGCCGCTGGATTGACCGAAACGGCTTCGAAATCGTCGGCAATATCTTCGACGAATGCCTGATGGACGGAAGCTTCTACGAAAGCGAAAATGAACCGGATTTCTGCGAACTGCAGATACCGGTGCGCAGGCGCGCCTGAGAAGGAACAAAACATCAGGAATCTGACGGCAGCCGCCGGGCCGCTGCATGAAAAACAGAAATTGACCGGGAGCCCTGCTCCCTGACCACACTCCTCCCCCTAATCAGAATACGGGATACCCGGAAAAGGTACCCCATGGGATTTCATTCCCGGAAACGGATGGAACAGCCGCACTTCCTGTCTGGCTGTTCCATCCGTCTTTTCTTTCCGCTTTGTGCTGATTCATTGCGCTGATTCGGGGTGCTGATTCGCTGTGTTGATTCGCTGTGCTGATTCGCTGCTCTGAAAACAGCAGGCACAAAAACAGCGGTCCCGGAGAGCTGCTTCGCTCCCTGGGACCGCCGTTTTCCTGTCACCTGCTCTTATTTACTCCTGTCTGCGCCGTCCGAGCATATCCACGGCTACCACGATTACCAGCACCGCACCGATTACGATATTCTGTACCGAAGAGGTTACGCCCATAATGTTCAGTCCGGTACTGATTACCGTCAGGACAAAGGCGCCTACCACCGTTTTCGCGATATTGCCTTCGCCGCCGGTAAGGCTGGTGCCGCCGATGGCCGCCGCGGCAATCGCCAGAATGTTGTACCCTCCGTCTGCCACATTGGGGCTTCCGGTCATCAGCCGGGAGGCCAGCACCAGGCCGGCAATCGCTGCCGCAAGCCCGTTCAGGGTGAAAATCAGGATGTTATATTTGTCCACATTTACCCCGGACAGCCGGGCAGTTTTCTCATTGCTGCCGATGGCATAGGTATAACGGCCCATTTTTGTATTTTTCATAATATAAAGGCAGATCACAAAAAAGATCACTGCAACAATAAACTGGGAAGGAATCACACCGATCCGCTTGGACCCCCAGAATTCAAAGGGGATCCTGGCAGATGCCGCGTTTGCGATCCTGACAGAAGTCTCATGGGTAATCACAAGCGCCAGACCGCTGGCCGCGTACATCATGCCGGCAGTCATGATAAAGAACGGCACCCGCAGCTTTGCGATGCAGAATCCGTTGATGAATCCGCAGACCAGACCCACGATTATACCCACAATGGAAGCCGGAATCGTCGTCATTCCCGCCTGTATGCAAAGGGACACGGTACAGCCCACCAGAGCCGCGATCGCGCCGATGGACAGATCGATCTTTCCGCTAATCATGACAAATGTCATTCCGCACCCGAACAGAATATATACCGCGCCGGTCCGGAGCAGATTCGTCAGATTCCCAATGGAGAAAAATCCCGGGGAAGTGACGGAAAAGAAAATGATCAGCACCACAAGTATGATATATGTTCCGTATGTATCATAAATCCTTTTTCCTAATGAAGCCTGCATAATAAACCTCTCTATCTTCTGATTTTTAAACGTTTTTACCTATATATTGAGCATGCGCTTCAGCATTTTAGATTTCAGATCCGGTTCCGTATCGGCAAATTCTCCTACCTTGCGTCCTTCACGCATCACAACGATCCGGTTGCAGAGGCCGATGAGTTCATCCTCCTCCGAAGAGATCACAATGACGCCGATATCATTTTTCACCAGGTTCTGAATGATCCGGTAGAAATCCGCCCGGGCACCCACATCAATGCCCCGGGTCGGCTCGTCGAGAATCAGCAGTTTCGGCTGTACCATCAGCCATTTGCCCAGACAGACCTTCTGCTGATTGCCGCCGCTTAAATTTTCAATATGCTGCTCCATCCCGGTTGTCTTGATTTTCAGTTCCTGAATCTGCTCCAGAACTTCCCGTTTTTCTTCCTGGGTATGGATATGCAGGCCTCTGCCCAGCCGTCTCATGCTGGCGATTCCCATATTTTCCCGGATCGACCGGACGCCCAGAATTCCTTCATTCTTTCGGTCTTCCGTCACATAGCCGATTCCCTGCCTGACCGCATCCATGGGACTTTTCACACGCATGGGTTTTCCTTTATAAAGGAACTCGCCCGCATCCAGGGGATAAACGCCGAAGATCGTTTTGGCGATCTCAGTCCTCCCGGCGCCTGCCAGCCCCGCGAAACCGAGAATTTCCCCTTCCTTCAGCTGAAAGCTCACATCCTCATATCTGCCCTTGCTGGTCACATGCTTCGCTTCAAAGATCACTTCGCCTTCCTTCCGGTATTTTTCCGGAAACTGATTGGTGTTTTTCGATCCGATAATACCGGTGAGAAGCCGCTCATTGGTCACATTTTCAATCCGATCGGTAAAAACCAGTTTACCGTCCCGCAGCAGTGTGATCCGATCACAAATCTGATAGACTTCTGACATCCGGTGGGTAATGTAGATCATCCCCACATCCCGTTTCTTCAGCCGGTCAATCAGCGCGAAGAGCTGCTCTGTCTCCTGCGACGTAAGAGACGACGTAGGCTCGTCAAACACCAGCAGGTCTGAGTTCAGGTTCAGCGCCCGTGTGATCTCCACCATCTGCTGCATGGCCACGGACAGATCCCCGGCCCGCTGGTCCAGATCCAGGTCAATGCCCACTTCTGCCATGACTTCTTTCGCCCGCCGGCGCATGGCTTTCCAGTCATAGACGCCTCTGTGGGTAATCTCATTGGCTATGAATATATTTTCCAGCACACTTAAATGCGGCAGGATATTCAGCTCCTGAAAAACCATTGTCACACCATCCTGCTGCGCGTCGTGGACACAGGCCATGATTTTGGCGGGACGTCCGTCGTGGCTGATCTCAGCGCCCGGATCCGGCAGAAAGACACCGGCCAGGATTTTCATCAGCGTGGATTTGCCTGCGCCGTTTGCGCCCAACAGGGCATGCACTTCTCCCGCATAGGCATAAAAGCTCACGTCATCCAGCACCTTTGTGCCGCTGAATGTTTTTGAAATATGCTCCATCTTTAATATCTGTTTGCCCATACCAAATCTCCCTGACAGTATTCTGCCGCAGCGGGACTGCTGCGGCAGAGATCCAGTTCTTTATTTGTCCTTACTTCTCCGCGGCATCTTTCGTTTCCCCGGACGCGCTGCTGTCTCCGGAACCGGAAGAAGCCGTACCGCCTGTCTTCATCTTTTCACCCATGGTGACAAAGTTTCTCATATAATCCGATACCTTGCCAATGGATTTGCCCATGGTCCACTGGGACAGTTCTTTTCCATGCTCCAGATAATCATCCACATTCTCTTTGGTAATAATCGTATCCGGCGTCATGGTTTCCTCCGGTACGCTCTTGCCCTGAATCAGGTCATAGGCCTGCTCCACGGCGTAGTATCCCTGGAGAATGGACCAGTCATACGCGGTCGCGTAAATCTTGCTGTCATCAATGGACTGCAGCGCGATGTAGTTGCCGTCAATACCTGCCACCAGCACGCCGCTGTCTCCGCCGACTTTGATGTTGTTCTCTTCCAGTGCGGTCACCGCTCCGGCAGCCATCAGGTCGTTGCAGCAAAGCACGGCTTTTACTTTCGGATGGGCCTGGATAATATCCGCCATGGTGGATGCGGCCGTATCCTGATCATATTTCGCGCTCTGTGACTCTACCAGCTTGATATTCGGATATTCCTTCAGCGCGCGTTTGAAACCTGCGGTTCTTTCCCGGGAGGAACTAGCCGCGTCTACGCCTCGCAGAATAACTACCTGGCCTTTGCCTCCCATTTTCTTAAACACATTTTTCGCCAGTTCATAGGCCATCTTTTCGTGATCCACGCCAATGTAGTTCGGCATATATTCTTTAACATCATCGCCCCACTGATTGGTGATCTTTGTATCCACCATAACGAATGGAATCTTCGCGTCATGGGCGGCGGCAACCGCATTTGATACGCCGTCGGAATCATTCGCCGTAAGAATCAGCGCGTCCACACCGGAAGAAATCATATTCTCACATTTGGTCACCTGGCCTTCCACATCCGACTCGGTAGAAGTATTGTCCACCTTAACATTGATTCCCAGATCCTTGCCGGCTAATACCGCGCCGTAGGCAATATCCTGAAAATGCGCGTTTGTCGCGGTCTTGACTACGATGCCCACCGTCGTGGCAGATTTCTTTTCCGAACCGGAAGATCCGCCGGTTCCCCCAGTCTTGCTGCTTCCGCAGGCGGCAAGGCCGCCGGTCATGGCACAGATCAGTCCGACTGCTGCCAGTCTCATCAGTTTCTTCTTCATAGCTGGTTCCCTCCTGACACTTTTATCAATGAATTCTGTACTGTATTCCTTTCCCTTAGTTCCCTTAAGAATCGATTCAGTACCTTTTTGTCAGTTCCAGTATAGCAACTGAGAGTTTCTGCAGTTATTCGTCCATTCTTGTCTATTATGAATAAATGAAATGATTGTTTTCGTGCGGAATACGACAGATTGCACAATAGAAAAACCATCGGGATACGAAAGGTGTCCCTGGTTCCTGTTATACTAATTACGTTTTTTATCGGTGTTATCTCTTTTTTTCGCGGGAGTATGCTATATTATATTTGAATTAATAAAATCGCCTTGGTAAAAGTCAATCAGAAGCACAGATACCCGATAATTTGCTTAAAATCTTACAGGAGGCTCGTATGAAAAAACTTCGATTTATCAATTCCCTGTGCGCAATGCTGTTATTTTCAACAAACCCTGTCATTTCACTTCTTACTGCATCCAGCTCTTATTCTGCCTCCTCTATTCTGATCTATTATCTGATCATCGGAGCAGTTGCACTGCTGGACTGTGCCATCTTTGCCCGCTATCAAAAACAAAGATAGTGTCAAGATTTTTTCGCAAATTCAATTTCAACCATCGGATTCTTGGTAGTTAGACGGCAGACGCCTCAGCCGTTTCCGTATTGTTCATAAGTTCCATCTGGAACAGATGATCCATATTGAGATACCGCTTGGTTCCCCAATCCGAAGCCGCTACATAACGCAGTCTGGCACAAACCAGCATCAAAGCACTTTTCCCATCTGGAAACGCCCCGATTGCCTTGGTGCGCCGCTTGATTTCTCGGTTGACTCGCTCTGTTACATTGTTCGTCCGAATACGGGTCCAATGTTCTGTAGGAAAGTCCATGTAGGTCAGAGTTTCATCTATACCGTCCTCAACTTTCTTTGCGGCTGCAGAGAGCTTCATTTCACGAAGTTTCGCAACAACGGAAGCTGCCTTTTCGCGTGCTGCCTCTTTGTTCTCCTGCGCGTGGATGGCTTTCAGCATTAAGGATACTTCCCGCATCCTGCCTCGAGGGACTACGCGGAAGACATTCCGATAAAAATGTACTGTGCAGCGCTGATATTTCGCTTCCGGAAATACATCGGCAATGGATTCCAGCATACCAAGGCACTTATCACCAACGATTAGTCTGACTCCTGTAAGGCCCCGCTCTTTAAGCCAGATAAAGAAGTTATGCCAGCTTTCAAAATCTTCCTTCATGCCTTCTGCAGCGCCGATGATCTCGCGGTAGCCGTCTGTAGATACGCCGATAGCAACAAGGACGGACACGTTCTGCACTTCGCCGCCCCAGCTGCGTTTCAGATAAATACCGTCAACATAAACGTATGCGTATTCACCGGTCAATTTTCGGCTGCGCCAGGTTTCGATATGTTCGTAAGCCTTCTGATTGAGATTACTGATCGTTCCTGGAGATACCTTAGTTCCCCAAAGAGCTTCTGTGATATCCTCTACGCGGCGGACGGATACCCCGGCCAGATACATTTCGATCAGGGCTTCTTCGACGGAGCATTCCCTGCGTTTATAGCGTTCGATGATGGCTGTCTCAAACTGGATGCCTTTCAATTTAGGGACCTTTAATTTTACGTCTCCTGCAGTTGTGGTGAAGTTTCTCTCATAATGACCTGAGCGGTAGCCATTACGATTCTCTGTACGTTCATACTTTGAAGCGTTGACAAGTTCATCCGCTTCATGATCGAGCAGGGCATTCAGCGTTTCTTCAACACTGCTGCGGACAAGATCTTTAAGATCATGCTTTATTAGGTCTTCATTTAACTGTATAATGTTATCGGACATAGTCATTGCCTCCTTGGTGGATTTTGTGTGGTAACTTAATTTTACCGATGGCAATAGACTATGTCTATTTTTATTCAATTGAATTTGCGAAACTTATTATACGTTAGGGGGTGCGGACAAAAAACCTGGACTTCCTTAGGGCTCCAAAAAGGAGCTGAGTATGTATTCAAAAGAACAGCGTGAGAAAGCATTGCAGCTATATGATCAATGCCATTCCGTTACTAAAGTAATCCGGACGCTAGGATATCCTAAAACACGACAAGGGATGTATCTATGGATAAAACAACGTAACGAAAGTCCGAAAGAAAAATCGCCGAGACGACGAATAAATAATTCACCGGAACATCCTTTGCATCCATCTCTTGAAACTAAGCTAGATATTCTTCATCGTTGTTTTATAGATGGGGAAAATGTACAATTAGTATCAGAAGAGACAGGATATAGCAGAGCCTCTATTTATACATGGAGACGGAAATATCAAGCAAGGGGGATGGCGGCATTGATGAACTCTAAGGATGATTCCAGAGGTCTTCTTGAAGAGGGAACACCTTCTTCATTGAAAGAGTTTGAGGATCTCAAGCAGCAAATACAAGATATGCAGCTTGAAATCGACGTATTGAAAGAAACTATCAACGTCTTAAAAAAAGACCCCGGCGTCAACAAGGAATCCCTGACGAACAGGGAAAAGGCAGTGATTGTTGATGCCTTAAAAGACCGTTATCCACTGCCGATTCTATTTCAAAAACTACATATCTCAAAAAGCAGCTATTATTATCAGGAATCAACTAAGCGTAAGGCAGATAAATATGCTACCGTCCGAAAACGTATTGTGGATATCTTTAAGGAAAACAAAGAGTGCTATGGTTATCGCCGAATTCACGGAATGCTACAGAAAGAAAATATCACCCTTTCAGAAAAAGTCATTCGACGAATAATGAAGGAAGAACATTTGGAAGTTGGTGTAAAAAGGCGTAGAAAGTATAACTCTTATAAAGGTGAAATCTCTCCAGCTGTGCCGAATGTGATTCAACGAAACTTCCGTGCCGATAAACCAAATGAGAAGTGGCTTACAGACATAACCGAATTCGCAATACCTGCCGGGAAAATATATCTATCACCAATCGTTGACTGTTTTGATGGTATGCTTCCAGCATGGACAATCGGCACAACGCCAGATTCTGTACTTGTCAACAGCATGCTAGATAAGGCTATAGAAACGTTATCATCTGATCAAAGACCTCTAGTACATTCAGACAGAGGATGTCACTACCGTTGGCCAGGATGGGTCGAACGGATAGAAAAAGCAGGCTTAACACGTTCTATGTCGAAAAAAGGATGTTCTCCAGATAATTCTGCCTGTGAAGGATTGTTTGGTCGATTGAAGAATGAGATGTTTTACAATCATGATTGGACAGGTATTGGTATTTCTGAATTTATAGCAACTCTTAATGAGTATCTTATTTGGTATAACGAAAAACGCATTAAGCTATCACTAGGAAATAAGAGCCCAAGGGAGTACAGACTAAGTCTTGGATTAGTTAGTTAACGGTCTAAGAAAATGTCCGCACCCCCTTATCAAAACAAATCCATACAAACGGAACCGTCCCTGCTGCTGCGCGGCGGATCTCTGCCGGAGCCGTATGGGGCTGCCATATCGCGCTTGCTGCAGTCATTGCAGTATTATCCTTCCGTCTCTATTTCTCATTCTAAAATAAAACGGTCAGTTCCTGCGGGATTCTTCCCCTGACACAAACAGGACCCCGGATGGATACACGCCTTGAAAAAGGCCGCATCCATCCGGGGGCCTGTTTTTCTTTCATCCGGTTTTATTTATCAACATTGATATTGATATAATCCGGCGTACTGCTGAATTTTCGCATTTCTGTTACCGCTTCACTGTCCTTCGCAATATAGTAAAGTGTATCGCCGTACAGAATGACATTTCCAGAAACTTTACCGCTTTCATACAGGGTATAAACTCTGGAATGATCTGCGTTTTCTGTCTCATACGTCCCCTTTCCCAAAATCCGGAACTGTTTGTAAAGCGTATAGTTCTTCTGATCGGTGAATACAAGATAGGTCGTATCATCCATCGTACCCTGCGTCATATAGGATCCGACAATTCGGTTGGACAGCTGTTTTTCATTATTTCTGGAATGAACAAGCTCGACAGCAGCCAGAATAACGAGAAGTGCTGCTACTGTGATCAAATATGCCCGTTTGATTTTTTTTACTGAATTTTTTTCCATAATCTTCTTTTCCATTCTCTGAAACACGCGCCAATTATTCAGGCATCCAGAGCACCGACGGATCTATATCCGCAATCCGGGAACACCCGGTCTGTCCCATGATCCGCCGCATTTCCTCGGTGATTCCCCGAACCACTTTGGTCACCCCCTCTGCGCCGTCCATTTCCAGTCCTGCCATCAGCGCCCTGCCCACCAGAACACCGTCCGCGCCCAGTGCCAGTGCCTTATAGACATCACTGCCCCGGCGGATATCGCCGTCTGCCAGTATGGGAATCCTGCCTCGGACCAATTTGGCAATCGCCGGAAGAATCCGCAGCGGCGGAACGGAGTAATCCATCACAGAACCGCTGTGGCTTGAAACTACAATTGCCGCTGCCCCCAGATCCAGCGCTTTTTTCGCATCCTGGAGAGATAATACTCCTTTAAAAATAAACGGGAGCCGTGTGGCGTCCATGATGCGCTTCATCTCCTCAGAGGACTTTGGCGCAACGATCTGATCCGCTACCATTCTGTCTCCGATCTGCGCGCCATAGAAGAAAGAGATGTCCATGCCGGTGGCGAAACAGCCTTCCTCCTCCGCCTGCCGGAGCTTCTCCAGGATCAGATCCGTGTCTTTATAGGGTTTGATAATTTTGACTGTCGGCGCCCCTGCCTGACAGATTTCATGCAGTTCCTTCTGCTGCCCGATACCGGCCCACATACAGGCTCCAGCCGCGGCAATGCCGCGGGCAGTTTCCGCCATGCCATGGGGACAGATATTGTTCAGACCGGACAATGCCGCAGACATCACCGGCGTGTCAAATCTCCGGCCGAGAAAAGTGATGGCCGTATCCGGATGCTCCACGGCATCCAGCATACGGGTTTCCAGCTGGATGCTGTCAATATATGCCCGGTTGGCACGCACGGAAGTCCCGCTTTCCGTGCCTCTGACTTTTTGAATCCCCCGGGCCAGCAGCCGCTGCCGCCCCTCTTCCACATATTCTCCAATCATGCCTGTTCCCCCTCAGATTCTGATTTTTCTGTATCTCAGTTTTCTTCCGTATCCGATGACTTCTTATCAGAAGACTCCAGTGATTTCAGCGCTTTGGATGCCCGGTTCCGGTAGATAAAGGATCCGCTCTTTTCGCTGCAGAGCTGCAGATATTTCTTCGCCTGTTTCGTATCTTTCAGCTGCACATAGCAGTCCCCCAGATAGTAGGCTGCCTTGTAACGGTCATAGCCTTCCTCTTCGTCCACGACTTTTTTCAGAGACTTGGAGGCCGCTTTGTAATCATTCTGCCAGTAGGCCGTCATGCCCTCGTTGTACTCCTGCTTCAGCAGTGTCGTCTTGACTACTGCCATGATTTCATCGTAGATCTTTTTGTTGTCGGAATCCAGCAGTTTGCGCTGGACTTTTTCCATATATTTCCCGGCAGAAGTATAGCTTTTGCTTCGGTACAGATCATACGCCTTCATCAGGTTCTGATAGGAAGTGATGGTATCCTGCGCGTCCGCTGCTTCCTGTTTGGCGTCTTTTACCGCCTGCTTCTGCTCGTCGATTTTTTCGTTCAGCGCGCTGATCTCCCGGGCTTTGGAGGAAATCGTCGCATTAGCCTCCACCAGCCCGTTGCTCTGTGCCGCGTTCTGGCTGTGACGAATCGCGGGCACCACAAGAAACCCCACCACTGCGGCTCCCGCAACAGCGCCGATGATCAGATTCACCACCGAAGCCATGGAACTGTTTTCCTGCAGGTCACGATACCAGTCCTTTAAGGATCTGCGCTGCTTTTTTTCCTTTGGCCGCAGTACTTTGCCGTCACGGCCGAGATATCTGCTGCACTCTTCCCGATATGCCCTGGCCGTCGGATTGCTCCGGTCGATGGCTTCCACCCGTTTTAAGGATTCCATCGCCTGGTCATACTTTCCTTCCCGCATCTGCAGCAGCGCCATCAGAAGATGGCCTTTCACCAGATGGGGGCTCTGCTCCAGCACTTTTCTCAGCTGGATCACTGCCAGGTCATAGGTCTGCTGATGGCAGTACTGCAGGCACTGGTTGTATTTGTGTATCGTCAGGTTCATCCGGTCAATCTGACTGCCTGTCTGCTGGCAGGAAGCCAGAAAATACCGGGCATCGTTCTCCTGGGACTGAAAGTTCAAACTGATGCACCATTCACTGAAGGCCAGATACAGCTCGCCCATTTCCATATATACGACGCCCAGCAGATTGCGGGCGTCTGTATTGCGCTTATTGTACTGAAGGCTCAGTGTCAGCGCCTGCGCCGCATAGGACAGTTCCCGTTTTTTTGCTTTTTCCAGGCCCTGATTGTACAGATAATTTGATATAAACTGGGTTTTTTTCCAGATGCGGACATCGTTGCCGCATCTCGGGCAGAAATTGCTGGTATCCAGCTCTGCCCCGCAATAACAGCATTTCATGAATTTTCCCTCCTGCAGAACGCTACTGTTCCTGCTCGCTGCCTCTGTTCAGCAGTTCCTGCACAATATCCATTACATCCCGCAGATCATGGGTATAAATTGCGTCTTCCGCGTCATCCAGTTCCGGACTGGGTTCAAATTTTTTTAATTCTTCTTCAAAGTCAAACATTGCTTTCTCCTGTCGCTGCCGGTCCGCTGTCCGGTCTGCGGACAGTCTCCAGCAATGCACCGATAAAATACAGAGAACCGGTGCAGAATATTCTCTGTCCCGGCTTCCGCTCTGTCAGAAGCCGGTGAAATGCTTCCTGATATGATTCTTCCGTGAAAATCTGCGGCTGCAGATACTCCGGAAAGGCTTCCTTCAAACATATGCAGTCCAGCCCCCGCTCCGAGGGAATCCGGCTGATCACAATTCTGTCCCAGCGCATCCCTGACAGGATCTGCGCGCAGCGGTGATAGTCTTTTTCCCGTACCATGGAATACAGCAGCAGCGGCGGGTAAGGGTCTTCTCTGCAGATCCGTGCCGCATTGTCTGTAAATTCCCGGATGCCGTCCGCGTTATGGGCGCCGTCAAAGATCACCCCCGGCAGAATCTCCTGCATCCGTCCCGGCCATACGGTATCCGCCAGCCCGCGGGCAATGGCTGCCTCCTGCTCCTCTGTGGTCAGATTCCGGAGAAATTCGTCGGTTTCCGTCAGTACGCGGAAGCCGGTAATGGCCAGCGCCGCGTTCACCACCTGATAAGTGGCCGCGAAGGGAATCTGCCACACTGTTTCCTTATCATACGCAGTGGACAGGGAAAAATCAATACTGCCCCCTCTGCTTTCACGAATTCTACACATATTTTTAAGAATTTCGTAAAATGCCGATCCCCGGGCAGCCGCTGTCTCCCGGATCACCCGGGCAGCCTCCGGATTGCTGCCGTCAAAGATCACCGGCACGCCGGGCTTGATGATGCCGGCCTTTTCCTCCGCAATCCGGGCAATGGTGCTGCCCAGATACTCCGTATGCTCCAGACTGATGGAAGTCAGGATACACAGTTCCGGATGTCTGACCACATTTGTGGTATCCAGCCGTCCGCCCAGCCCGGTCTCCATGACCACATAGGGAATCCGGTGCTTTTGGAAAATCAGCATGCCGATGGCGAATATGAACTCAAAATAGGTGGGATAATCCTCTCCCTGCCGGTGCATCAGATCCGCCGTATCCCGGACCAGCTGATAGGCTTCCAGAAAATCCCTGCGGCTGCACATGCCCTCCGGCAGGCGGAACCGCTCCCGGATATCCACCAGGTGGGGAGAGGTAAACAGGGCCGCCCGGCAGCCTGCTGCTGTCAGAATGGAATACAGAAAACTGCAGGTGCTTCCTTTTCCATTGCTGCCCGCCACATGAATCACCCGGAACTGCTCCTGGGGATTTCCCAGGGCTTCCATGAATTTTACCGTATGGGTCATGGGGTTCTTTTTTGTGAAATGGGGCAGATCATTCAGATATGCTTCCGCTTCCTCTACTGTCATCGGTATGTCTCCTGTTCTTCCGCTTTATTGTACAAGAAGGGATGCCGCTTTCCATCCGTTTCGCGGCACCCCTTGGAGATTCGGTTTATTTTAACTGTTCCAGACGTCTGGTTACGTCTTCCATCATCTGCAGGTATTTTTCCTGTTTTGCCTTTTCTTCCTCTACTTTTTCGCGAGGCGCCTTGCTCAGGAATTTTTCATTGGACAGCATTCCTTTGGAACGTTTCAGCTCTTTTTCCAGTCTGGTCTGCTCCTTGCGCAGCCGTTCCCGCTCTTTGTCCAAATCCACCAGCTCTTCCAGCGGCACATACACCACTGCCTTCGGGATCACTACAGACACCGCGTCGTCCGGTATTCCGGCCTTATCCTTCTGTACCAGCACATCGGTAGCGCTGATGAGATTGCTGTAATCCTGCCGCAGCGCGGTATAGCAGTCTGCCAGGTCCTGATCTTCCGTCACGATGAAATAGCCTGCCTTTCTGGATGGCGGCACATTCATCTCCGACCGCATGTTCCGGACTGCCTTTACCAGCGTCATCACCGCGTCCATGGACTGCTCTTCCTGCGGATACTCCCAGTCCTGACGGAATTCCGGCCAGGCTGCCAGCATAATGGTCTCTTCCTCCGGATTAAGCGTGCAGTAAATCTCCTCCGTGATGAACGGAAGAAAGGGATGCAGCATCTTTAAGGCATTGGTCAGCACGGTCTTCAATACCCAGAGCGCCGTGTCGGCGGCTGCCGGGTCTTTCTCCTTCTGATACAGGCGCACTTTGGCGATCTCAATGTACCAGTCGCAGAATTCCTCCCAGATAAAGTCATATACTTTCTGGACGGCAATGCCCAGCTCATATTTGTCCATATTTTCCGTCATTTCCCGGGCCAGGGTATTGACACGGGACAGAATCCAGCGGTCCACGGGCTGCAGGTCCGCGGCTGCCGGCTCCGCCGGCTGGGTATCTCCCAGATTCATCATGATGAAACGGGAAGCGTTCCACACCTTGTTGGCAAAATTGCGGCTGGCCTCCACGCGCTCCCAGTAAAAACGCATGTCGTTGCCCGGCGCATTGCCGGTAATCAGTGTCAGACGCAGGGCGTCCGCGCCGTATTTGTCGATTACTTCCAGCGGATCGATGCCGTTGCCCAGGGATTTGCTCATCTTGCGTCCCTGGGAATCCCGCACCAGTCCATGGATCAGAACCGTGTGGAACGGTACCTCCCCGGTCTGCTCCAGTCCGGAAAATACCATTCGGATCACCCAGAAGAAAATAATGTCATATCCGGTGACCAGCACATCCGTCGGATAGAAATACTTCAGTTCCGGGGTCTGCTCCGGCCAGCCCAGGGTAGAAAAGGGCCACAGGGCGGAAGAGAACCAGGTATCCAGCGTATCCTCGTCCTGATAAAGATGGGTGCTTCCGCACTTCGGGCAGACTGCGGGCGCTTCCTTGGCCACGGTCATCTCTCCGCAGTCTTTGCAGTAATACGCCGGTATCCGATGGCCCCACCACAGCTGTCTGGAGATGCACCAGTCGCGGATTCCCTCCAGCCAGTGCATATAGGTTTTGCCGTAGTTCTCCGGCACGAATTTCAGCTTGCCGCTCTTTAAGGCCTCGATGGCAGGTTTCGCCATTTCTTCCATGGCCACAAACCACTGGGGCTTGATCATCGGTTCCACCGTGGTATGGCACCGGTCATGGGTGCCCACGTTGTGCACGTGTTCCCGCACTTTTACCAGAAGTCCCTGTGCGTCCAGTTCTTTTACAATGGCTTCCCGGGCTTCATAACGGTCCATGCCTTCGTATTTTCCGCCGTTGGCATTGATGGTGCCGTCATCGTTCAGGATATTAATCTCTTCCAGGCCGTGGCGTCTGCCCACCTCAAAGTCGTTGGGATCGTGGGCCGGTGTAATCTTCACACAGCCGGTGCCGAACTCTTTGTCCACATAGGAATCCGCGATCACCGGGATCTCTTTGTTAACGATCGGGAGGATCAGGGTCTTGCCGATAAGGTCCTGATAGCGGGCATCCTCCGGGTTGACAGCTACCGCGGTATCTCCCAGCATCGTCTCCGGTCTGGTGGTGGCGATCTCCACATATCTGCCTTCTTCGCCGGCAATGGGATAGCGGATATGCCAGAAATGGCCTTTCTGCTCTTCATGCTCTACCTCGGCATCCGAGATGGAGGTCTGGCATTTCGGGCACCAGTTGATGATCCGGGATCCTTTGTAAATATAGCCTTTTTCGTAGAGACGGATAAATACTTCCCGCACTGCCTCGGAGCAGCCCTCGTCCATGGTAAAGCGTTCCCGCTCCCAGTCCGCGGAAGATCCCAGCTTCTTTAACTGCCGGACAATCCGTCCGCCGTATTCTTCCTTCCATTCCCAGGCATATTTCAGGAATTCTTCCCGGGTCAGGTCCTTCTTTTCGATGCCTTTTTCCTTTAAGGCGGCCAGGACTTTCACTTCCGTGGCGATGGCGGCGTGATCGGTTCCCGGCTGCCAGAGGGCCGAGTAGCCCTGCATCCGCTTATACCGGATCAGGATGTCCTGCATGGTATTGTCCAGCGCGTGTCCCATGTGCAGCTGACCGGTAATATTTGGCGGCGGCATCACAATCGTGAAGGGCTTCTTCTCCGGATCCACCTTTGCGTGAAAATAATGGTGATCTTCCCATTTTTTATACAGTCTGTCCTCCAGTCCTTTCGGATCGTAGGTCTTTGCTAATTCTTTCATAGATTCATGATCCCTTTCTGCTGCTGTATTCTGCAGATTTCTGCTCATATCTTCAGCGGTTTCCCCAGGAAACCAATTCCATATTTTAACACAAATTCCATATCCTGCCTACCGTTTAGCGATTGCGGCCGAAAATATATGTGGCGAAAAAAATCACTGCCGCAATCACAATAATCGTGGGGCCGGTAGCCACATTCGCGAAATAGGAAATCACCAGTCCCAGCAGACCGCTGAACACGGAAAAAATCACCGCAAACAGATGGTATTCCCTGACATTTTCGGAAATGTTGCGGGAAGCCGCCGGCGGCAGAATCAGCAGCGCGTTAATGATCAGGATACCGATCCATTTGATGGAAAGCATTACCACCAGCGCGATCACCGCCGTAAACAGATTTTCAATCACTGCCACGCGAAAGCCTCTGCTTTTTGCCAGCACCGGATGAAGGCTCACTGCCTGCAGCTGGTTAAAACACAGGATCCAGAACACCAGCGTGGCCAGAAAGATCAGAAACAGTCCGATCACCTCGCCCCTGGTAATGCTTAAGACATCGCCGATCAGCAGACTGGAATATTTGCTGAAATTGCCGTTGCGGGACAGAATAATCAGGCCCACGGCTATGCAGCTGGAAGACAGCACCGAAATGATGGTGTCCGTGGAGGCCGGACTTTTGCTCCGGATCAGATTCAGAAGCAGCGCAAACAGGACGCCGAAGATCATCAGGGACACGGTGGTGTTGGCGACGCCAAAGAGTACGCCCACCGCCATGCCGCACAGGGCGGAATGGCCCAGCGCATCTGAGAAATAGGCCATCTTGTCGCTGACCACCATGGTGCCCAGGATGCCAAACAGGGGAGTGATGATCAGAATCGCCAGAAAAGCCAGACGCATAAAGTCATAGGTAAACAAGGTCTGAAAGACTGCCATGCTATTCCCCCTCCTTCCAGATTCCCATGGTTGTGTGCTTCCGGTTTCCGATGGCGGAGGTCCGCGCTTCCTCCCGGAGACGCTCCCGGGGGATCCGGTCCAGGTCATAAGCGCCGAATACCCGGTGAAACGCTTCACTTCCGTATACCTGACGCACCGATCCCTGGGCCAGCACCCGGTGTTCCAGGAGAATCACCTGATCCGCGTAGGCCGCCACATAATCCAGGTCATGGGAAATCAGGATCACCGCCAGGTCGTAATGGGTCTTCAGATCCTCAATGGTGCGGAAAAACAGGTCCATGCCGTTCTGGTCAATGCCGGACACCGGCTCGTCCAGCAGGAGCAGGTTGGGTTCGTCCATCACTGCCATGGAAAGCATCACCCGCTGCAGCTCTCCGCCGGAAAGATTGCAGACCTGTTTGTCGATCAGGTCCTCCGCGTGAAACACGGCCAGCGTTTCCCGGATTCTGCGGTACAGTTTTTTGTTTCTGGCCAGGAAGGCCGGAAACCGGGACTGATAGCAGACAAACATATCATAGACGCTTAAGGGGGTCTTTTTTTCCACATTCAGCGACTGGGGCACATATCCGATCCGCATGTGCTGGATGTGTCCGTCTTCCCGGTCTTTAAATTCAATTGTGCCGGTATGGGGCACTGCCCCCAGAATCGCCTTGATCAGGGTCGATTTACCGGCGCCGTTACGGCCGATGACCGCCGCCAGCTGTCCGCAGTGAATATGCATGCTCACATCGGACAGAATCGTCTGCTCCCCGATGGTGACGCCGATCTGATTGATTTTTATGCAGTGCAGACCGCAGGGTTCGATTAATTTATGCATTTACTGTCCGCTCCATTTGCGTAATTTATCAATATTGGACTGCATGCCCGTTAAATAGGCATCTTTGGAATACTTTCCGCGAACCAGCGTGTTCATGTACAGCACCTCCGCGTCGGTCTCGGACTGAACGGTATTTCCCATGCTTTCGCCGTAGAGACGTTCCGCCAGTACCAGGCGGACGCCGTCATTGCGGATCGCCCCCAGGATTCCGGAAACCTCATTGGCGCTGACCTGCCGTTCTTCATCCAGATCCAGGTCCGCCACGGTTTTCATGTCGAAATTTTCCGCGAAAAACTCCAGGGCTTCATGAAATACGATAATCCGGCGGCCGGACAGTTTCTTTTTCAGGTCGGCAGATGCATCGATCAGTTTCTGGATTTTGGCCTGATACGCCCGGGCATTGGCCGCATAAGCCTCCGCGTGGTCCGGATCCGCTTTGGAGAGTCCCTCCGCGATGGCCTGGACCTGTTTCTGATAATCCGCCATATTCATCCAGTAATGGGCGTTGCTCTCTTCCTCTTCCCCGGATTCTTCCGGTTCGGACCCGTCTCTCTCTGCCCCATGCCCGTTCTGCGCATCGGAAGCCTTTTCCTCTTCCCCGTTCTGCGCATCGGCAGTCTTTTTTTCTTCTTCCTCCAGCCGGTCAGCCGCCTCTTTGGCAAAGGAAGCGCTGGTGTCTACCAGCTCCAGATCCTGATACTGCTTCGCGACGGATGAAAGGAAGGACTCCATGCCTCCGCCATTGATCAGGAACACATCTGCCTTGGAAAGATGCTTCATGTCTTCTGTGGTCAGCTGGTAATCATGCAGGCAGCCGGTCTGTTCTCCCGTCAGATTCGTCAGAGTCACCCCTTCTGTATCGCCGATGACATTTTCCGCCGCGATATAGATGGGGTAAAAGGAAGTCACTACCTTCAGGGTCCTGTCTTTCTGTGTTTTTCTGACTGTTCCGGCACCGCAGAAATATGCGATTATCAGTCCTGCTGCCAGTATCACCGCCAGCAGGATACTTACGAATAAATACTTGTTTTTCATTTGCGTTTTCCGGGTTTTCCCTTTTTGCGGGAAGCTGTTTTTTCCTGTTTCTTTCTGCGCTGCTTTATGGTTTTCTTTGCGGAAGTCCTTCCGGTCTCCTTCCAGCGGGGCTTTTTCTCCGGATCCCTTGTTTTTACCGGTCCTGCTTTTTCCGGCTCTTTCTCACAGCCGGTCAGCTGTTCCATCAGAGCCCAGATTTCTTCCCTGCCTTCGCGGGTTTCCGCGGAAAACGGGATGACTGCCGCGTCTTCCGGCATATGCAGGGTTTCCCTGATCAGATTCAGCTGACGGTCTACCTCGGTTTTTTTGATTTTGTCCTTTTTGGTGGCAATGATAATCGGCGCGTAGCCCTGATACTCCATCCATTCATACATGCGGACGTCATTCTCCTGGGGCGCATGCCGGATGTCCAGCAGCAGAAACACAGCGCACAGCTGCTGTGACGTATGGAGATAATGTTCAATCATTTCTCCCCATTTTTCTTTTTCTGCCAGGGTGATCTTCGCGTAGCCGTACCCCGGCAGATCGGTAAGATACATCTGATCGTTCACATTATAAAAATTGATGGTCTGGGTCTTGCCCGGACTGGAAGAGGTCCTGGCCAGGGATTTGCGTTCCAGAAGGCAGTTGATCAGAGACGACTTACCTACGTTGGACTTGCCCGCAAAGGCGATTTCCGGCCTGTCATGATCCGGAATCCTGCTGGTGTACCCGCAGACGGTCTCCAGTTCTGCTTTTCTGATAATCATATCTATCTCCTTCCCTGTTACTGCGCCGGTTCCGGGGCCGGCTCCGCCAGTGCCGCGGACAGTACTTCATCCATATTGCTGACATAGGTGATATCCAGTCCTTTGGTGATTTCGGAGGAAAGTTCCTCCACATCCGGCCGGTTTTTCTCCGGCACACATACCGTATGGATTCCCGCCATGCCGGCCGCCAGGAGCTTTTCCTTCAGGCCGCCGATGGGCAGTACTTTGCCCCGCAGCGTAATCTCCCCGGTCATGGCTACGTCGCCTTTTACCGGGATCTCCGTTACCGCGGAATAAATCGCGGTGGCCATGGTAATGCCCGCGGAGGGGCCGTCCTTCGGTACCGCGCCTTCCGGAATATGGATATGGATGTCGTGGCTGGCAAAATAATCTGCCGCGATGGCATGGCTTCCCTTGATCGAGCGGATATAGCTGATCCCCGCCTGGGCGGACTCTTTCATGACATCGCCCAGCTGCCCGGTCAGACGGATGTTGCCCTTTCCCGGCATGACATTGGTCTCAATGCGCAGGGTTGTGCCGCCTACGCTGGTCCAGGCCAGGCCGCACACAACGCCGATATCATCTTCTCCGCTGATTTTCTCTTTCTGGAAACGTTCGTGTCCCAGATATTTTTCCAGATTGGACTCGGTAATGTGGACCTTTGTTTTTTTCTTTTCAAAGATCTCGCCGGCTGCTTTCCGGCAGATCTGACCGATCTTTCGTTCCAGCCCGCGGACGCCGGCCTCCCGGGTATATCCTTCGATGATATGGCTAAGGGCCGCGTCTGAAATGCTCAGCTGGTCTTCTTTCAGTCCGTTGGCCTCCCGCTGCTTCGCGATCAGATGCTCTTTCGCGATATGCATCTTTTCATTGGCGGTATAGCTGGATACTTCGATGATCTCCATCCGGTCCAGCAGCGGACGGGGAATCGCGCTTCGGTCATTGGCCGTTGTCAGGAACAGTACCTCCGACATATCTACCGGAAGTTCCACATAATGGTCCACGAAACGGGAATTCTGCTCTGAATCCAGCAGTTCCAGCAGCGCGGACGCCACGTCTCCCCGGTAATCGCTGCCGGTTTTGTCGATCTCATCCAGCAGGATCAGCGGATTGCTGACGCCGGCGTACCGAATCGCCGCGATGATCCGCCCCGGAATTGCGCCTACGTAAGTCCTCCGGTGTCCCCGGATTTCCGCTTCGTCCCGGACGCCGCCCAGACCGATGCGCACGTATTTTTTGCCTAACGCTCTGGCGATGGAACGGGCAATGCTTGTTTTGCCGGTGCCGGGCGGTCCCACCAGGCAGATAATCGGACTGCTGCCCTTTTTCGTCATATTGCGGACTGCCAGGAATTCCAGGATCCGTTTTTTCACTTCTTCCAGTCCGTAGTGATCCTCGTCCAGGATCTGCCGGGCGGCCTTCAGATCTTTCCGGTCTCTGGAGGTCTTGTTCCAGGGCAGGGACAGCAGGGTCTCGATATAGGTGCGCTGTATCGTGCTCTCCGCGTTAAATCCGGAACTGCTGCGAAACCGGCTGATTTCTTTTTCGATCTGTTCTTTGATCTCTTTCGGGGCGCTGAGTTTTTTTAGCTGTTCTTCGTATTTGTCCGCTTCCGACTCTTCGTTTTCACCCAGTTCCTCACGGATCGCCTTCATCTGCTCCCGCAGGATGTATTCCTTCTGGTTCTGGTCCATGCGCTGCTGAACCTTCTCTTTCAGCTCATTTTTGATCCGGATCACATTTGTCTCGCGCATGAGGAATTCCAGGAGGATCTCATACTGTTCCTGAATGCTGTCGGCTTCCAGCATCCGCTGTTTTCGCTCAAAATCCATGGGGAGGGCGCTGCCTGCCACCCGCACCAGGCTGACAATGCCTGTCAGTCCGTCGATCTTGCCAAGCAGCTCCTTTCCCGCCGACTGGTTCACCGTACAGTAATCCATCATGCTTTCCAGAATACTGCGGATCATGGCTTCCTCGGTCTGACTGTCCGCGGACAGTTCCGACAGTTCCGGCAGGAGTTCCACCTCGGCCCGCAGATACTCTTCCCCTTCAAAAATATGCACCAGACGTCCCCGGGACTCCGCATGCACCAGCACGCGGAGCGCATGGTTCTGTAATTTCAGGATCTGGCTGACGGTTACGACCGTGCCGGTCCGGCAGATTTCCTCCGGGTCCGTCGGAATCTCCTCCCGGCTGCCGTCCTTCTGCGCTGCCAGAAAGATCCTGCTGTCTGAAAGCAGCGCCTTTTCCACGGCTTTGACGGATTTGTCCCTGCCCAGATCAAACTGCGCCACCGTATCCGGCAGGATCGCCACATCCCGCACTACAACAAATGGCAGTGTCACGATTGTCTCGTTCATACAACCTCCTCATTGATTCACAGAAAAAAGATCCTGTTTTCCTGCAGATGCGCACACCCGCAAACAGCCAAATCGCACAGAAAGCCGCCGTGCAGCGTTCAATTGCGCAACGGCAGCTTTCCTGAACTTACAGATGTAAGTAATTATACTGCTGAATCAAGCTGCCGGTCATCACGGAAGGACAGCACAGCGTCTCCTGTTCCGTCGATGCATTCCCTGGTAATCCGGCATGCGGTGATGCTGTCATCGGAAGGGATCCGGAACATCAGATCCATCATGACGCTTTCCATGATCGCCCGCAGTCCCCGGGCTCCTGTCTTGCGCGCCAGGGTCTTCTCTGCAATGGCTTCCACTGCTCCGTCATCAAAGGTCAGTTCCACGCCGTCCAGTTCAAACAGCTTCTGGTACTGGCGGATCAGGGAGTTCTTCGGCTCTTTCAGGATGCGGACCAGGGCTTCCTGATCCAGCGCGTCCAGAGATACTGTCACCGGGACACGGCCGACAAACTCCGGAATCATGCCGAATTTGACAAAATCCTGGGGCAGCGCCTGTGCCAGCACATCGCTGATATTTACATCGTTCCGGTCATATACCTCTGCGTTGAATCCGATGGAACTCTTGTCCATGCGGGCCTCGATGATCTTGTCGATTCCTTCAAATGCCCCGCCGCAGATAAACAGAATATTGGTGGTATCGATCTGGATCAGTTCCTGCTGCGGATGCTTGCGTCCGCCCTGGGGAGGCACGGATGCAATGGTGCCTTCCAGAATTTTCAGCAGCGCCTGCTGCACGCCCTCTCCGGATACGTCTCTGGTAATGGAGGCGTTTTCGGATTTTCGTGTGATTTTGTCGATTTCATCAATATAAATAATGCCGTACTGAGCTTTCTCGATGTCATAATCTGCCGCCTGGATGATCTTTAAGAGAATATTCTCCACATCCTCGCCGACATACCCCGCCTCGGTAAGGGTGGTGGCGTCCGCGATCGCGAACGGCACATTCAGCACCCTGGCCAGGGTCTGGGCCAGCAGCGTCTTGCCGCTGCCGGTGGGGCCGAGCATCAGAATATTGCTTTTCTGCAGTTCCACATCGGAATCCCGGCCGGCTTTGATTCGTTTGTAATGATTGTACACGGCTACGGAGAGTACTTTCTTGGCTTCATCCTGTCCGATGACATAATCATCCAGAAATGCCTTCAGTTCCTCCGGTTTGAGAAGATTTACATCAAATTCCGTATCTTCTCCTGTGCCGTAATTCGCGAATTCCTCATCAATGATCTCATTGCAGATATCGATGCACTCATCGCAGATATAGGCTCCGTTCGGGCCTGCAATCAGCTTGCGGACCTGGTTCTGGGACTTGCCGCAGAAGGAGCAGCGAATATCGTCGTCGTTGTTATTTCTTCCTGCCATATATCCTCCTGATCTCTAAGATCTCTTTATCTGTCAGGCGCGGTTCTTAATCACCGCATCAATCAGTCCGTATGCCTGGGCTTCCTCCGCGGACATATAGTTGTCCCGCTCGGTATCTGCCGCGATGGTCTCATAGGACTGGCCTGTATTTTCTGAAAGTATGGTGTTGAGTTTTTTCTTGATTTTCAGAATGTTCTCCGCCACGATCTGAATCTCGGTGGCCTGCCCGCGGGCTCCGCCGGAAGGCTGGTGAATCATAATCTCCGCGTTGGGCAGGGCGAAGCGCTTGCCTTTGGCGCCGCCGGCCAGAAGGAACGCGCCCATGCTGGCAGCCATACCCATGCAGATGGTGGATACGTCGCACTTGATATACTGCATGGTGTCATAGATCGCCATGCCTGCGGTCACACTGCCGCCGGGAGAATTGATGTAAAGGCTGATATCCTTTCCCGGATCCTCGGATTCCAGAAACAGCAGCTGGGATACAATAATGCTGGCGGAAGCGTCGGTAACCTCTTCCCCCAGGAAAATGATTCTATCTTTTAAAAGGCGGGAGTAGATGTCGTAACTGCGCTCGCCTCTGCTTGTCTGCTCAATGACATAAGGTACTAATGGCATATCAATGTCCTCCTTGTTCTATTCGAAATATAATACACATTATATGGTAAACGCCTGCATTACGCCAGTAGTTTAACATAACTTACTATAAATTTTCCATAAAGATCTCATAAAAGATCTCATAAAAAGACCGGCTGTGCGGAATTTTTCTCTTTATAGACAAACTCAGGCCGACCTTCATCGGTCAGCCTGAGTTCTGTGTATCTGATAACCATCCGTCTGTCGGATCAGATTACTCTTCGGCAGCCTCTGCCTCAGCTTCCTCTGTCTTCTCCTCTTCCGGAGCATCTACAAATACTGCGTTGTCATATACAAGGTCGAGTGCTTTCTGGCTTGCAAGATCCAGTTTCATGTTCTCTGTCTCTTCCTCAGTCATGTAGCCCTTCAGCTTGTCTAATTCCATATTGTACATCTCAGCCATCTTCTTGAGCTCTTCTTCTACTTCCGCATCGGTGATCTCGATGTTTTCTGCTTTGGCGATGGCGTCGATCACCAGCTGATTCTTGATCCGTGTAACAGCTTCCGGTCTGACGCTGTCACGCAGCTGGTCAATATCTGTGCCTGCATACTGCATGTACTGATCCATGGACAGTCCCTGCTGAGCCAGCTGCTGTGCGAACTGGTTGATGATCTCATCCGCACGGGTCAGAACGATTGCGTCCGGCAGTTCCATTTCAGACGCTTCCACGATCTTGTCGATGGCTTCCTGCTTCTGCTCGTTCTTTGCCATATCCGCTTTGCGGTCTTCCAGCTTCTTGCGGATGCTGTCTCTGTACTCTGCAATTGTGTCGAACTCGGATACATCCTGGGCGAATTCATCATCTGCCTCCGGCAGTTCCTTCGCTTTTACTTCGTGGATTTTTACTTTGAATACCGCATCCTTGCCCTTCAGATCCTCTGCGTGATAATCTTCCGGGAAAGTCACATTGACTTCCACTTCATCTCCGGAGTTCTTGCCGATCAGCTGATCTTCAAATCCCGGAATAAAGCTGCCGGAACCGATCTCCAGGTTGTGGTTCTCGCCTTTGCCGCCTTCGAATGCCTTGCCGTCTGCAAATCCTTCGAAATCAATGACTGCGGTATCTCCGGACTGAATCGCGCGGTCTTCCACGGTAATGGTTCTGGCGTTGCGTTCTCTTTCGTTGTTCAGCTCGGTCTCCACTTCTTCGTCGGATACTTCGGTGTCGATCTTAGTCACTTCCACACCTTTGTATTCACCCAGCTTCACATCCGGACGTACGGCAACTTCCGCAGTGAAAATAAAAGGTTTGCCTTTTTCAATCTGTACAATATCCACGGTCGGACGGGACATGATGTCCTCTCCGCTCTCTTTGGCAGCATCGCTGTATGCCTGGGGCATGATCTGGTTTGCCGCGTCATCATAGAATACTTCCGGTCCGTACATTCTCTCTACCATCTGTCTCGGTACCTTGCCTTTACGGAATCCCGGAATACTGATATTCTTCTTCTGTCTGTTATATACATCCTGCATCGCTGCATCAAACTGCTCTGCCGGAACTTCAATTGTCAGTTTAACGGTGCTGTTTTCCAGTTTCTCAACCTGTACGCTCATTCTGTAAAATATCCTCCTTCAAGATCTATGTACTATTACGGTCACTTGTTCCGCCATATTCGAAAGTAAATGTCCATCACCGGGATACCCCTGCGGGCAGGAAATGGGCGTACTTGTGCCGTTTGCAGTCATTGAGGAATTATAACACACCATATCCCGAATTGCAAGATAATTCCCGCCGGTTTTTATCCGCGGATTCTGCTTCCTTCAAAACGCATGCGCATATCCAGACATTCTTTCAGCTGGCGGTAGCGTTCATAGAGTTCCCCTTCCGGTATGGACAGATCCGATACCATGGCGATCTCATCGATGAGCCTGTCCGTGATATGCGGGCGCATTTCGGAAAACACCTGCATCTTTTCTTCCATATTTTCCGCATCCATAAAACGGATGAGCCACGGGTCGGCCGCTTCCTCCTGCGTATTGTCCCCCGTATCCGGTTCTGTCTGCGCATCATCCCCGGGATCTTCTGCTTCCTCTGTCACAGCGCTGCCGGAATCCCGGTCCGGCTCCTGCCCCGGAACCCCGGCGCCCGCCTGCGGGACCTCTGACCGGCAGCTTCCGCCTGTCACCGCTTTGTTCCAGGCCTCCGTCCCGGCCGATGCCTGCGGAGCTTCCCCGGCACCCGCCGTTCCGGACACTTCCGCTGCCGCCGCTTCCTTTCCCACCGGATTCTCTGCTTCCAGATCTTCCTCTGTCAGATACTGAAATCTGTACACCTGCTCCACCTGCGGATACTTGCTGTGATCCACTTCACTGACAAACATGTCATACGGTCTTGCGTAGACACGGTAGGTTCCGTACAGTGCCTGATAGATCACCAGTTTTTCACCGGTTTCCGAATGGCGGGCCACTGCCAGCACCTGATACTTTCTGTTTTTAAAATGGAGATACAACTCTCCCGGCTGCGGATTTCCCTGCGGCATATCCATCCCTCCTGTCAAAAAAGCGGCGGTACGCATCCCGCCGCTGTATCCATTATAATTTTTCTGATTTTGCTATTCTAATACAGACGGTGCATCAATTCAATGCCTTCCGCTGTAAAATCCCGGGCAAATTCCAATGTGGTATCCGGTCCCAGGATCATCAGCCGTTCCACTTCCTTCATCAGATCCTGCTTCGCGTCCTCCAGATTGTCCAGCCGGGTCTCCAGGGAATTCTCCCTGGCCGCCTCCATGATCGGATTCTGCCCGTTTCTGCTGTTAGCATCTGTCCGCTCCCGGTACAGTTCTTCCCGGAGCCTGTTTTCCCGCTGCTCCGGGGAAGACAGGGCAGAGGCTCCGTCTGCCGCTTCCGTCAGGGGCCCGTGTCCGAATTCTGTCCGGTCAGACATGGATCTGCTGCCATTTCCTGTGCTTTTCCCGGCAGATTCTCTTCTTCCTGATCCGGTTCCGCCCGTCCCGCCGGCGGTCAGGGTTCCGCGTCCCGATCCCTTTCTTTTCCCGCCTGTATTCTGATGGGACAGGTGGACATCCCGGGTATTCTTCCTTGCGCGTTCCAGAATCGCGCTGCCCGAAGTCCCCGACGCAGTGCCGGATGCCTTAGGAGGAATCGGCTCCTTTTTCTTTCCGCTGCCCGACGGCTGCTTCGGCTGCTGGCTGCCCGAGCGGCTGTTTTTGAGATAGCTGCTGATTCCCCACAGTACAACGATTATAAATATCAAAATTGCTCCAGGCATAGGCACCTCTCCTTCTGCTTCCCCTCACGGAATCCTTTCCGGGCCGCGCGGTCTCTTTTCTTTCTCTCTGCTTATCATAGCACAAACCGGTTTCCGGCTGCAGATTCTTTTTCCCCATTTTGCCGAAACCTGCAGAAAAAGTCAATTCCATTCCCCGGGAAAGTTCCTTGCGCCCCTTCTTGCAATTCTGCTGTCTGCATGGTATCTTATACATAACTTGCACAGTTGCAAAACTTGCACAGCGCCTGTCTGTGTATCACAGAATGCCGCAGGATGATTCTTTTCCTGCTATACAATAAGGAGGAGAGCTCCATGGCTGCCAACAGTTCACATGAGTCCGCCGAGAATTACCTGGAAGCAATTCTGGTACTGAGTCAGCGGCTCCCGGTGGTACGTTCCATCGATATCGCAAATTATCTTCATTATTCCAAGCCCAGCGTCAGCGTAGCAATGAAGAACCTGCGCAACAATCATCACATCACTATGAGTGATGCCGGATTCATCACATTAACCGAATCCGGCCGCGAGATTGCCGAAACGATCTACGAACGCCATACATTTTTCAGCAACTGGCTGATCAGCCTGGGTGTTGACGAAACCATTGCCACGGATGATGCCTGCCGGCTGGAGCATTACATCAGCAAAGAGAGCTTTGACGCGATCACCAAATTTGTCGCAAAAGCCAGCAAATGAGCAAACACCTGCACCGCTGTTCCGGCAGCGGTGTTTTTCTGTCCGATTCAGCCGGACAGGGCGTGGTGCGGATCACATTTTTATCATTTCATCGCTTAAGAGGGAGAAGCATATGGGAAAAAAAGCAAATGGAAAAGAAAAAAGCGGATTCAGCGGACAGCTGGGATTCGTCATGGCTGCCGCCGGCAGCGCGGTAGGCGTCGGGAATATCTGGCGTTTCCCCTACCTGGCCGCCAAAAACGGAGGCGGACTCTTTATTATCATCTATCTGATTCTGGTGGTTACCTTCGGATTCACACTGCTGACCACTGATATTGCCATCGGACGCAAAACCCAGCAAAGCTCCATCCGGGCCTACGCCACGATGCGCAGACGCTGGGGATTCCTCGGTATTTTCACTTTCTTTGTACCTGTCCTGATTATGACTTACTACTCCATCATCGGCGGATGGATCACCCGCTATCTGGTGGCCTTCGGACAGGGCGCCCAGCATTCAGCGGCTCAGGACGGATACTTTACCGGTTTTATTACCGCGCCCTATGCGCCCATCGTCTACTCCCTTATTTTCTTAGTAATTACATCCGCCATCGTCTACCGCGGCGTGGAAAAGGGAATCGAACAGGTCTCCAAAATCGTTATGCCGATCCTGCTGGTTATGATCATCGTGATCTCCATCTATTCGCTGACCCTGCATCACACCGATGCCGCCGGCAATTTCCGTACCGGCCTTGACGGACTCGCGGTGTATCTGAAGCCGGATCTGACCGGTCTGACGCCGAAACGCCTCCTGCAGGTACTGCTGGATGCCATGAGCCAGCTGTTCTTTTCCTTAAGTGTATCCATGGGCATCATGATCACCTATGGTTCCTATGTCAAAAAAGACGTGAACTTAAACCGTTCCATCGCCCAGATCGAAATATTCGACACGGTGGTTGCCCTTCTTGCAGGTATGATGATCATTCCGGCTGTCTTTGTGTTCTCCGGCGCTGACGGCATGGTCCAGGGCCCGGGCCTGATCTTTATTTCCCTGCCGAAGGTCTTCGATGCCATGGGGCCTGCCGGCCGCTGGATCGGCGTCGTCTTCTTTATCATGGTGGCCTTCGCCGCGCTGACCTCCTGTGTATCCGTGCTGGAAACCATCGTGGCCAACTGTATGGAAATCTTCCATATGAGCCGCAAGAAACTGACGATCATCTGCACCTTTATCTACGCGGCCGCCACCATCCTGATCTGCATGGGCTACAATGTACTGTACTTTGAACTGCCGCTTCCCAACGGATCCGTGGGACAGCTGCTGGATCTGATGGACTATATCAGCAACAGTGTGATGATGCCCATTATTTCCTTCCTTTCCTGCCTGCTGATCGGCTGGATCCTCAAGCCGAAATGGATTGCGGATGAAATGGAACTGACCGGCGACCGATTCCGCAGAAAACAGCTTTACAACATCATGATCCGCTTTATTATGCCGGTGATGATGTTTGTCCTGTTCCTGCAGTCCACCGGTTTCCTGAATCTGTTTATGCACTGACCGGCCCTGCTCTGCCGGGAAAATCAAAGTCCCCGGGATACGTTCCGGAACTTTTGTTCCGTCCCGTATCCCGGGGACTTTTTTCGGTTTCTCTGCTGACTGTTGCACGCAGTCCTTACAGGATCGCGCTTAAATAATTTCTCTGCTGTGCGCTGACTGCTTTCTTATTGCTTTTGGCGATTTTGATCTTCTTATAGTAATATTTGAACTTCACGCCGGTGACATAGCTTCCGTTCGTAATCTTTACCGCTGTTTTTTTGATATAGCCGTCTTTGCTGTAGGTATGGCTGTATACGGCTTTTCTGGTAACTTTTCCTTTTGCGTTGTATGTTGTTACCGTTTTGTAATGATTTCTGCTGTCATATGTATATTTGGTCGTTTCGCTGACTTTTCCGTTGACATACGTCTTGCTTGTCGTCAGAAGACCTTTTCTGTTATAACCGTATTTATAGGTCCACTCTGCCCGCGGAATCCCTTTGCTGGCATAACGGACATATACTTCTTTGGCGATCTGTTTCTTTTTGTTGTAAGTGTAGCTGGATTTGTACTGATACTTTCCATTCGCGTCAAAGGTGATCATGCTTTTCACCTGGCCGGCGGACAGATACTGATAGGTATCTTTGGAACTTAACTTCTTGTCGGAGTCATAGTGTTTCTTTGTCCGGAGTCCCAGGGTGTTGTATCCGTACAGCACTTTTTCTCCGTATGTTTTGTTGGAAGCATTGTAATTGCTCAGTTCCCGCTGAATCATTCCGTTGGAATTATAGGAAAGATCGATGACTTCCGGATCCTCCTGGGAGGCAATGGCGATCTTACTGAAGACGTATTTGTTCACGGTCTTCGGAGCCGCCTTTTTCGCTCCTGCCGCCATAGCCGGTGCTCCGACAGAGGCTGCCATAACAGCGCTCAGGGCGATTGCTGTGGATTTTTTCATTAATGTTTTGCCGTTCATGGATGAATGGCCTCCTTTCTGCTGTTCCTCATTCACTGCGGAAAGATTTCCGCAACAGAACATCTTACTCTATTATATGCCTGCGTCTCCAGATTGCAATTGCGCATTCCTAAAGTTTTTATTACGAAATCCGTATAGAATTTACAGGAAATTGACAGTTCAACTATTGTATGATAGAATTTCCACACTTGCGGATATGGCGGAATTGGCAGACGCGCCAGATTTAGGTTCTGGTGGGAGACCGTGCAGGTTCAAGTCCTGTTATCCGCATTTCTGTGCCCCGGATGCTTCCGGGGCACTTGCTGTTTTCCGCGGTTTTTCGGAAGCATCCGCAGTCATCTGCACAGTTCAGCCAGGGCGGCAAACGAAAGCTTCTTCCGGGAGCATCTGACTGTCATCTGCACAGTTCAGCCAGGGCGGCAAACGAAAGCTTCTTCCGACAGCTTCTGACCGTCACAGTACCAGGCAGTCATAGCGAATCGCTTTTCCCCGCAGGGAATAGCTGGGTGTTTTTCCCGCCAGTACCGGCCCCTTCAGCGGCCGTTTGATCACAATTTTCTTCGGTCCGGCGGCGATGGCCGCTTCCAGCAATTCCTTCTCATCCGCGCAGGGAAGCTCCAGCTTCTGCAGCAGCTGAAACTTCTTTTTTACCAGGGCGCTCTTCTTCCTGGCCGGAAACATCGGATCCAGCAGCACCACATCCGGACGCTCCGGCAGATGATACAGCGCGGCGACGCTGTCCCCCGCGATCAGTTCCATACGGGCGACGATCTGCTGCAGCTCCGGCACTTCCGCAGCCCGGCGCAGTCCGTCTTCCAGCAAAGCGGCGATTACCGGATCGTATTCATAGAGACGCACCCGAAAGCCGGCAGCCGCCAGTAAAAAAGCGTCTTCTCCCAGACCTGCCGTCGCGTCCACTGCCAGGGGCAGGTCGCCGGCGGATTTCAGCCGGGCCGCCCGTACCAGGAATTCCCGGTTCAGATTGTCCGGACGGATCCGCGGCAGCAGCCGGGTAAAATCCGCCCGCAGTTCCCGGCCGCCGCCGGACAGGGTCAGGCCGGCGCCTTCTTCCTTCAGCTCCAGGCCTGCCTGCCGCGCAGCCTTCTGTGCCGCTGTTTCCAGACCGTTCCGCTCCGTTAATTTATTCTCCGTCATGGCTGTCCTGTCTGCATCCGTACAGCATGGTATATCCGTTGTCCAGCACATGATATTCCACCTGGGAAAATCCTGCCTGGTGCAGATACTTCCGCAGTTCGACTGGTGTATACACATTGATCTCAAAATTAACTTTTTCCCAGTCCATGCGTTCCGGGCCGTCCACCTCGCATAAAATCGCAATGTGTCCCCCGGTCTTAAGCACCCGGAAGATCTCCTTCAGTCCCTGCAGCAGATCCGGCCAGAAATACACGGTTTCCACAGCCGTTACCAGATCAAACTGCTCCCCTTCATAAGGCAGGCTGCCCACGTTTCCTTCCTGCACAAACACCCGGGTGCCCAGCAGCGCTCCATTGGTCTCCTTTGTGGCGGCTACACAATCCGCGGAATAATCCACGCCGTCGATCACGCTGTCTTCGGACAGCTGCAGCATATCCGCAATGGCTGCTCCGCCGCCGCAGCCCACATCCAGGATCCGCATCCCGGGCATCCAGTTCACATAGGAAAATGCCCAGTCTCTTAACGGTCTGTGGGAATCATTCATCCGCCGCACCATTGCTCTGCCGCTTTCTCCTGCCGGTTTTCCCGGATTTGCCTGTTCCCAGTCCTTTTTTCTGATGGCCATATTTTTTCCTCCGTCTGTTGTATTTCCATGATTCTGGATTATAACACAAAAAAAGCGATTTGTTTCTCCTCCTTACAGGAAGAACAGAAAACAACTCGCTGCTGTGTCCGGGCCGGGATAGGGTTATTTGTTTTTTTTCGCGTTCTGCTGTACGGACTGCTGCTGCGCCGTCTGTACCAGACTGCCGATTCCATCCATAATGACCGTTGGCTGATACGCGTATTTTCTGACCGTATCCCGGGTAGATACTCCGGTCAGCACCAGTACGGTGGCGATTCCGCTCTCCGTCCCTGCCACAATATCCGTATCCATCCGATCCCCGATAATCACTGCTTCCGCCGAATGGCAGTTCAGAAGCCGGAGTCCGGTGCGCATCATCAGCGGATTTGGCTTTCCGCAGAAATATGCCTTTTTGCCGGTAGCCATCTCAATCGGCGCCACCAGCGCCCTGCAGGCCGGCGCGATCCCGTCTTCAATGGGACCGGATACGTCCGAATTGGCTCCGATCAGCTTTGCGCCTCTGCGCACCAGGTTTACCGCCCTGGTCAGTGTATCAAAGGAATAGGTATTGCCTTCCCCGACAACCACATACTCCGGATCCACTTCATTCATCGTGATCCCCGCGTCATACAGCGCGTTAAAGAGGCCTGCTTCTCCGATCACATAGGCGGAGCAGCCCGGTGACTGCGCTTTGATAAATTCCGCTGTGGCCAGCGCGCTGGTGTAAAAATGCTTTTCCTCTACATCCATGCCCATGCGCTGCAGCTTCTGCCGCAGTTCTTTCGGTGTCTTTCCGCTGTTGTTTGTCAGGAACAGGTACTCCTTCTTCTCTTTCTGGAGCCACTGCACAAACTCTGCCGCTCCCGGCAGGATCCGGTTGCCGTGATAAATCACGCCGTCCATATCACAGATAAATCCTTTTTTTTCTTTAAAATTGATCATTAATCTCCTTTCTGTTTGAAATCTTCCTATTTCATCATGGATTTCCCGCATCCATGATCAGCTGTCCAACTCTGTCAAAAAAACCTTTCTGACAGGGTCATCCTACCGGGAATTGCCTCCTGTTTCCATCACAGTTCTGTATGATTGATGTAAAGTTCCGGTAAAATACCCGGTTCGGCAGCTGATCATGCCTGCGTCGGATCCCGTCAGCTTCTGCGGTAATGTCTGCAGAATTCCGGCGGTTCCGTTGTCTGCCTGCTTCCGGACGGCTGTCTGGACTGATGGCTGTAGCGTCCTGCCGCATCCGCAAGCTCGCTGAAAATACTGCGGTATTCCCCTTTGCTGATTCGCCATTTTCTATAGGCACACACACCGGCCAGGCAGAAAAATGCCGCTGCCGCCGCAAGGATTATTTTTTTTGTCTTACACATAAGTACATCCCTCCATTCTTTTTGTCTTTTCTTATAATTATACCGTCTTTTTCCGGTTCGGCAAAAGAATTTTCCTTAAATTTTCTATTCCACGGTCTCCTGTTTCAGCAGGTTTTCCACTTCTGCCCGGTCCGGAATCGCCGGGATGCCTCCCCGTTTCCGCACACACAGGGAAGCCACCGCGTTTCCGGTCTGTACACAGGTCCGGCAGTCCTCCCGGTTCAGTTCCTGCAGGGTCTTTCCCGTTTCCAGGAACGCGCTGAGAAATCCTCCCCAGAACGAATCCCCCGCTCCGGTGGTATCGGTGACCTGTGCCGGATACCCGGGAACCGTCAGACAGATCTCTCCGGTCACCAGAAGGGCGCCGCCGGCTCCCAGTGTGACAGCAACCAGCCGGGGCCCCATGGACAGGATCTGCCTTGCCGCAGTCTCATAATCAGAAGCCCCTGTCAGCAGCAGGCTCTCCTCATCGGACACTTTCATCAGATCTGCCTGGGGAATTCTGGCGCGGATCGCCTCCGCAGCTTCCTGTGGGCTGCGCCACAGGGAAGCCCGGTAATTGGGATCAAAGGAAATCAGGGCGCCTCCTTCCTTCGCCATGCGCAGGGCTTCTGCCGTGGCTGTCCGGGCAGGCTCATCCGTCAGGGACAGGGAACCGAAGTGAAAGATCCGGCAGTCCGCCAGCGCTTCCGCAGGCAGCTCCTCTGTCCGCAGACAGGTGTCGGCCCCCGGCTTCCGGGCAAAGGAAAATTCCCGTTCCCCCTCTTCATTCAAAGCCACAAACGCCAGGGTCGTAAAGACCTCCGGATCCTGCCGCAGATAATCTGTGACAATTTTCTCCCGCTGCAGCACTTCCTTTAAAAAATCTCCATGCATATCCGCGCCGATCTTTCCGATCAGCCCCGCAGAATGGCCCATATGGGTCACCGCCGTCAGCAGATTGGCCGGCGCGCCGCCGGGGTTCTGTTCAAACAGGCGCGTTCCTTCCGCGCTTTTCCCCGCTTCCGTAAAATCGATCAGCAGCTCTCCCACTGCCAGAACATCCAGTCCCTGCTTCATATCTGTTTCATCCTTTCCTGTTCTCCGGTTCTTTTTCGGCTCTTTTCTCCGCTTTCCCGGGTTTCGTCCGTACCTGTCTTCTCCTGTCAGTTTATCTGATTTTGCCCGGTCTGTCGACAGGGATCTTCTGCCTGATCAGCCAGGTCATCACCGGCTGCGCCTGCCGCAATTTCAAAACACCAGGTTCCTACCGTATTTGGCATACAACGTGCCGGCAATCATTTGCATTCCATGCACTGTCAGTATTTTGCATACAACACGCCGGTAAATTGACACACCCTGCAAAACATGCTACACTTTCACAGCATTCTGCAGACTGACGGCTCCTTGGCCGTTCTGTGTCTGTATGCTTTCTTACACATCCAAGGGGGAGAATTCCATGAAAACCAAAAATAAATTTACCGGCCGGATCGGCTTTATCATGGCTGCCGCCGGATCAGCCGTCGGCCTGGGCAACCTGTGGCGGTTCCCGTACCTGGCAGCCAAACACGGCGGCGGCACGTTTCTCGTGATCTATGTCATTCTGGCGGTCACCTTCGGCTTTGCCCTGATGATCACCGAGATCGCCATGGGACGGCGCACGGAGCGCAGCGTCCTGACTGCCTACGGGGTTTTTAACCCGAAATTCAAAATCTTAGGCGCCATCGGCGCGCTGGTCCCGATGATCATTACACCCTATTACTGCGTCATCGGCGGCTGGATCACCCATTATATGGCCACCTACGTGTCCGGGCGGGGCAACGAGGCGGTCAGCAGCAACTACTTCACAGACTTTATCACCGGGTGGAAGATTCCGCTTCTGTGTCTGGTGATTTATGTGGCGGTCAACGCCATTATCGTATCCGCGGGCGTACAGAAGGGCATTGAGAACTTCAGCAAAGTCCTGATGCCGGTTCTGGTGATTCTGTCCATTGTCATCGCGATCTACGGTTTGACCAACGAAGGCGGTGTGGACGGTCTGGTCTATTATCTGAAGCCCGCGCTTCACGGCGCCACCCCGGAAGCCAAGGCCACAAATCTCGTGCAGGCCATTATCGCCGCTGCCGGACAGCTGTTCTATTCCCTGTCCATTGCCATGGGAATCCTGATTACTTACGGCTCTTATATGAAGCGCAGCGAACCCATCGAAGGCTGTGTCCGCAAGATCGAGATTCTGGATACACTGATTGCCTTTATTGCCGGTCTCATCGTGGTTCCTTCCGTCTTTATCTTCGCGGGCGGCGAAGCGGCGGCTTCCACTTCCGGACCGAGCCTGATGTTTGTCATGCTGCCAAAGGTCTTCCATACCATGGCTTTCGGCAATGTCATCGGCGCCCTGTTCTTCTTCCTGGTATTCCTGGCTGCCCTGACCTCTTCCATCGCCCTGATGGAGACCATTGTGGCCGTGGTGGAAGAAGTGACCCACTGCCGCCGGCTCACGGCCAGCTTTGTAACCGCCATCGGCATTTTCCTGGTAGGCATCCCCTCCATGCTTGGCTACGGCGTCTGGGCCCATATCCGGCCCCTGGGCATGCAGTTCCTGGATTTCTTTGATTTCATCAGCAATACCATCATGATGCCGATCCTGGCTTTCCTGACCTGTATTCTGATCGGTTATGTGGCAAAACCGAAAGTCATCAAGGAAGAAGTCCTGAAATCGGAAACCCGCTTCAAAAGCGAAAAACTCTACAATCTCATGATACGCTATGTCGCCCCGATTTTCCTGGTAGCCATCCTGGCCACTTCCATCATCCAGCTCTTCGGCGCGCGGTAAGCTTTTTCCATGGAGTTCCCGGATCGCAAAACCCTGAACGATCTGTGAACTCCATGTTTTTTTCTTCCGGTATCGTGTATAATAGGCCGGAACCGATCCATCCGCATACGAAAGTCAGGTACTTCTATGATACAGGCTGTGATGCACCAGCTTGACCTGCTGGCTGGCATTTCCGCGCCCCTGCCCCGAGCGCTTCTGAACACGATTCTGATTCCGGTCCTCATCTTTCTGCTGGGACTGGCCATTACCGGCGTCAACCATCTGATCACCCGGATCATCGCCCTTCTGCTGGGCGGAAGGGCCGCCGGACAGATCCGGAATTACTTCACCTATCCCGGCACAGTTCATCACGAACTGGCCCACGCGCTTTTCGCGGCGCTCACCGGGGCCCGGGTCCTCCGGATCACGCTCCGCCCGCAGGGCGATACGCTGGGCAGCGTGGAATTTATTCCCCGGGGAAACACCCTCACCAAAAGCATCCAGATGACCCTCGCCTCCATCGCGCCGGTGGTCTGCGGAATCGGCACCCTGGCCCTGCTCTGGATGTTTGTATTCCCTCTCTGCGCCCTGTGGTGGCACTATGTCCTGTTTGGCTACGGATTTCTCTGCGTGCTTCTGCACATGAATATGAGTTCCCAGGATATAAAAAATGCACTCCGGGGAACCCCCGTGTGCATGCTGCTTCTGTTTCTTGTGTTTTTATTTCTGAAGGTCAATCTGCTTCAGGAACTGCTCCTGCTGTTCCGCGGACTGTCTGCATAAACAGTGCAGACAGCCCACGGCCGGCAGGCTTTTTTGTTTCTTCTTATTTGCCGGAAGCTTCCCGCCGGGCGATGACATCCGCGGCATGGATGCCCGAAGCGCCGGCCTGGGCCAGTCCCCTGGTAATCCCCGCGCCGTCCCCGATGGCGAAAAACCCCGGATATTCTGTTTCAAACTCACTGGTCAGCTGGGGTCTGGCAGAGTAGAACTTCACCTCTGCGCCGTACAGCAGTGTGTCATAATTGGCTGTACCCGGCGCCAGTTTGTCCAGTACCTGTATCATCTCTATGATATCATCCAGCTGCCGTTTGGGCAGGGCCAGAGACAGGTCGCCGGGCACCGCTGCCGTAAGGGTCGGATGGGTATACGACTGGGCCAGCCGGTGTTCGTTGGTACGCACCCCTTTCATCAGATCCCCGAACCGCTGCACCAGCACGCCGCCGGACAGCATATTGGAAAGGGAGGCGATATGTTTGCCGTAGCGATACGGCTGATTAAAAGGCTCGGTAAACCGGTTGGATACCAGCAGCGCAAAGTTGGTATTTTCACTGCGCAGCGCCGGATCCGAATAGGAATGCCCGTTTACGGTATTGATTCCCTCTACGCTCTCCGCCACCACATGACCGTAGGGATTCATGCAGAACGTCCGCACTTTGTCCCCGTACCGCTTGGTCCGGTAGAGCAGTTTGGATTCGTAGACCACATCTGTAATATGTTCAAATACCTTGGCGGGCAGTTCCACCCGAACCCCGATATCCACCTGATTGTTGATCAGTTTCATCCCCATATCCAGACACCGGGAAGCAAACCACTCCGCCCCGCTCCTGCCCGGAGCCGCGATCAGGTAACGGCACCGGATTTCGCTGCCGTCCTCCAGTGTCACCAGGTAACCGTCATCTGCTCTGCAGAAGCTGTCCACCCCGGCATGAAAGCGGAATTCCACGTCTTCCCGCATATCTTCATAGATATTGGTGAGAATTTCCAGGTTGCGCTCTGTGCCCAGATGCTTGCAGCGGGCCTGCAGCAGGTGCAGGTCATATTTGAGGGCTTCGATTTCCAGTTTTCTCGCTTCCGGTGTGGAGGTGGAGTAAAATTCCTTCGTGGCCCCGTGGGATACATTGACCGCATCCACCTCGTCAATCAGGCCCATCACCGTTCCCGCATCCAGATAATCTGTCAGCCAGCCGCCGAATTCCGTGGTAAAATTAAATTTTCCGTCGGAAAAGGCCCCTGCGCCGCCAAAGCCGCACATGGTATCACAGACCGGGCAGTGAATGCATTCTTTGACTCTGCCTGCCACAATGGGACACTTTCTTTTGTAAATATCATTTCCCTTCTCCAGGATCACGGTTTTCAATCCGGGACATTTTTCCCGCAGCCGGTATCCGGTATAGATTCCGGCCTCTCCGCTGCCGATAATGACTGCGTCATAATATTCTGCCATAATTCTTCTTTCCTCTGTCAATCTTTCTGCTGTCTCGTTCCTGCTGTCTCTCCTGTCTATACCGGCAGTCTGTCTTCCCACCAGATCACCCGGCCGGCCTGCAGCGACGCAGGCACAAGAATCAGGCGCTGGTTCGCGGAGCCGCGGAACTGCAGGCCCGCATCCTTGCGCTCCAGTTCAAACTCACCGTCTACCAGCACATCAATCAGGGACAGAATTTCATCTGTGGCATCACATCTGGCCCTGCCGGTGCCTTTTTCCTGACCGGTCAGTTCCTCAAAGGAATAGCCGGTGTACATCCAGATATTTTTTTTCGGATAAGTTTCCCGCACCTTCCGCAGCAGCGGAAGCAGTTCCCGCTGATTCTCCGGTTCAAAGGGTTCTCCCCCCAGTACGGTAAATCCTTCGATATAATGGGGCGCCAGTTCCTGCAGGATCCTGGCTTCTGTAGCTTCTGTGAACGGCTCTCCGTAATGGAAATCCCAGGTTTCCGGCTGAAAACACTCCCTGCAGTGATGGGTGCAGCCGGAAACAAACAGGCTGACACGAACCCCGGGTCCGTTTGCCACGTCTACTTTCTTTATGGTTCCGTAATACATATCCCCAGTCCTTTCTGTCTCTCCCTGCTCGCAGATCCCCCCTCCGGTCAGGAGGCTGCAGATTTACAGCGTCTTATTTTTTACGCGGATCGGCGGTTTACCAGGCGCCGCCGCCTCCGCCTCCGCCGCCTCCGCCGGAAAAGCCTCCGCCGAAGGATCCGCCGCCATAATTCCCTCCGGAATCAGCCGGCGGCACCGGTGTGCTGCCGGTTACGCAATGTTCCATCATGGAGCCGCACCACAGCGGTGAATACACAAACGGCCGGCCGTCATACGTACTGTACCACTCCGGCTGCGGCACCCGGATATTCGTAAACTTCTCTGCCCACTCCGTGGACATGCCCATAACCGCCGCGTAGGGCAGCACATCATAGAAGTAGGCCGGATCCTCCGCGGACAGCATTTTCAGCCGTTCATACTCCGCCGTGCGGATGAAGTCGCGGAATCCCAGCAATCTGCCCATAATCAGCGCATTTTCCCTGCTTCTGGCCCTCATAAAAACGATGCAGACCAGTATGGTCAGAAATGCTGCCGCGGATACCGCCCCCAGCCACGGGGTCTGCGTCATCCCCAGTCCGACACTGATTCCCGCGGCGGGAATCAGACAGCATACCGCACCGGCGATCAGTCCTCCCTTGGTTCCCCGGGAGTAACGATAGTCAAAATTTCTCACCAGGAAATAAATGCCCGCCAGCATCAGCATGACCTGAAGGATCCCGAGATGCGGATGGTTTCCATACAGGGCGGCTACGCCGATCACGGTATACACAATCAGTATCAGAATGCCGGCCGCACGGGCTCCCTTGCAGCCCGGACGGAAAATGCGGCCTTCTCTGCCCCGGTACTTCTGAAACAGCTGGGTTTTTGCCCGGTCCATATCACCCAGAAATGAGGTGGGAATCTTCGCTGTCGCCACCTCCGTTTTTCTGCGGAACAACCCCTTGAACAGCGTCAGTGCAAACGCCGGCTCTTCCGGCGCAGGCTCCTTTTCCTTCACCAGGGTATAGGTGTTGGTCCCGGTTTCTTTGATGGAAAGATAGCCCCGGGAGGCAAAATACAGAATCATGGACATAAAGTCCTCATTGTCCGCCTTTCCGTCAATCAGATATCCTGCTTCCAGCGGCGTCAGATCTTCCGGCGGACGAAATTCCACGGTTTGGACAATCTTCGGATCTCTACCAAAAATCAGGAAAAGGATCAGCAGAAACACCGCTGCCCCGCACAGAATCACGGCGATTCCCAGCGCCGACTGTCTGTGGGCCCGGGCATAGGTCTGCGCCTGGCTCCAGTACTGCTCCGGCAGACTGCCCCGGACCGTCACGCCATATCCCTTCGGCAGGTTGGATCCGTGAATGGTCAGTGTCTTTTTGTCTGAACTGACTGACTTGGTGAAATACCGGCTGCTCAGGCCGCCGGCACTGCCTTTCGGACCTGCGTAATATTCCATGGCATTCCAGTCCACTGCTTTCGGCATCGTAAGTGTCAGATCCGCCTCCCGGATGGAAGTCATCCAGTTGACCGGAAGCAGATTCTGAGCCAGGGCATCGGCTCCCTTCTCCGCGTCTTTGTACCAGATCAGATCATACGTAATCTGATAGGTGTGTGTTCCCCGCAGATAGGTATCCTCATTGCCGATCCGGATCCTGGTGGAACCGCTTCTCCCGGTTCCGCTGACTGTATAGTCCTGCTCCGATACCCTGATATTTTTTATACTGTAGGAAGCTCCTCCGTTGGGGATATCCCGGTAGATTCCGTGATGCCGCCGAATGAAATTCACCCGGATTTTCTCCGTCACCGCTATCCGGTGGGCGGTGTCCGCCGTCATCCGCACATCAAATGCTTCTGTAATATAGTCTCCCGGATCCGAGTCATCATACTTCCCGGATACCGCGGCTGTCACTGCCGCAGGATCCGAGGAAGCAGAGGAAGAAGCCAGCGCCGGCACCACAATCATGGTTACCACCATCGCGGCAATTACAATGATTGAGATGACAGCAATCAGCCGCTGCTTTCTCTTTTGTTTGTTCTTCTGACTGTTCACTTCATGTCTCCTTATCCATTCTGACAAATCTGCGCCGTATCCCTGCCGCCGGCAGACCATACCACAGGTAGTATAACATACCCGCCGCGGTTCTGTCTGCTATAACCGTGCGGGCGGCCGCAGAGGCATACGGCACAGGCAGGGCAGCGCGGGCAGAACCCGCACGTACCCGCTGCGCAGGCAGACGTACCGGCCGGACGGCGGCCGGCCTCCCGTACCGCACAGAAGACCGGCGCCTCCCGCTGGGAAGCCCGGTCTCCTGTGTACTCCTTATGGAAAATATGGTAACAATGGCAGAATTGTCTGCTGTTTATCGAATTGCAGCGAAAGCGCCGTCTAAAGCGTCAATCAGGTCATTGACATTTTCCGTACCGATGGACAGACGGATGGTGTTCGGTTTGATGCCCTGATCCAGCAGTTCTTCCTCGGTCAGCTGGGAATGTGTGGTGGATGCCGGATGAATTACCAGGGATTTTACATCCGCCACATTTGCCAGCAGGGAGAAGATCTCCAGATTGTCAATGAATTTCTGCGCGTCTGCCGCTGTGCCTTTTACTTCAAACGTAAAGATGGATGCGCCGCCGTTGGGGAAATATTTGTCATAGAACTCATGGCCTGCCTCACCCTCGATGGACGGATGATGCACTGCCTCCACCTGTTCATGGTTTTTCAGATAATCTACGATCTTCAACGCGTTCTCCACATGACGCTCTACGCGGAGAGACAGTGTCTCCAGGCCCTGCAGGAACAGGAACGCATGGAAGGGTGACAGGGTCGCGCCGGTATCACGCAGCAGAATCGCACGGATGTAGGTAACAAAAGCTACCGGCGCAGTCGCGTCCGCGAAGCTGATGCCGTGATAGGACGGATTCGGATCGGAGATCCAGGGATACTTGTGATCTGTATGCCAGTCAAAGGATCCGCCGTCTACTACCACGCCGCCGATTGCGGTGCCGTGGCCGCCGATGAACTTGGTTGCGGAATGTACCACAATGTCAGCGCCGTACTCCAGCGGACGCACCAGATAAGGGGTTGCGAAGGTGTTGTCCACAACCAGCGGAATGTTGTGCTTATGAGCTACTTTTGCCCATCCCTCGATATCGATGACATTACCCAGGGGATTGCCCAGAGTCTCGATGAACAGCGCTTTGGTATTCTCATCGATCGCAGCTTCCACTTCATCGAAATTGTAAGGATCCACCCATCTGCCGGTGATGCCGTACTGGGGAAGTGTGTGGCTTAACAGGTTGTAGGTGCCGCCGTAAATGGTCTTGGCTGCCACAATGTTTTCGCCTGCCTTGGCCAGTGCCTCGATGGCGTATGTGATGGCTGCCGCGCCGGATGCTGTGGCGATGGCGCCTGTGCCGCCTTCCAGTGCCGCGATCCGTTCCTCGAATACGCTCTGTGTGGTGTTGGTCAGTCTTCCGTAAATGTTGCCGGCGTCTTTCAGGCCGAAACGGTCAGCCGCGTGCTGGGAATTGTGGAATACATAGGATGTGGTGGCGTAGATCGGTACGGCTCTGGAATCTGTTGCCGGATCCGCCTCTTCCTGTCCTACATGTAACTGAAGTGTCTCAAATCTGTACTTTTTATTTGCCATTTTCCATTCCTCCATAATATATACTCTTGCAATAGGTTTTGTATGTTTTCTTTTGATGGTGTAACTATACCATCCTTTTTTCCTCTTGTATAATTGCAAAAAATAATGACATATTATAACTTAAAATTATAACATGCCATTTATCTATTATTTCAGAATATACAATTGTTTTACTAGGCTATACACCACACCGCCCTCATTTACGGATCAGCTGCAGACAGCGCCGGCAGCTTTCCAGATAGTATTCCCCCATTTCACTGCGGATGCTGTTGCGCTTTACCACGTAACCGATGCGCATCAGCCCGCTGGAGTCCTCCGCGTCCTCCCGGAAAGGAACCGCCAGGCAGCCGTCCCCGTTCAGATCATCAAAAATCACGCCGGAACACAGGGTATACCCGTTCAGGCTGTCCATCAGATTCAGCATAGTGGCCCGGTCATTCACCTGAATCGTCCGCGGATACACATTCTCGCTGAGAATCTCCTCCGCCAGATAAACGGAACTCTGCACATCCTGTTCAAAGGAAAGACAGGGAAAATCCTTCAGCTGATCCATGGTCACTTCCCGGCATTTGGCCAGCGGATGCTTCTCACACAGATACACATAGGCCCGGGCCTGCACCAGTTCGTGAAACTCCAGATCCTTTTCATGCAGCATTTTTCCGATAATCTTCTCATTATATGCGCTCATATAGAGGATCCCGATCTCGCTGCGCATCTGCGCCACATCCTGGATCACCTCTCGGGTCCGGGTCTCCCGCATGGCATATTCGAATTCCAGGGTATCAAACTTCCGCACCGTATCCACAAAGGCACGCACCGCAAAGGTGTAGTGCTGGGCAGATACGCCGAATTTTCTCTTAAATTCCGCATCCGGGCTGTAGCGCTCTTTCAGCAGTTCATACTGCTGGTAGAGCTGGCGCACATAGGCCAGAAATTCCTCGCCTTCACTGGTGGGGGTAACGCCCCGCTTGCTTCGCAGGAAAATATTGATGCCGATTTCCTCCTCCAGGCTCCGCATCGTATTCGTCAGCGCAGGCTGGGACAAAAACAGCTTCTCCGCCGCTTTGTTCATGGAGCCGCATTCCGCTATGGTAAGGGCATAATGCATCTGCTGCAGTGTCATGCTTCTGTCTCCTGTGTAATCTGTGTCAAAACCTCATCCCGCTCTTCCAGCCCGTGCAGATTCGCGAGCAGCAGCTCCTCCGTCAGATCCGCCATTTCCTCCGCGGACTCCCGGAACCCGTCCTCCATCCATCGCTTAATCAGGCCGAGGCAGCCGTAGAGACAGTATTCATAGACAAATTCGCTGCGGCTGTTCTGGTGCACATCCGTCACATACCGGGAGCGCTCCTCGAATTCCCTGCCGATGGTCTCGATCACATCATTAATAAACTGGATGTCTCCGTTGGCGCTGAACAGCACCTTGCACAGTTCGCCGTTTTCCTTCAGGTTGCGGTACATATTTTTCAGGAAGCCGGCTCGGCGCAGTTCGTCCACACTTTTCGCCTGTACCGCAAAGGCGTCATATTCCTCCAGAATCTCCTGAAACGATTCAAAAAATTCATTTTCCAGATGGCTGAGCATGTCCTGGATATCCGTATAGTGCAGATAAAAGGTGGAACGGTTGATATCCACCTCATCCACCAGCTCCTGCACGGTAATCTCCTGGATGCTCTTGGTCTGCATCAGCTTGATCAGTCCTGCCTTCAGCTGTGCTCTTGTTTTCCGGACTCTTCGGTCCAGTGTTTTCTTTTCTCCCATTTTTCCCTCTCCCGGCTGACCCTGACAGTCTCTGTCAAAGCAGCGCAATACCTTGTGTTCTATATTATAAGAATAGACATTTGTTTTTGTTTTGTCTATTAATCAACGCCGTATTTTTTATTGTTTTTCATTGTTTCATTCCGAATACGTGAAAAATACCTCTTGCAATCTCCTCTCCTGATGATTATAATACTCACTATCCAAATAATCAACACGTTGTTTATTAACATACTAGTTATTGTTTAATGCTTATCCTGCCGTTTAACATACTTTGTGTGCAGGACAGCATGGCATGTTCCATTGATTCTGTCAGTTTTTTAAGGAAGGACCATACTATGATTCGCAAGGAATGGAATAAACTGTTTCAAAACAAAATCATCATTTTCGTACTGATCGCGATTCTTCTGATCCCCGCCATTTACACCACCCTGTTTCTCGGCTCCATGTGGGATCCTTACGGAAAAACCGGCAATCTGCCGGTAGCCGTCGTCAATCAGGACAAAAGCACCACCTATCAGGGCAAGAAGCTGGACGTGGGCGATCAGCTGGTGAAGCGGCTGAAGAAAAATGACTCCCTGGATTTTCATTTTGTCACAGAACAGCAGGCAGAACTGGGCCTGCAGAACGGTGACTATTATATGGCAATCCGGATTCCGGAGAATTTTTCTTCCAATGCCGCCACCCTGTTGGATCAGAATCCGAAGAAAATGCACCTGTACTATTACACCAATCCGGGCAAAAACTACATCGCTTCCAAAATGAGCGAATCTGCCATGGAAAAACTGAAAAACAGCGTGTCCCGCACCGTCACCAAAACCTACGCGGACGCTATGAAAGACGTGATCGGGGATGCCGGCAGCCAGATCAGCCAGGCTGCCGACGGCTCCGGTCAGCTGACAAATGGTCTGCAGAAGCTGAATAACGGGGGAAAGGCCCTTTCCAAGGGCTTACGCACCGCGGCAGCCGGCACACTTAGCCTGAAAAAAGGCACCGGCAGGCTGGCCTCCGGCATTCAGCAGTACACAGACGGCGCAGCCACGGCGAAGAACGGATCTGATACTTTGAGTTCCGGCGCCGCTGCCCTGTCTTCCGGCGCCTCCAGACTGAATAACGGAACCGCCGCATATACCCGCGGCGTCGCTTCCTATGTCAATGGTGTCGGCACCTATACCGCAGGCGCGCGGAAACTGTATCTCGGCGCACAGAAACTCTCCGGTCTGGAAAATCTCGGCCAGGTGTCTTCTGCCGTTTCCACGTTGTCGGACAATATCAACGGTTCCGGCAGCACGACTCTGCAGGCAGGCGCGGATTCACTGGAAAGCGGCCTAAAAACCATTTCCGATCAGGTACGCGCCCTTAAGGGTTCCGCCACGGAAGAAAATCTGAAAACCCTTTCTTCCGCCATCGGCAATGCCCGGACCATTGTTTCCAGAAGCCAGACGGGCATTCAGCAGTCCGCGGAAGGCCTGGGACAGATCAGCCGTACGCTGAATACCCTTCCGGCCACTTTGGACCGCATGATTTCCGGGATGGAAACTGCTGCCGAACAGTCTGCCGGCAGGCAGATTTCCGCGGTTTCCTCCAAGGCCAACGATTCCATCCGCACCGCCAACAGCCGGATCAAAGCATCCAACGCCAAAATCGACGAAAGTATCCGCAGCATCCGGCAGACAGACGGCTTAAGCGAATCAGAAAAAGAAATCCTGGTCAAAAAGCTGGAATCCGCCAAACAGGACTCCGTAGAGGAAGTATCCGCTTCCTCCGCATCGGTGGACCTTTCTGCCCTGGCGGCAAAATACAAATCCAGCCTGCAGACCGCGGTATCCGACTTAAACACCGCACAGAAACAGCTGAACACGGTCAGCTCTTCCCTGTCCGACGCTTCCGGATACCTGTCCAAAATTTCCGCCGGACTGGCAAATGCCTCCATCGACAGCGACAGCATCAACCGTCTGTCCGCGGCTCTGGATACCGCTTACGCCGGTTCCCAGAAGCTCAGCGCAGGTGTAACCTGGGTCGGTTCCGCTGTTGATCAGCTGGAAACAGCCACTGCTTCTTTCCCGGAAGCAGCCGCCGGCATGAAACAGATGCGCAGCGGTCTCGCAGCGCTGACTTCCAATAATGTCAAACTGCAGACCGCCGGCAATACCCTGATTTCTTCCGGAAAAACCCTGACCGACGGCACTGCTTCCGCAGTATCCGGTGCCAGGAAGCTGGCCTCCGGTTCCAAACAGCTGAGCACCGGTCTTGCCACTCTGGTGTCCAACAGTGCGGCCTTAAATTCCGGCGCCGGTCAGCTGGCATCCGGAACCGCGCAGCTGGCCTCCGGTTCCCGGAAACTGTCAGACGGCTCCTCGCAGCTGAACACCGGTCTTGCCAGCGCTTACAGCGGATCCGCCAAACTGTCTTCCGGTCTCTCCAAAGGGGCGGATACGGTTCAGGATCTGCATTTCACCGGCAAAACCACCGGCATGTTTGCTTCGCCTGTAACAGGCAGCGAATCACAGATCACCTCTGTACCGAACAATGGCCATGCCATGGCCGCCTATATGATGAACGTGGGACTCTGGATCGCATGTATCGCCTTTTCCATCATGTACCCGATTCTGGATTATGAAGGAAAGCTGCATTCCGGCCTGGGCTGGTGGGCCAGCAAAGCCAGCGTTTTCTATCCGTTAAGCATTCTTATGGCACCGCTTATGGTACTGATTCTCCATCAGGTCCTGGGATTCCAGCCGGCATCCATGGGAAAAACGATCCTCGTAGCCATCGCCGCGTCACTGGCGTACATGTCCATCATGTATTTCTTCAATGCGCTGCTGGGCAAAGTCGGCAGTTTCCTGATGCTGATCTTTACCGTGGTCCAGCTGGCCGCTTCCGCCGGAACCTATCCCCTGGAACTTTCCGGCCGTTACGTCAGCCTGGTACACCGCTGGGTACCGTTCAGCTATGCGGTAGATGCATTCCGCAGCACGATTGCCGGCGGCACTTCCATTCAGTTCGATGTGGCCCGTCTGCTGCTGTATGCCGTTGGATTTGCGGCAGCCACCATTCTTCTGTTCTCCGCGCGATCCGTTCGAATCAAGCAGAACAAACCGGTATTATCCGACTTCATCAAATCCATGGGACTGTAATCGAGTAGGAGGCGGTGACTAACCGCCGTCCTCTCACACCACCGTGCGTACCGTTCGGTACACGGCGGTTTCAATAGTTGACGTGCACAGACTGATAGGCTGTGGCTAAATCATAAAAGCCACTGTTTATCAGTCTTTCTTTTGTCATGGCTTTCTTAACTGTTGTCAGATTCGCACAATACCAGTGTCCTCTTCGGCAGTTTGCTGCCATGTTCGCATAGTATTCGTGTACTCCCATCTTTATCAGATTTCTTTTCTTTGTTCTTGGAAGTTTCCACTGTTTCCATATACACATACGTATTCTGTGGTAGAGCCATCCGTTGATGTCATCTATGTTATTCTTCATACTTGCAATTCCGTAGTAGTTAAGCCATCCCCTCGCATACACCTTGATTTTCTCAAGGCTTGGCTTGATTGACTGACATCGCTTACGGGAAGATAACTCCTTCCGTCCAGACTTAAACTTCTTCCATGACTTCGGATGAACTCGGACATAAATGCCTTTTCCGTTCCTTCCCAATGCAAAGCCAAGGAATTTAAAATTTCGGATCGCAAATACGCTGACAGTACGACTCTTTTCTCGGTTAACTGTAAGTTTCAGCCTCTCCTCAAGATATTTTGTACTGCTTTCCAAGAGTCTCTCTGATGCCCGCTTGCTCTTTGCAAGAAGCACAATGTCATCTGCATATCTTATGCATGGAACGCCTCTTTTCAAGAATTCTTGGTCGAACTCATTGAGGTAGACATTTGCCAGCAATGGGGATAGATTTCCACCTTGTGGTGAGCCTTTCTCTGTGTCAATGACTACTCCGTTCTCCATTACACCGCTTTTCAGATAGCGCTTTATCAACTGTACTACACGTTCATCTTTTACATTCTTTCGGAGAAGATTGATGAGAATTTCGTGATTAAGAGTATCGAAGTACTTTGACAAGTCAAGGACTACAGCAAATGTATCGCCTTGTTCGGCATACTCCTTAACCTTGCGTATTGCGTCTTTTGCACTTCTGTTCGGACGATAGCCATAGCTACCCCCTGCAAACAGCGGTTCATAGATTGGCACTAACTGTTGGGCTATTGCCTGTTGAAGTGTACGGTCTACCACTGTTGGTATGCCAAGCTTTCGCACACCTCCATCTGCTTTGGGAACCTCAACTCGTCTTACTGGAGACGGAGTATACTTTCCACGATAAATGCGGTCGGTTATCTCTTGTTGATGTTCCTTTAGATATGGAAGAGCCTCCTCAACGGTCATGCCATCAATTCCTGGCGCTCCCTTGTTTGCCTTGACTCCTACTATGACCTCTGCTGACTTCTGTGCGTTCAGCATTGCTTTATGCAATGGTTACCTCTTTCACGGCGTACCGCACAGACCTCCCTAGGTACCACACGTTTCTTCCTCTCCATCCATCTGCCTCATCTATCATGCATGATTCCGTGTAGTTATTGGGCTTCGATTTGGCGTGCAACCTTACCCTCATGCATAACCTCCTATGAGATTTCTGTCCGTCAGACCAGAGATTTGCCCGTGAGTTAGTATTTTCCTCACATCCAGCTTCCTTCAGATTCCACCTCACGATGGACACCCTTGCCTTCGGCTATATCCTTCCCACTACCGGGTGGATTCGGGACTTTAACCCGTTAGAAACGTGCGCCGCTAGGCGCACACTGCAAAAGCCCTGTACCGAACCGCGGCTCTTTCGCCGCGTTCGGTACAGGGCTTTTTTCGAAATTGTTCCATGGGCAGATGACGGATCGGATGGATGGGAGGCTCCTGTCTGCCGTTTTTTCTGTTTTCGGTTATGAGTTCAGGGGGCTTCATTCCTGCAGTAAAAGCGCACGGGCTGCTTTGTATTTTTCCACCCGCTCCCGATCCCTGGTCGAGGGGTTGGGTATCCTGGACAGATCCATGTTGTGCCGCAGATCTGCCAGTTTCACGGATCGGGCCAGCGGATTTTCCTTCAGGCGCCGGATATAATCCATGTATTCCATTTGTGCCGGGCGGGTCAGAAGCCAGACTGCGTCTGTGATCCTGTCCCCGAAAATCTTCTGCAGCTCTTCCCGGGTCACATCAGTATCCTCCAGAACATCATGCAGATAGGCCACACACTGCGCGGCGGGATCCGCCAGAAAAGACGCAACCTTCTCCGGATGCCGCGCATAGGGCTTGCCGGCCCGATCTGTCTGTCCCTTGTGGGCCAGCCGGGAAATTAACTGTGCGGTATTCACCAGCTCTTCTTCTGTCATCCTCTGCTCCTTTGCGATTCGTTGCGTATTACCTGCTTATTTTAGATTATGGCGCAGGCCGGGTCAAGGAAGGGAGGACAGTTCTATTTTATAATATATTCTCTCTTGTAGTCTAATTGTCTTTCGGCAGTTTTTAATCACCCCACAGCAAGCACCCGTTCTAAATTACTGAACACCCATGGAACCGAGAATAATAATGACAGCTGTAGCAATCAGCGGAAATACAACCGTATTCATTCCAATATCTTTGTAAGAATCTTTATGTCTCATTTGCGTGATTGCCAGCAGCGTAATTACTGCTCCGTTATGTGGTAACGTATCCAAACCTCCGCACGCAACACAAGCAACTCTGTGAACTACTTCCAGCGGAATCCCACGTGCATTCGCAAGGGCAATCAGCTTGTCGCCCATAGTAGTCAGTGCAATTGTAAGTCCACCGGTAGCTGATCCCGTGATTCCTGCAAGAACAGAAGATGATATTGCCGTTACAACCAGCGGATTCGAAGAAATTGCCGTAATCGCACCCGCAATCAGAGAATATGCAGCCAGCGAGGAAATAACGGTACCATAGCCGTTTTCGGAAGCGGTATTAAAAATCGGAAGAAATGATCCCATCACACCTTCCTGTAAAATTTCAAGAAATGTGTCTTTTACACGTCTCCAGTTCATTAAGGTACAAACAATTACTGCTATGATCAACGCAAGCAGCAACGACCATGTACCAATCACTGACTGTAAAGTTACTTCAAAAGCCTGCTGTAAATAATCTCCATTCGTATTTGGAAAAATTATTTTTGAGAAAATTACATTCGCAACTACGCATACAACAATCGGAAAAATAGCTACACCAAACGATGGCAGGTCTTCTTTTTCGATATGAATCAGATTCTCTTTCCAGTCACCATATCCGGGGCCGTATTTTTTGGTACATATTTTAGCTCGTCTCACAAGCCATACATATCCAAAGCAAAACATGATCGCCGCAGCCACAATACCAAGCACCGGAGCAGCAAATGCTGTCGTCCCAAGGAACTTCATCGGTACTGCATTCTGCACCTGTGGCGATCCGGGCAATGCCGTCATTGTAAATGTGAATGCACCAAGTGCTATTGTCCCCGGCAAAATTCGTTTGTTAATTCCGCTTTCCCGAAACAGTTTTGCTGCAATCGGATACATCGCAAAAGATACAACAAACAGCGATACCCCGCCATAAGTCAGTACTGCACATATAATAACTACTGTCAATATCGCGTACTTTGATCCTATTTTCTGCACAAAGAAATCAGCAATTGCGTCTGCACTTCCTGTTTTCTCTATAAATTTGCCAAAAATTGCACCCAGTAAGAAAATCGGAAAATACGACTTAATGAATGTGGCTGCGCCGCTCATAAAAGTAATTGTATAATGAGCCATTAAATGCGGCGCTTCTCCCATACACAGCGCGCCTCCAAAGCAGGCAAGCAGGCCAAGCAGTGGCGCGACTATAATTACCGACCATCCCTTATAAGCCAGATACAGTAATAACGCCAGCGAAATACATATAAAAATCACTCCACCTATCATTTTCTTCCTCCTGTCTCCTTTTTTACAACTTCATCTCCATTTTTTCCTCTCTAAAAATACGCTCGTCCATAAGTTCAAGATTCTCTGCTATTAGTGGTTTAAATTCCATCTGTTCCAGTATGTCTTTCTGCAAATCAACGCCTGGTGCGATTTCTGTCAGAAGAAGTCCATCTTCAGTAAGCCGGAAAACCGCCCGTTCTGTAATGTACACTACATTCTGCTGAATACTGGTCGCATACTCAGCCGAAAATGTAATCTGCTCTACCTTTTTAATGAATTTCTTGTTACGGCCCTCTTGAATAATATGAAGTTTTCCATCCCTGACCTCTTCTTTCAGCCCCCCTGCTGTAAATGTTCCGCAAAAGACGATATTATGTGTGTTCTGCGAAATATCAATGAAGCCACCGCAGCCGGCAATCTTAGGTCCGAATTTAGATACGTTGATATTGCCCTGCTGATCGCACTGCGCCAATCCAAGATAAGTGAGGTCCAAACCTCCCCCATCGTAAAAATCAAATTGCCGATCTTGTTCGAGAATCATATAGGGATTATATGCTTCACCAAAATTTCCTCCACCAGCCGGAACTCCTCCGTGCAGTCCTGCTTCTACTGTAAGAGTAAACTGATCTCCCAGCCCCTCTTCATTTAAAACGGCTGCTACCCCTTCCGGGATACCGATGCCAAGATTTACAGTCGCATCCGGAACCATGAGCAGTGCTCCTCTTCTTGCAATGATTTTTCGGTTATTTAATGTCATTGCATCCACTTCGGACAGCACTGCCTTCTTTTGTCCTGAGAAACACGGATTAAAGCTTTCACCGAACACCTGCTGATGATATTTTTCCGGATCCGATGTTTTGACAACTATATCTACCATCGTATTGGCTATTTTCACTAATTTAGGATCCAGCGAACCTCCACGGACAATATCTTTAACCTGAACGATCACCTTACCTCCATTGTTTTTACATGCCATTGCCATGGAAGTCGGATCAAGCACTGCTCCTTCTTCTTCCAATGTAATATTTCCATATTCATCAGCATATGACCCCCTCAGAATCACCACATCCAGTTTCGGCGTTTCATAGAGCAGATAATCTTCGCCATGAACCTCCGAGTGAAAAACAATATCCTCCTTCGTCCGATCATTTAATTTTCCGCCTTCCAAATCCGGATCAACAAAAGTTTTTAATCCGACTTTTGTATAGGTATAAGGTTTTTTCGCTGCTGCGTCACGAAACATGTGAGATATTGTTCCCTGCGGTAAGTTATATGCTTCCACTTCATTATCCATTGCCAGTTTCTGAACCTGCGGACACAAATTCCAGTGACCGCCAATGACACGCCGAAGCATTCCTGCGTGCGCCAGATGATTGACTCCTCCTTTTGTCCCGTCTCCCTGACCTGCCGCAAAATATAAAGTTAAATCCTTCGGTGATCCGGAAGAAAGAAATTTCTTTTCCATACAGCACATTATTTCTTCCGCAACTCCAACAGTCACAAATCCGCTGCAGGCAATCGTAGCATGATCCGGAATCAATCCTACTGCTTCTTCCGCTGACATAAACTGTACTCTCATCTTTCCTCCTTTTTATACTTTTTGCATAATTTCCAATCTGAGTAATTGCTATATTTTTTACATTTTCATTATATTATTTCAATATTATTGTGTAAAATTACTAGTTTTATATAGTGTTTATAAGATTAAAATTTATATTTTATATAAATTCAAGGATAATATGATGTATAAGAAAAAATTATAGTAAAAAAGCCCTTCCTGCCTTTTCAGCAAGAAGAGCTTTGCACTATTCATCACGAATTAAACTGAGTACAGTTCTCTATACATTCAGGAGACGGTATACAGTACTCTATTTTTTTAATATTAAATTGATGATTCAGAATGGCATCCTTCAAGCAAGATGCTGCTATTGGCATATAATGTTTCTTGGATTCCAGCAACGCTATACGCCAGGGAATCTTCGGATCCAGTCTTGATGTCGTAAATGCCGCATGGGTCGCATCAAGAACCGGTCTGGGAAGTATTGAAATCCCCTGACCCAACATCACCATCTTAATAATAAATGAAGGCATCGAACTGGTATTAACGATATGCGGAACTATTCCCATATTCCCAAAAGCTTCCTTTATTTCCTTATAAAGGACGAAATTTTTGTTATATATAATCAGTTTTTCATTTTCCAGTTCCAGAAGATTCGTAACCGCGTTTTTTGCCAGTCTATGCTGATCATTTGTCACAAGACAGCATTCATCTTCCACAAGCGGATAGATATTCATTCCTTCACTATTAACTGGAAGCATAACTATACCAAGATCTGCTTCATGATTGCAAATCATGTCTCTTACCCGGTAGGACCCTTCTTCCAACACCTCTATTTCGATAGGGGGTGCGGACGTTTTCTTGGACAGCCTAGGCAACCAATCCAAGAGATCGCCTGTACTCCACAGGGCTCAAATACCCTAACGATTTCTTGATTCTTTTTTCATTGTACCAATGAAGGTACAGATCTAACTCACGTGAGAATTCCTCCACGGTCACACCCGTCCAGTCCTGATTGTAGAAGAACTCATTTTTTATTCGTCCAAATAAACCTTCACAAGCAGCATTATCTGGAGAGCACCCTTTCTGTGACATGGATCTGGTATACCCGTTTATCTTCATTCTCTCGATCCAACCTGGCCAGCGATAGTGGCATCCTCGATCCGTATGAATGATTGGTTTGGAGTTTGCGCCTATGTTCGCAATCACATCGTCGAGCATGCCGTTGACGAGATCGGCATTTGGATGTTCGCTTATTCTCCACGTGACCAGCATTCCATCGAAGCAGTCTACTGCCGGAGACAGATATACCTTGCCGGCCGGAATAGCAAACTCGCTGATATCCGACAAAAGAAGTTCGTCTGGTTTCTCGCTATGAAAATCTCTCTGTACTTCGTTTGGAACAGCAGGACTGATTTCCCCCTTATACGAACTGTATTTCCTCGTTTTTCGGATTTTTACTTCAAGACCCTCTTCCTTCATCACTCTGCGAACGACCTTCTCCGAGACCTTTATCCCTGTCTTTTTTAGTTCTGCATGGATCCTGCGATATCCATACCGAGCTTTGTTTTCAAGGAATATACGAACAACTTCATGGCGCAGATACTCATATTTATCTTCTGCTGCAAAAGCCTTTATCTGATAGTAGTAACTACTCCTTGACAGTTTCATTCTTCGAAGCAGGATCGGTAGCGGGTACTTCTCCTTCATGGCGTCGATTACCGCTACTTTCTCCCTGTTCTTCAGGTCCTTCCAGTCGACGCCGGGGTCTTTTTTTAATACGTTAATTGTCTCCTTTAAGATATCTACTTCCAATTGGAGCTCGTACATCTGCTTTCTGAGCGATTCGACTTCTTCTGAAGATATCTTTTCATCCATATCCGGTAATTTTCCCGGCCTGATATTTTTCGTGTTCATCAGAGAAGCTGCACCTCCTTGAAGATATCGCTTTCGCCACATATATATGCTGGCTCGGCTGTATTCGATCTCCTCTGATACTGATTTTACACTCTCTCCATTCTCAAAGCAACGACGAAGCACTTGCAGCTTAAACTCCGCCGGAGGATTTCTGGGGTGCTCGGTGGTGTTTTTAAGATTAAGTTTTTTTCGCTTTTCTTTTGTTTTTCCCTCGTTACGAATCCAGGTATACAGTTGCTTTCTGCTGGGATAACCAAGTTGACGTACCACATCTGTAACAGATCCTGTCTGATGGAAAACATGCAGTGCCTTTGTTCTCTGTTCTTCTGAATACATCATTGACTCCTTTCAGAGCCCTATATGTGTCCAGGTTTTTGTCCGCACCCCCATATGCGGATATTTGTCTGCAAACTCTGCAAGAAAATCCGGAAAATAGATATTTAATAATGTCGCCGGCATGCAAATGGTCACCTTGCCGCACACATCATTGCTGCTCTTTACCCTGTTCGGTATATCATAAAACGAATTCAAAATGGAGTTGCAGGAGTCCAGAAATGCTTCCCCTGAAAAAGTCAGAAAAAACTCATGGTTTGTTCTATAAATCAGAGTTACCCCAAGTTCTTCCTCTAATTGTTTTACTGTCTGACTCAGTAAAGGCTGTGAAACAAATAGATTCTGCGCTGCAAGAGAAAAGCTGCGACTTTTAGCTATTTCGGAAAAGTAAAACATCTGTTTTAAATTCATGCTATCCTCCGTTCAAATGAACAACCCACTTTCTCTGTCATTCTGTTTTGTGCCATGATTATTTCATCCGTAATCCGGATAATAGATGCTGATGCTTTCATTATTGCATATTATATGCACGCTGTAATGTATTATTTATCATAACAGCTTTCCTCCAGCCACCCCCGATTCAGTTCCGCAGCCTTCCCCCTGTCGATATACAGCGCATTTGGTTCGGTCACGCAGGGCAGATACAGGATCTGCACCCCTGCAGCCGCCGCATCCGCCAGGGCTTCCCCAAATTCCGGATGGGTGGCTTCATTGGGCAGAACCTTACGAACTCCCGGCATCGGAATGACAAAGGCAATTCCCCCGTGATATCCCTCTTTTTCCGCTTTTGTCAGCTCCTGCAGATGCTTCACGCCCCGTTCCGTGGGCGCGTCCGGAAAGTAGCCGATCCCGTCCACTTCCAGCGTGCATCCCTTGACTTCCAGAAGAAATCTTTCTTTTCCTTTCTCCATATAAAAATCGATGCGGGACCGGCCATAGGTATATTCCGGCCGAACCAGGTCAAAGGACAGGGTATCCAGCCATTCCTTCATTACATGGTTGGGAGCCTGACTGTCGATATTGACAAGGCCCAGGGAGGGTTTGTATACGGCGGTCAGATCATAGGCTGTTTTCCGGTTCGGATTGTCCGAACGGGACAGAATCACTTCCGCTCCCGGTACCAGCAGCTCTCTGCACCTGCCTGTGTTTTTGACATGTACCGTCTCTGTCCGGCCCGCAATCTCCACATGGGCGACAAACCGGTTGGGACGGTCGATAAAATATCCGTTGGTTATGTTCTGATAAATCATAAGTTCCTGCTGACTGCCTTCTTTTTCAATGTCTGTTCCCTGTCTGTGTGTCTTTTTTCTTCCGTCTTTTCCTGCTGTTCTCTCATTATAACAGATTTATCACAAAAATAAGCTGTGAAAAAACCTGCCTTTCGTTTTTTTCACAGCTTATATGCTTACGCTCAGTATTTTATTTTACGGAGATTCCAGCGGATCCGCGGAAGCCGCTCGGCAAAACCGTGCTTACAGATGAAGCACCCGCTCTTTGATCTCCTGGGTACGTCCCTGATTCCAGAACTGGCTGCCGATATAGCCGCAGGTACGACGAGCCACATTCAGCTTGCTCTGATCCCGGTTGCCGCAGTTCGGGCATTCCCACACCAGCTTGTTGTCTTCTTCCACAATCTGTATCTCACCGTCAAAGCCGCACTCCTGGCAGTAATCGCTCTTGGTGTTGAGCTCTGCATACATGATATTGTCGTAGATAAACTCCATCACGGCCATTACCGCATCCAGATTGTTCTGCAGGTTCGGCACCTCCACATAACTGATGGCGCCGCCCGGAGAAAGCTCCTGGAAAGCAGACTCGAATTTCAGTTTGGTAAAAGCGTCAATTTCCTCTGTGACATGCACATGGTAGCTGTTGGTAATATAGTTCTTGTCTGTAACGCCTTCGATTTTGCCGAATCGTTTCTGGAGACATTTCGCGAATTTGTATGTGGTGCTCTCCAGCGGCGTGCCGTATACGGAATAGTCGATATTCTCCTCTGATTTCCACTTCTGGCAGGCATCATTCAGATGCTGCATCACAGCCAGGGCAAAGGGTTTTGCCTCCGCGTCGGTGTGTGATTTGCCTTTCATGTAGCGTACGCACTCATACAGGCCCGCGTAGCCAAGGGAAATCGTGGAATATCCGCCGTAGAGCAGCTTGTCAATGGGCTCTCCCGGTGCCAGTCTGGCCAGGGCGCCATGCTGCCACAGAATCGGCGCCACATCCGACGGTGTGCCCAGCAGTCTCTCATGACGGGCGCGCAGTGCCCGATGGCACAGCTCCAGACGTTCGTCAAAAATTCTCCAGAAATCTTCCTCATTCTTCTGGGAAGACAGGGCCACATCTACCAGATTGATGGTCACAACGCCCTGATTGAAGCGGCCGTAGTATTTCCGCTTGTTTGGATCGTAATTTTTCGCATTGGCCACGTTCTCCGTGGTACGGTCTACAGTCAGGAAGCTGCGGCAGCCCATGCATGTGTATACATCCCCCTGTTTCAGCTCCTTCATCTTCTTTTCAGAAATATAGTCCGGAACCATGCGTTTGGCGGTGCATTTCGCGGCCAGACGGGTCAGGTAGTAATATTTGCTGTCTTCATGGATGTTATCTTCTTCCAGCACATAGATCAGCTTCGGGAAAGCCGGTGTGATGTATACACCCTGCTCATTCTTGATTCCCTGGATCCGCTGTTTCAGGATTTCTTCCGTAACCATGGCCAGATCATCCCGCAGCTGTCCTTCCGGCACTTCATCCAGATACATGAAAATCGTGATAAACGGTGCCTGGCCATTGGTGGTCATCAGTGTGATGACCTGATACTGGATCAGCTGAACGCCCTGCTGCACTTCTTTTTTCAGGCGCAGCTCCGCGATCCGGTTGATGGTCTCCTCATCTGCTTCAATGCCGCATTCTGCCAGATTTTCCCTGGCTTCCCTGCGGAATTTTTCACGGCTGACATTGACAAAAGGCACCAGATGCGCCAGTGAAATGCTCTGGCCGCCATACTGGGAGCTGGCAATCTGAGCCACTGCCTGGGTCGCGATATTGCATGCCGTGGAAAAGCTGTGGGGCTTCTCGATCAGGGTTCCGCTGATAACCGTGCCGTTCTGGAGCATGTCCTCCAGGTTCACCAGACAGCAGTTGTGCATATGCTGGGCAAAGTAATCCGCGTCATGGAAGTGGATGATGCCTTCTTCATGGGCTTTCCAGATATCTTCCGGCAGCAGGAAACGCTTGGTGATATCCTTGCTGACCTCCCCTGCCATATAGTCTCTCTGCACGCTGTTGACCGCCGGGTTTTTATTGGAATTTTCCTGTTTGACCTCTTCATTGTCATACTCCAGAAGAGTCAGGATCTGCTGATCGGTGGAATTGGATTTTCGCACCAGCGCCCGTTTGTAACGATAGGTGATGTAATTGCGGGCCACGGAAAAGGCCCGCTGATTCATGATCTGATTCTCCACCAGATCCTGGATCTCTTCCACGCTCAGCGCCCGGTTCATTCCCTCACAAATGGTACGCATATTTGCGGAAATCACCGCGATCTGCTCTTTGCTCATCTGTTCGCTCTCCGGTACCGAGCGGTTCGCTTTCTCTACAGCTGCCGTGATTTTGTTAAGATCAAAGGTATCTTCTGTTCCGCTTCTTTTGATGATCTTCATGTCCGTTCTCCCTTGCACATCCTGTCTTTTCCCTGCCGGGAATCTGTCATTGTATTGTTGAACAATTGTAAAGAATTGCCTTATGCGCACAACAAGCGGTCCTGGTTGGGACACGCTTGCTGGTTTCTGTACAATATCCTGTTGCTTCGTTACTATAGATGCTACAACATCTAGTGGCATTTTTCAAGAGATAACTACCACATCTAGTATTTTTGTCCGTTTTTCACAAAAAACGTCTTTTTTATCCGCGAAGTTTTTCAATCGCTTTTCTGATTCTGTCTACAGACTCTTCCTTGCCCAGGACCTCCATCAGTTCGGTGGCTCCGCCCGGTGTCATCTGTTTTCCGGACACTGCGGTACGGATCGGCCACATCACATATCCGACTTTATATCCTTTTTCCGAACCATAGGCCTTCAGCATGGCGAACAGGGCGTCATTGCTGAAGTCTTCCTGGGCCTCCAGCAGAGGCAGGACCTCTTCCAGCAGCGCCAGGGATTTCTCCGGGTCAGTCTTCATCTTCTTGTGGGTATACATGGATACCTCATACGCCGGCACCTCTTCGAAGAAATCGATGTGCTCCCTGATCTCCGGAAGGGTTTCGATTCTTGTTTTCACCATCTCCGCGATATGGCGCAGATCCAGATCCTTATGGATCACTTCTTTGATGTAGGGCTCCGCCAGCTCATAGAAGCGGTCGGAATCCATGGCCTTGAGATATTCCCCGTTCATCCATCTTAACTTGACCATGTCAAAGACTGCCGGAGACTTATTGATATGACGGTAATCGAATTTTTCAATCAGCTCCTGCAGGGACATAATCTCCTGGTTGTCCTCCGGGCTCCATCCCAGCAGCGCCACAAAATTCACGATGGCTTCCGGCAGGAATCCCTGCTCCACCAGATCTTCATAGGAAGCATGGCCGCTGCGCTTGGAAAGCTTCTGGTGCTCTTCGTTGGTAATCAGCGGGCAGTGGATATATTTCGGTTCTTCCCATCCGAAGGCGTGATACAGACGGGTGTATTTCGGCGCGGAGGACAGATACTCATTGCCCCGCACCACATGGGTAATATGCATCAGATGGTCATCTACCACATTGGCAAAATTGTACGTGGGATATCCGTCTGACTTGATCAGGATCATATCGTCCAGTTCTTCATTGGGCTGGGAAATATCTCCGTAAATCTCATCATGGAACGATGTGCTGCCCTCATTCGGCACATTGATGCGGATGACGTAGGGCTTGCCCGCAGCCAGATTCGCTTCAATCTCTTCTTTGGACAGATGCAGGCAGTGTTTGTCATAGAAGGAGATTTCCTTGCCGCCGATGTTCTGTTTCAGGCTGTCCAGGCGCTCCTGGTCGCAGAAACAGTAGTAAGCCTCTCCCTTCTCGATCAGTTCCAGCGCGTACTTCATATACAGACCGCTCTTGCAGCGCTCACTCTGCACATACGGGCCATATCCCCCGTCTTTGTCCGGACCTTCATCATGGATCAGGCCGGTCTCCGCCAGGGTATGATAGATAATGTCTTCCGCTTCCGCCACAAACCGTCCCTGATCCGTGTCCTCGATACGGAGTACAAAATCTCCGCCTGCATGTTTCGCGATCAGATATGTATAAAGAGCCGTTCGTAGATTTCCCACATGCATCCGTCCGGTAGGGCTCGGTGCGAATCTGGTTCTGACTTTTGCCATTGCTATACCTCTTTCTTTATCATAAATTGCGCCTTGTCTGCTGTCTGCCGTCCGCATCCGCGGTCCGCGCAATTGCCCCCTGGCAAGGCGTCGGTATTTTCCTCAGGGCACACTAAACGATTATACTCCAGCCGGGTCAGATGCACAACCAGAAAATCCCGCGGCGGGCTGCCGGAAAAAAATCACGGCAGACTGCCGGAAAAGTCTCGGCAAACTGCCGGAAAATGTCCGCAGCAGTCCGCCCGGATATTGCGCGCAGAAAGAAGAGGCACTACCTAACCACCTGTTAAGTAATGCCTCTCAATGATTGATTGGACTCATTCAGTGTCCTCCTATATGCAATTTTATCGTCCTAGAATTCGTCCTTTTTCTCGATGTCCGCGACATCGGAACGATTCCTCTATTCAGTTGTTCTATTAACCACTCATGCTGCCAGACTCCTGGCATCCGATGCCAGCCTTCTCTGGCACTCATATATGCTGACGAGACTTCATATCAAATGATGAAACCTCAAGTTAATAGGTTCCGCCGAAACTAAGCTTCCGGCTCTCTTGTGGATAAAAATCCAACTTACATTCCCATTGGTCTTCTCCCAGTAAACTCTTTTCCTGGCTCTGACAATTTCTTCATTCTTCTTCATGGATCCGTAGCTGCTCCCTCAGGAGAACCTGTACGCTCTATACTATCTCTTCCATGGTTTACGTATCAGATCCGGAATATGCGGTTGCTTGAGTGACTGTTAAAATTCCCTTTGGTCCGTACCTCCTTTCCGTTTCAACTTGATTTCTTTTTGTGACTATAATATATCTCACATCCGCGCTTTTGTCAACCTTTTGTCTGTTCTTTTTTTACTTTTTTCAGCGTTATGTATTTATTATCTATCAATTGATAAATTTTCATTCAATTATATGTATAATCTCCGTTATAATAAAAAGAGCAGAAAACGCCGCAGCACCTGACACCTGCTGCGCAGATCAAAGGAGACACCTCAATGAAAAAACCAGTTTTGGTCGTTATGGCGGCCGGCATGGGAAGCCGCTACGGCGGATTAAAGCAGCTGGATCCGGTGGGACCCGCCGGTGAAGTGATCATGGACTATTCCATCTACGACGCCCGGCGCGCCGGATTTGAGAAGGTCATCTTCATCATCAAGCCTTCCATTGACCGGGAATTCCGCGAAAAAATCGGTTCCCGCATTGCCGGGCAGATGGAGACCGCCTACGCCTATCAGACCCTCGATGATCTTCCGGCGGGATATTCCGTCCCTGACGGCCGGGAAAAACCCTGGGGCACTGCCCACGCGATTCTGGCAGCCCGGGATCTGATCGACGGGCCCTTTGCCGTCATCAATGCGGACGATTACTACGGGCCTTCCTGCTTTCGCCTGATTTACGATTATCTGACGTCCCACCATGACGACACCCACTATCGTTACTGTATGGCAGCCTATCTGCTGAAAAACACAGTCACGGTCAACGGTTCCGTATCCCGCGGCGTCTGTGTTTCCGATGCCTCCGGCTTCCTTGCCTCCGTGACGGAGTATACACAGATCCGGCAGCAGTCTGACCGCATCTGTTACTCGGCAGATCAGGGAACCACCTGGCAGGATATAGACGGAGACACACCGGTTTCCATGAATCTGTGGGGATTTTCGGAAAGCTTCCTGCAGGAGGCCTGGAACCGCTTCCCGGCATTTCTGGATCAGGCGCTGCAGGACAATCCGCTGAAAGGGGAATATTTCCTCCCCGGCGTTGTCAGCCAGCTTCTGGCAGAAGACCGGGCCACCGTACAGATTCTGAAGACACCGGACAAATGGCACGGCGTCACCTACCGGGAGGACAAGCCGGACGTAATGCAGGCACTGGCCCGGATGACAGAGGAGGGCCTGTATCCCTCTCCGCTGTGGAAGTAAGGGCCGTCCTTTCCGGTTTGTCTGCCGTCAGCCGGAGCGCCTGCACCTGCTTCCGGCGCAGGCAGCTCCAAGGCTTATGCTTTACGCACACAGGGGCCGGCGTGTGAACCGATTCTTACGATGATATGCTCGTGCACCTGCTTCATGCACACAGGGGCCGGGGCAAAACGAAATCCGTTTTGCCCCGGCCCCTGTTTCCTGTCTGTCGGCAGAGGGCTGGAAGCAGGCGAATGCTTCTCCCTTCGTCTGTGAGCAGATGCTGATTAATTTTTGGCGGTGCTTACCGTTCCCCGCTTCGGATCCATCGTAATATAGCTGCCGGTCTTCAGGATTTCCGTCGCGTGACTGGCATCACGGATCACCGGAAGATCCAGGCTCATGCCCGCAATCACGCCGTGGGAATTGGAGCTTTTGGATTCCAGAATCAATCCGGAAGCCTGGCGCAGATAGTGCAGCATGCTGTTATCGGTGTCTTTTGCCACGATAATGTCTCCGGTCTTGAAATCCCGTTCCAGTGACTCCGCGGAATCCGCGATGCATACATTGGCGGACACCCGGCTGCCGTTGACTCCCTTGCCGCGGATCATGATATTGCCGGCAATCTGCACCTTGATCTGGTTCGTCGTGCCGGATACGCCCAGCGGCACGCCGGCGGTAACGATTACCACATCTCCTTCGGAGATCAGTCCGTTGGCGGTTGCGCTGTCCACCGCATGCTCGAAGAGGTCATCCGGATTGTTCTGAAGCTCCAGCTGCATGGGAATCACGCCCCAGGACATATTCATCCGGCGGCATACATGATCATAGGTCGAACACCCGATAATCGGGCAGCTGGGCCGGTATTTGGATACCATGCGCGCGGTTCTGCCGGAACTGCTGACGGAAATAATCGCTGAGGCATTCAGATCCAGCGCTGTCGTGCAGGTTGCGTGGGCAATGGCATTGGTAATGTCATTTTCCTCTGTATGGTCTCTGTTTTTCAGGCGTTTGGCATAATCAATATCCTGCTCCGTCCGGGTGGCCACGCGGACCATGGTCTTTAATGCCTCCACCGGATACAGGCCGGCTGCCGTCTCGCCGGACAGCATGATGACGCTGGTGCCGTCATATACCGCGTTTGCCACATCGGCTGTCTCCGCCCTGGTGGGACGGGGATTCTTGATCATGGAATCCAGCATCTGTGTGGCGGTAATTACCTGCTTGCCGGCGGTATACGTCTTTTTGATGATCTTTTTCTGGATCGCCGGCACATCCTCGAAGGGAATCTCCACGCCCATATCTCCGCGGGCCACCATCACGCCGTCGCTGACGCGGATGATATCGTCGATGTTGTCCACGCCCTGCTTGTTCTCAATTTTCGCGATGACCTGGATTTCCGTGCCCCCGTTATCCTCCAGTATCTTGCGGATCTCCAGAATATCATCGGCTGTCCGGGTAAACGACGCCGCAATAAAATCGAAGCCCTGGCGGATACCGAATTCAATATCCGAACGGTCTTTCTCACTGATAAACGGCATGGACAGCGCCGCATTCGGCACGTTGACCCCTTTGTGATTGGACACCGGGCCGCCGTTGTCAACCGTGCATATGATATCCGTGCCGGAGATCTCATCCACATGCATCTCGATCAGCCCGTCATCAATCAGAATCCGGCTGCCGGGCTCCACATCCTGGTACAGATCTTCAAATGAAATGGCCACACGATTCTCATCTCCCAGAAAATCGCCGATGGACAGTGTGAATTTCTGTCCTTCCTTTAATTCGATCGCGCCCTCTTTGAAATCTTTGACCCGGATCTCCGGTCCCTTGGTATCCAGAAGCGTAGCAATGGGGAGCCCGGTCTCTTCCCGGACTGCCACCAGCTTCTGAAACCGTTCCGCCTGTTCCTCATGACTGCCATGGGAAAAGTTGAATCTGGCCACATTCATGCCGTTTAATGCAAGCTGCTTCAGGGTATCTCCCTGATCAGTTGCCGGACCCAGCGTGCAGATGATTTTTGTTTTGCGAAATGTTGTCATACTACCTATTTTCTCCTCTATATCATATAAAACGCAGCTGACGATCCGTGGATTCCGGTACGGGGAACTCTGCCGCCGGGTCAGGAGTCAGTGCAATTACCGGTAACCTTTTTGTATTGCGGCAGCGCACAGATCCTCTGTACCCATGCTGCCGATGCTGGTATTATTATAATATAAAACGATTTTTTTTGTATCCTTTTTTCACAATCCATGGCTGTTTCTTTTGTTTATTATGTATACAATTTTGTTAATTTTTTAACGTAATCCTTGATTTTACTGGGATTGTGGATTTGGAAATCCTCCCCTCCATTTTATTTGCACGAAAAAAAATACAGGGGCCGCGTATCCTGCAGCCCCTGCTTTTGCTCCCCTTTCCGGCCGTCTGACCGCCGGATTTTATTTGTGGATATGTGTGCCGGTGTTTCCATCCAGTGCGTCCCGCATGCAGTCCAGCCGGGTGATAATCACCTGACGGACCGCGGAATCACCGATGAATTTCAGTGCGGTCTCAAATTTCGGCGCCATGGTGCCCGCTCCGAAATGCCCGTCTGTCAGCAGCTGTTCCGCCTCTTTGCAGGAAATATCCCGGATCGCGCTGGCCGAATCACTGCCGTAATCCCGATAGGCATATTCCTGATCGGTCAGAAGGATCAGCACGTCGGCATTTACCTCATCCGCCAGAAGTCCGGCTGCCAGGTCCTTTTCAATGACCGCGCTGGCGCCTTTGAGCTCATATCCCTGGGACAGCACCGGTATTCCGCCGCCGCCGGCCGCAATGACAATCTGATCCGCGGAAAGCAGGGCCCGCACTGCGTCGATCTCAACGATTTCCATGGGTTTCGGCGCTGCCACGATTCTGCGGTAGCCGCCTTCCGCTGCAACGACATGATTGCCTTTGTGTTCTTCTTCCTCCGCGTCCTGCTCATTCATAACCCGGCCGATGATCTTGGACGGCGCGTAAAACGCGTCATCATAAGGATCCACGATTACCTGGGTCAGTACCGTGGATACTGTCTTGTACACACCGCGGCTGATCAGTTCCGCCCGGATGGCATTCTGCAGGTCATAGCCGATATACCCCTGGCTCATGGCTGAGCATACGGACATGGGGGTGGCTGTGTATTCTTTGTACAGACGGTGGAACTCTGACATGGCCGTATGGATCATCCCCACCTGCGGTCCGTTGCTGTGTGTGATCACGACCTGGCACTCATCCTGTACCAGGTCCGCGATGGCTTTCGCTGCTTTTCGGGTTGCTTTCTTCTGCTCCGGAAGTGTAGTGCCCAGTGCGTCATGTCCGAGAGCCAGTGTAATTTTCTTTTTCTTCATAGCTTATTTCTTCTTTCCCAGTGTTACTGTAACCGTATGTGACTTGTATCCGCCGTTATCCGAACGGCTGTATGCAACTTTGACTTTGTCGCCCGGTTTGCAGGCTGCCAGCCGGCTCTTTAAGTCTGCCATGGCTGTCACATCCGCCCCGTTAAAGGATGTGATGATGTCCCCCTTCTGGAGGCCTGCGGCTGCTGCTGCCTGGCCTTTCTCCACGCTGGTAATGTAGATTCCCTTCGGGATGCCATAGGCCGAAGACGCGGATTCCGATACATCGCTTCCCACAATGCCAAGGTACGCATTGCCGTTTGATACATTGGACTTTCCTTTGATCAGATTGTTTATAATAGGCCGGGCTGTGGAAACCGGGATGGCAAATCCCATTCCCTCTACGCTGGTATCCGAGAATTTGGCGGAATTGATGCCGATCACTTTTCCGCTGTAGTCCAGCAGCGCGCCGCCGCTGTTGCCGGGGTTGATGGCCGCGTCTGTCTGCAGCAGGGTATTGGAGTAGGTCTCACCGGTGCTGGAATCCTGTGTGCTGACCTGACGGTTCAGCGCGCTGATGACTCCGGTAGTCACCGACTGGCCGTATCCCAGCGCGTTGCCGATGGCAATGCAGGGTTCTCCGACTTTCAGGCTCTTGGAGTCACCCAGGACTGCTGTCTTGATGGCTGACAGGGTGGACTTCTTCATTTTTGATTTCTTCACCGTAACCACGGCCAGGTCAGAACTTGCGTCTGTCCCCTTCACACTGCCTGATACGCTCTGGTCATCGGAAAATACAACCGTCAGGGATCTGGCCCCTTCTACCACGTGGTTGTTCGTCGCGATATACAGGTTTTCGGAGTCATCGGATACAATGATGCCGGATCCGCTCCCTTTGCTCTCATATGCCTCCGACTGGCCGAACATGTCGTAATATTCCGACTGGCTGACCGTTGTAATGGATACGATGGAAGGCATGACATTTTTCACGACTGCCGCGGCATCTGTATTGCTGCCGGAAGCGCTGCTTCCGGAAGAATTCTTCCCGTCTGAAGCGCTGCCGGAAGATCCCTCTGTCAGTTCGGCCGAGCCGATGCTGCCTGCGCCGGAGGGGTTCATTCCATGGATGATTCCGCCTGCGATCAGGCCGAAGACTACGGCAAAAGCCACGCATTTCAGCAGGTTGAGTCCGAATCTGCCGCCGGGGGACTGGGGAGTCCGTATGCCTCCGCCGTTTCTCCCGCGGCCTCTTCCGCCGCCTCCGCCGCCAAATCTCCGTTTGGGCCGTTCATAGGTCCTGCGGGTCTCCCGCCAGTTATTTTCTCCGGTATAAGCACGGCCGGAATCCTCTGTGCCGCTGCCCGGCCCGGAAAAATCACCGCTGTCCCCGCTTTCATAGGAGTAGTTTCCGCTGTCCCTGCGGGCATCGTAGTCCCCGGAATGGGACGCGCTGTCTGTATCTCTGTAATTATAAGAATAGACCGAGTCACTCTGCGGCTGCTGTGCCGGGCCCTCCGCGAACATGGAATCATCTCCCTGATGCATCCAGCCCTCACGGCCGTCCGCGCCGGAAGCACCGGTTCCGCCGGACACCCTCTGACCGTCTGCGCCGGTCAGGTTTTTCCGATTCATTTCATCTGACATATATGTTCTGCCTCTCTTTCCGTATATAATTCCTTCGGCAAATATAGAAAAACATAATCAGGGCTCGTAAGATTCTTACAAGCCCTGCTTCTGTTACACGCAACTGTATTCAGGGAAATGCCTCCGGGCCCGATGCCCGGCAAGGTCTGTTCACTGTCTCCCCCCTGTCAGTTTCTTATCTAATTGGATGTACTGCCCGTACCGGAGGAACTGCCTGAGCTTCCGGTGGTGTTCGTACTGGAATTCTTAAAGTTATCGCCGCCTTCGAAGCTGTCGTGGGCTGCGCCGTTCTTCGTGATTCCCGTCTGGCTGACGATCATCTGGCTGTATTTTTTCACTGCGTCCGACGGTTTGTAGTTATCGGTGCCGTAGAAATATTTCTGCAGTTTGATTACATTGGACTCCAGGTCACAGGGCACTACCACACTGCCTTTTGCCGGCAGCGTCTTGGTCGTCCGTGTAAACGGGAAACCACGGCTCTTGGAAGAGTCATAATTCAGCATCGCCCGCATCATATTCAGCATTTCCTTCTGTGACAGTCCGGTCTCGATCTTCGGGAATACCGCGTTGACCAGTTTGTTCATCTGGGAAAAGTTTGCTTTTCTGGCTTTGGCGATCATCTTGGAAAGAACCAGACGCTGGCGCTGGGCACGTTTGTAATCGCCCCCTGCGGTATAGCGGATCCGGGAATATGCCACTGCCTGCACGCCATTTAAATTGTGCTTTCCAACTGTTTTGAACGTCTTTGCGTGGGTATCCAGAATTCCGTTGGTATGTTTGATGTATTTGTTCAGATATTTCAGCTCTTCCTCGCTGTCAATATTGATCGTCACACCACCGAGAATATCCACCGCGTCTGCCACTGCCTGGAAATCAAAGGCCAGGTAATTGTCCACATCAATATCCAGGTTCTTGTTCAGCATGCTGATGGCACGCTTGTAGCCGCCCCGCGCATAGGCAGAGTTGCACTTCTGGAAGGTAATGTCCTCATCGCCCACATTTAAGAAGGTGTCCCGGTATACGGAAACAATCTTCATCTCCTTTGTGTCATTGTTGATATTGGCGATCATGATGACATCCGTATTGCCGGTCTTATACTCTCCCTGCTTGCGGTTGTCCAGTCCGAACAGCGCAATGGTCGTATAGCCGGTGTATTTTTTCACGGTTTCTTCCGAAAGCTTGTTGGTCTTCATGGCCGACTGATCAAAAGAAACCCGCTTGATCAGATTCAGCTTATTAAATACGAGTAAGCCAATTGCAAGAATCACAATCAGAATAATCTCGATGACGAGAAAAATCAGCTTGCGCTTTCTTCTTCTGGCGGACGTGTTTTTCGACATGGATATCCCTCTTGCACTTTAAAAATGTCCTTTCCCTATCATACCCTAACTGTCCCTAAAGGACAACAGATTTTTTCTTAAAAAGGCTAAAAAATCCCGTTTCTGCCCCGGGCGTTGGTAATTCCATCGGCAGTATGTTACAATGTTTCCAATCATAACTTCACGGCTTATTTTACAATAGTCCATCCCTTTCCGGGGCTGGGCATAAACAGGATTTCATCATATGTACAAAAAATCAAAACTCAACTGGATGAAGCATCTGGATTTCACAATTGTAGACCTGATTGTTCTGATATTCGCCTACTACCTCTCTGTCTTCATCCGCTTCGGTATTTATGACGGGGACTTCCGTTCCCGTATGTATCTCCAACTCTGCCTGACGCTGCTGCTGATTTATTTCTTTGTGGCCATGTTCGGCAATGCCTACAAAAACATTCTGCGCCGCAACCGCTACCAGGAACTGCGGGCCGTCGTCATACAGGTCATCCTGACGTTTCTTCTGTTTGTCCTGTACCTGTACTTTACCCGACAGGCCTTCATCTTTTCCCGGCAGGTTGTGATCCAGACCGGCATCATCAGCGCCGTTGCCATCTATGCCATGCGCATTGTGTGGAAGCGGATTGTCCGTCTTCATATGCTCAACAATGTCAATCTGCCCCATATGCTGATCATCGCCGACCGCAAGACCGCGGGAAAGCTGATCCGCAGCATGCATAAGCGGCGCTACAACGTCTTCTATATCTGCGGCGTGATCGTTACCGACGAAGACATGACCGGCAGCCAGATCGAAGGCGTGCCTGTGGTCTGCTGCCGGCAGAACATCCGCCAGTATGTCATCGACGAGGTGGTGGACGAAGTGTTTCTTTCCCTGGATAACCAGAAAGAGCAGATGCGCATGGCCAACTATTTCCTGGAAGTGGGCATTACCGTCCATATCAGTCTGCTGTCCCACGTCTCTGACCTTCCCAACAGCCTGACGGAAAAAATCGGCGGCCACATCGTCCTGACCACCAGCAACAATACCGCCGCCGGCTGGCAGCTGCTGTTAAAGCGCCTCACCGATATCATCGGCGGCATTGTAGGGCTGGCGATCACCGGTATTCTCTTCCTGTTTATCGCCCCGGCCATCCGGCGGGCAGACCCGGGTCCTGTCTTCTTTACCCAGACCCGGGTAGGCAAAAACGGCCGCCAGTTCAAGATCTACAAATTCCGCTCCATGTATATGGACGCAGAGGAACGCAAAAAAGAATTAATGAAACAGAACAAGATGAAGGGCGGCATGTTCAAGATGGATAATGATCCTCGGATCCTCCCGGGCATCGGCCAGAAAATCCGCACTTCCAGCCTGGACGAATTTCCCCAGTTCTGGAATGTCCTGAAAGGCGATATGAGCCTGGTGGGCACCCGGCCGCCCACAGTGGGCGAATTCAAGCAGTACGACGCGCACCACAAATCCCGCCTGAGCTTCAAGCCGGGCCTTACCGGCATGTGGCAGGTCAGCGGCCGCAGCAGTATCACAGACTTCGAACAGATCGTCAAACTGGACAACGATTACATCAAAGCCTGGAACCTTCGCCTGGACATCAAGATCCTGTTCAAAACCATCGGCGTGGTTCTGCACAGAGACGGCGCTGTATAATCCCTCCCGGCAGACATCGGGAAACGGAAACAGCCGCAGAAACGAGCCGGTCACAGAACGACCGGCCGTAAAACGATCCGGCCGCAGAACGAGCCGGTCACAGAGCGACCAACCGTAAAAAACGGAGCCTCCGCACATTACGTGCGGCAGGCTCCGTTTTCTTTGTTCCCCGCCCTCTGCGTCCGAGGCGCGGGATTTTCTTTGTCAGATTCCGATTTCTTTTCGTTCCGAATTCTTTTTACACATTTATATGGCGGCGCACCGTAATCCGGCTGCCGATGTATCCGATGCCCAGACCGAGAATCAGGCCTATCGGAATCAGGATCCGGAAGATGGTGCCCTCCGGCAGGAACTGGATAATGTTGTCCAGGAACTGGAATTTCGCGCCGATGTACATAACGATCTTGCCATATCCGTAATAGAGGACTCCCAGCGGGATCACGGATCCGATCAGGCCGATGAGGATTCCTTCCACAATAAACGGCGCACGCACGAAGAAATTCGTGGCGCCTATGATTTTCATAATGCCGATTTCCTCCCGGCGGACCGCAATTCCGATACGCACGGTATTGCTGATCAGGAAGATCGCGACGCAGATCAGAATCAGGATAATCACGCCGGACACCACGCTGATCAGGCGGTTCAGATCCGTCAGCGTATTTGCCACGGATTCCGACTGCTGGACTTTGCTGACGCCGTCCAGCGACTCCAGATAACTTACCAGGGTACTCTGTTCTTCAATGTTTTTGATGTAGATCTGGTAGTTTGCCGAATTGGCCAGCGGGTTGTCCTTGTCAAAACCTGCCGCGGCTTCTTCATTCCCCTGGAAATACTCCGCCTTATACTGCTCCCAGGCATCTTCCGGAGATACGTAGGTATAGCTCTGCACTTCATCCCGACCGGCAATCGCCATGCCGATCTTATCAATTTTATCCTGGGGCAGGCCGTCATCGAAAAATACCGTGACTGCCACATCCTGCTCCACGCCTTTGACTACATGCTGAAAATTCGTCACCAGTGAAAAAAACACGCCGAACAGGAAAATACAGGCTGCCATGGTGGCAATGGAGGCAATGGAAAACATCTTGTTGCGCCAGATATTCTTCAGACCCTGACGCAGTACATAACCGAATGTATTAAGCTTCATCTTTCTCACCGCCCATCTGTACATCACTGATCACATTGCCCAGCTGCAGTGTGATGACACGCTTCTTCATTGCCCGCACGATATTTAAGTTGTGGGTTACTACCACAACTGTCGTGCCCCTCTGATTGATCTCGTCCAGAAGCTTCATGATCTCCCAGGCGTTATTTTCATCTAAGTTGCCTGTGGGTTCATCCGCCAGCAGCACTTTGGGCTGATTAATCAGCGCCCGGGCAATCGCCACCCGCTGCTGCTCACCGCCGGAAAGCTGATTGGGCTTGGAGCGGTACTTCTGCGCCAGTCCCACCAGGGAAAGCATCTTCGGCACATCCCTGTGGATCTGACGGCTGGATCTGGACACAATCCGCTCCGCAAAGGCCACATTTTCATATACATTGCGGTCTTTCAGCAGGCGGAAATCCTGGAAAACGCATCCTACATTCCTGCGGTAGCGGGGAATCTGCTTCCGTCTGAGCTTGGAGAGATCCTTGCCGTTGACTACCACGCGTCCCTTGGTGGGCTCCAGCTCCCTGGTCAATAACTTAAACAGAGTGGTCTTTCCGCAGCCGCTGTCTCCTACGACAAACACAAACTCGCCCCGTTCTATCTCGATATTAACATTACTGAGCGCCGCGATTCCCGGCGTATACTCTTTCGTGACATTCTCTAATCGGATCATGGTACCTCCTATGTCAGTTTATAAGTTTTCTTATTATGGCATAAATCCGCGAAAATCGCAAATTGCGGCCGAAAGGGCTCTTCCTGTACCGGGCATTCCGCCGCCCCGTGACGTAAAAAGCTGCCGCGGTCGGCGGCAGCTTTTCTTCGGTCAGGATTCTTAAAATTCCTGTGTTTCCATATATTTCATGTACTTGACTACCATCAGGGCAATCTTGAAGGTAATGGCATCCTCGAACACCCGAAGATCCAGTCCCGTGCTTTTCTGCAGCTTGTCCAGACGGTATACCAGCGTATTTCTGTGGATATACAGCTGGCGGGAAGTCTCTGACACATTCAGGCTGTTTTCGAAAAACTTGTTGATGGTCGTCAGGGTCTCCTCATCAAAATCATCCGGTGACTTGCCGTGGAAGATCTCCTTGATAAACATCTTGCACAGCGGAATCGGCAGCTGGTAAATCAGGCGGCCGATGCCCAGTACGGAATACGCGATGATGTTCCGCTCCTGGAAGAAGATCTTGCCCACTTCCAGAGCCATCCGCGCCTCTTTATACGAGCGGGACACCTCCTTGATCTCATTGACGACCGTGCCGTAAGACACCCGGGCATGGGCATCTGACTTTAACAGGGAGATGATCACTTCCGCGGTTTTGTACAGGGACTCCGGTGTGGCGTCCTCTTCCAGCTCTTTGACAACGATAATGTTTTTATCATCCACCGCTGTGACAAAGTCCTGGTTTTTCCCTTCAAAAGCGCCGCGGATCTTTTCCAGTTCGTTTCCGTCTTTGTCCCGTTCCGTTTCAATGAGATAGACGACCCGGTGCACTTCTGTCTCTATGTGCAGCTTTTTCGCCCGGTTGTAGATATCCACCAAAAGCAGATTGTCTAACAGCAGATTCTTGATAAAATTATCTTTATCGAACCGCTCTTTGTAGGCAACTAAAAGATTCTGGATCTGAAATGCCGCAATCTTTCCGATTGTGTAGAGATTCTCCCCTTCCCCGTTGGCAAGAAGCACATATTCCATCTGGTATTCGTCAAATACTTTGAAAAACTGACAGCCGGATACCACCTGGCTGTCTGCCGGTGAATCTACAAATGCTTTCGCCGGAGCAAGATATTTGTCCGTGTCCTGGAATGTGCTGGCTAACACCTTGCCCTCTGTGTCAATCAGGCAGAAATCAATATGCGTAATGTCTTTCAGACCATCGATTGTATTCTGAAGTATCTGATTTGATATCATATTTCGGCGCCTCCAATTTGGACATTTTTCACAATTAATTTTAGTAAATTTCCCTTGTCTTACCTTCTGCTATTCTCTATATTAAGCAATAGTACAAAAAAAGTAAAGAGGAATTTGCTTATTTTTATGCAATTCCCCCCAAATAATCGGATGCGCCGGCTGCACAAGGCTGTACAGAACTGTACAGAAGCGGGCAGACTGCCCCGCTTCCTGTTCCACGGACCGCCGCCCGAAAAAGCGAGACGGCTGTACAGACTGCAAGGGCTGCCATCCCGAAAAAACAAACCGGCAGCCCAAGGCTGCCGGAAAAATCTTCTGTATATGAATTTTGTATATGTATATGGATCCGATATGGATCCGTTTTCTACTCTTCTGTTTCCTGCTCCGCTGTGTCTTCCGGAGGCGCGGCTGTCTCTGCCTCCTCGGAATTCTGGATCTGGCGCCGGATCTTTCGGGAAGTCAGGAAACGCCGGAACGGGCTTTCCGACTTCTTGTCGCCTACCGAAATGTTCTCAAAGGACACGGTCAGCCAGAGCTTTGCGTTGATCATGCGCCCGTACTTCAGGAAAAACGCTTCCCGGCCGGGACATTCCAGAACCGCGAACACCACATCCGGTTCCACCACATTGATCTCATTCACTGTATCAACCAGATCCCCGGATTCCGCATCCATGCTGTCCACGCCGACAACAGACACCTGATCCCCGTATGCCTCATGGAGCATCTCCTGCATTTCCTCCCGGTACCTATCATTCTGCATCAGAAGGTAGATGTTCTTGGATTCTCTGGCAATCAGCCGGATCATCTGATGGAGCAGATCCTCCGGGCGCACCAGTTCCACCGGGCGTCCCGTTGCTTCCGTCAGTTCGCTGATCAGCAGTTCATCCGCCGGGATCAGCAGATCCAGCCGGTCAAAGCATTCCTGCATGGCCGGATTATCGGAAGCCTTCGCCATGGAATTCGCGCTGATGAATTCGATACTATTCAGTTCCTCGTTATTCAGGTAAGTCTCTACTTCCTGCAGATAGTCGTTCATACCGCCTGCAGCGAAGCTGATACCCGCTAATTTTATTTTTTCTATCATACTTTACTTTTTATACAATAAATGCCAGGTTCCGTCAAGACACTGCCCCGGGCCCCCGGTTCCGCCTCCAGGAAACCGGCCGGAAAAATCCCCTCCGGTTCCGTCGGTTTCCAGACTATGCAACATTACCAAAGCCGGAAAAATCAACTACTTTCTTAAAATTATTCTCATTTTTTTATCAGATGTTATCCACAATCCTTTTCTCTGAATATTTCCCTTTTTCTCCCAGTTATACACATAGTTATTCACTTTGTCCACAAATATCCACCCGTTTGGAATCGAAACAACCGGCGCTTTTCGAACGCATGTTTTTGTGCATTATTTACAAAAAAAGCTATGGGAACATCGGTTTTCATACGGAAACCGCGAAAAACTTCGCCCCCATAGCTCTGCGCAAAATATTTTTTTATTTTACTTTTTCTTCTTTGCTGTATTCTCTGCGGTGTGCAGCGTACATACTTTTGTCGGCATTTTCTTCCCCTTTCTGGAAGAATCCCGGACAAACACCTCTTTGACCTTGGACGCTTCCGGACAGTAGGGTCCGGCCAGAAACCCGGAATCTTTACAGATGATGGCCGTTTCGTGGAGGTTGCATTTTTCCGACGGTTCCGTACCGGCAGCGTAATATTCGCTGTAGGTATCCTGGCAGACCCCCTCGATCGCCAGGAGCCCGGAATCCCTGCAGATCTCCTCGCTGACGATGCCGTCCGGCCGGGTGAAGTCCATATCCTTCTGTCCCCTGCTGACCTGCTGCATCACCTGCTTCCAGATCAGGGAAGCGGAGATATTGTCATGTATCGGCTGTCCGCCATCCTTGCCGCTCCACACCGTACAGGTGTAATACGGCGTAAACCCGGCAAACCACCAGGCGCTTTCATCCGTGCTCGCGCCCTGCTGGGCGGCGGCCGTCATTCCTTTGATTCCTGAATTTCTGGCGATTCCCGTGGTTACCGTTTCCTGCATGGCCTTGGTCAGCAGAAACGCGGTCGTGTCCTTCATAACGGTCGTGCTTCGCTTGGCATCCGCGGACACATCCAGCACCGGACGCCCGTCCCGGTCAAAGACCTTGCTGTAAAAGGCGGTTTTGGTATAGACCCCTCTGGCGGCTATGGCGCCGTATGCCGCGTTGATTTCCATCAGGGACGCTTTTCCCAGGATTTCCCCGGAGGAACGGTAGGAAGCGCTGTCTCCACGGCGGGCAAACACATATTTTTCCAGACTTTCAAAACTGATTTCCTGTGTGACTCCCTTGAGCACATAGGCCGCTGCCGCCTGGCTTTCCTGGCGGATCCCGCTGCGCACGGTCAGGCTGGTGCCGTTGGAAGCCATGACGTTGTCAATGTTGTCCACATCTCCCGAGGCGGCGGTTCCGCCTGTGGCCGTCGGGATGCTGGAGAGGGTGTATTTCCCGCTGTCCAGCGCCGGCGCGTAGATACTGAAAATATCCGCGATATTGCCCGGGCTGTAATAAGTATCGGTTGCCCGGTTGATGTAGCCCGGAACGTCTTCGGATATGTTTCTTCCTCCGATCATTGCCTTGACTTCCCCGGTACTCTGGCTGGTCAGCACCAGACTGGCCTGCGGCTCCGGCGTAAGGATCAGATTTTCTCCGATGAGTCTGTCCCCCTTGGTCAGCATCGCCTGCCGGTAGACCCGCACCGCCTCCCTGGCGGACCTATGATCCGGATAGCTCAGTGCCTCGTTTTCCCTGCCTTCGGAGCGGTACCAGCTGCGCATATTCGCTTCCGTATAATTACGCACTTTGCCGTCTTTCTGCCGGATGGAAAGCGTATAATGCACCGATACACTGCTTTCGCTGTAATTAGCGGCCCGGTTCACTGCCCTGCGGCAGATTTTCTGTATTCCGGAGTCCATGGTGGAATATACGGTCATGCCGCCCAGATACAGGTAGTGTTCCGCCTGTTCCTGACTGCACTTCAGCTGGGTCTCCAGATCCGCGATCACCTGATCCTTCAGCGCCAGAGCAAAGGCCTCCTCATCCGCGCTGTTATCCTGGCCGTATTTATTGGCCCGGGTGACATAATCCGCGATGTCCTCTTCCCGTGAATTCTGGTACTGGCTCTTTGTGATGCATCCCTTCCTGTACATCGCCTGAAGGACTTTTTTTCTGTATTCCTGATTGACCTCCGGATGATCCAGGGGATTGCGTGCCTCCGGTTCCCCGGAGCAGGCTGCCAGCGCGCTGATTTCCGTCAGGTTCAGATCTTTGGCCGCTTTCCCGAAATAGCGTTCGGAAGCCGCCTCAATCCCCACGGTATCATTGCCCAGCATCACGGTATTCAGGTAATTTTCCAGAATCCACTGTTTCGTATGTTCCTGTTCCAGGCGGGCAGCCATATACTGGCGCTGCAGCCGCTGTCTGACTGCTTTGGAGCTGGAATCACTGGTAACGCCGAAATAGATGGTATTGTTAATCAGATGCTCGGAAATCGTTGCGTCGGTATCGTTATAATCACTGTACAGCTCTCCGCGGATCACATAGCTGACCATATTCTGCATGCGGATCCCCTCATGCTCATAAAAATCCGGGTCCACATAAGAGACAAAGGCATCTTTGAGCTGCTTCGGCATCTGTGAGGAATCGATCTTCCGGACGGACAGATCCTGCATACTGAAACGGGCAATTACTTTTCCGTCCGTATCCAGCACTTTGGTGGTCCTGCTGACCGGATGTTCCACGGTGGAAACCGACGGCGCGTCCGCTGCGACTGTTTTGGCGTAGATAATACCCCGGACGATCAGCAGCGCTGCCGTAAATGCAATGGCCAGAATGATAATCCGCACCACCCAGATGGAAATCCGGTTGTTCAGCGACCGGTCCGGCGAGGACAGATCTTCTTTTCTCTTTTTTATCTGTTTCTTTCCATAATTCATAGTAAATCAATTTTAGCATTTCTGCCTTACAATGAAAAGGAAAAATGGTATACTACTCCTACAGAAAGGAGTGTCTATGCCAGAATCTGTCAAAATCATTTACCGCGGCGGAACCGGGGAAATCACCGAAAAAAAATCCCGCTTCATCGCCCATATCTGCCCCATTGCCAGTGAGCAGGAAGCACTCGACGAAATCGCCCGCCTGAAAAAAGAATACTGGGATGCCCGCCACAACTGCTTCGCCTATCTGCTGGGGCCGGACTCCCGGCTGCAGCGGTACAGCGATGACGGCGAACCGGCAGGCACCGCCGGCCGCCCGATGCTGGAAGTTCTGCTCAATCAGGGCCTTCACGACTGCCTCGCTGTGGTCACCCGTTATTTCGGCGGCACACTGCTGGGCACCGGCGGACTGCTCCGGGCTTATCAGGGCGCAGTCATGGAAGGGCTGAACCACTGCGAAACCGCGGTCAAATCCTTCGGCCGCCTTTATACCATCCGCTGCGACTACAACAGCATCGGCAAAATCCAGTATCTTCTGGGTCAGGAGCATATTCCCGTCAGTGACACCCGCTACACGGACGCCGTTGAGACAGACCTGCTGATGACGGAAGAAGACTTCCGCCCGCTGATCCGCAAAATCAACGAACTGACGGCAGGGCAGGCAGAAGTCCGAAAAGGACCGGAAACCCCGTTTCTTACGGTCAACGGCCGGACCATTCCCGTATAACCGGGCAGCCCGGCAGAGCGTCGGCTGAATCCCCGGCAGAGCGTCGGTTGGTCTCCCATCGGATCCCCGGCCGGTGCCTCTCCTGCCCGGCGCCGCCGGCTCCGTTTTCGGCTCCGAAATACATGCCGCGAGTTTTTTTCGAAAAATTTCAAAAAGGTCTTGCATTCCGATAAACCATCATATATAATAGCATTCGTTGGTGAGAGATTCACCCGCGAAATTCACACATTGGCCCATCGCCAAATGGTAAGGCAACGGACTCTGACTCCGTCATTTCAAGGTTCGAATCCTTGTGGGCCAGCTGATGGACAGGCTGTCATATATGACAGCCTGTTTTTTTGTCAACACCCCCGGAACTTCCGGGAGGAGAAAGGACGTTATTTATGAAATTAGGACAGACACAAACTCTGATTATGGTCCGGGCCACAGACTTCGGCATTTACCTGGCGGAAGACACCAGGGCAGGCAGTGAACGGGTACTGCTTCCGAAACGCTATGTCCCGGAAGGTCTTCAATTGCATGACAAAGTGGAGGTATTCCTGTACCGGGATTCCCAGGACCGCCTGATTGCCACCACACGCAAACCCTTCCTGGAGGTGAATCAGATCGCTTTGCTGAAAGTGCTTCAGGTCACCCGCATCGGCGCGTTTCTGGACTGGGGACTGGAAAAAGACCTGCTGCTGCCTTACCGGGAACAGCTGCGCAAAGTAAAAGAAGGGGAAGAAGTCCTGGTCCGCCTCTATATCGATAAAAGCCAGCGGCTCTGCGCCTCCATGCGGGGCCTTTACGATCTGCTGGATACGGACTCCCCTTACCGCAAGGGAGATACGGTCACCGGACGGGTCTATGAATTTTCGGACAATTTCGGTACTTTTGTGGCCGTGGATGACCGCTATTCCGCCCGGATTCCGCGCCACGAAGACCACACAAACCTGCGGATCGGCGACTGTATCCAGGCATATGTCACCGGCGTCAAAGCAGACGGCAAGCTGGACCTGACCCTGCGGCAGAAGGCCGCCAAACAGATCTCCGCGGACGCGGAGAGTGTCCTGTCCATGATCGAAAGTTTCGGCGGTGTGCTTCCCTTTAATGACAAAGCCTCGCCGGAACTCATTCTCCGGGAGGCCCATATGAGTAAAAACGCATTTAAACGCGCCGTCGGCCACCTGTATAAGATGCGTCTGATTGAATTTACGGAAAAGGGAATCCATCTCACCGGACGAAAACACTGAAAAAAGGAATTCTCTCTGCTTCAAGGCTGTCACCGCAAATGGGACAGCCTTTTTTGTCTGAGTGAAACCCCTGCGCCGCGGCCGGACTCTCCCTTCCGGAAAGGGGCGCCGCTGTACAGAATCCCCGGCTGCTTCCGAAGCGGACGGCGGCCGCCCGTCCGGATGCGTTCCGCCGGTCCGGCGTTTTTTTTGCGTCCGGGCAGCAGAAACCGCTGAATAAACTTCGCCGCTGGCAGGAATGCCACATAAAAGATTACGCTGAGCAGAAGGATCCGCCACTCGATATCTGCCCGGAAAAACGGGATATAATGCCGGAGAATCCGGATGGTTCCCACCTGAAAAGCCATATAAGGCAGTGTAGTGACTCCCACCTGTTTTGCCGGATCAAACACCCGGGAGAACCACCCGCGCTCCGCCAGAAGCATCATGGTCAGCACCAGGGCGAAGGAAGTGGACAGGGCCGCCAGATAAAAGTACGGCAGGATTTTGTAGTAATCTCCGATCAGGGACACCCGTCCGTTGCGTTCCGCGAACCACAGGCCTGTTCCGTACAGCAGGCCGATCAGGAGCACATTCCGGGCCATGGAGCGCCGGAGCATCTCTTTTACGGCATCCAGGCGCTTCAGGAACAGATAGCCGGCCAGATAGAAAATCACCGCGGTAAACGCGGATTCCACATGCCAGTACCCGCCTCCGGTATGCCGGGAAGTCACGGTCAGGTACATCACCGCGCTGACTGCGGGAATGACAGCCGCCACCAGGAAATCCCTGCGAAGCAGCTTCTTCGCGGCAAAAAAGATCATTTCCGTCACAAACAGGCAGGGAATGAACCAGGTGGTATTGGAGGCGATGGAATACCCGGAACGCACATTGGATGCGGCAATTCCCACAAATACATGCCAGAAGGGCTCCGGATCCGCTGTCCCGTTGCAGATGTTGACCCACCAGATGGGCACCACGTACAGATTCAGCAGCAGGTACGGCACAAGCAGGGATTTGATCCGCTTCCAGACAAAACGGAGCGGACGCCACTCTTTGTTAAATGCCAGCATCATTCCCGAAATCAGGAAAAACGCCGGCATATGGAAGGAATAGATATATTTTTCAACAGACGGTACTGTGGTGTAATGTCCGTATACAACGAGAAACATCAGAATTCCCCGCAGCACATCCACCCACTCTAATCGTACTTTCGCTTTCAATGATTCTCCCCGGAAACAGGTGCCGGTACGGTAACCATACCATTTTCAGATACTATCCTATATGTCATACCACTGATTTTTGAAAAAAGCAACACACAAAAAGCACTGTTCCGTGAATGTTCACAGAACAGTGCAGAGTACAGCGCAAAGGCGCGGTTCCTATACCTCAAAAAGCAGATCCCCGTACGAAGGCATCGGCCAGATATCCTTTTTGATGATCCGTTCCACCTGATCGATGGGCGCCCGCAGTTCTTCCATGGCGGACACCACAAAGTCGTGATAGAACACCGCCTGTTTCCTGCCTTCTTTCATCTCCGCTCCTTCGGCAGTCACACGCTGCAGACTGGTCAGGGCAGTCTTGGCGCGGATGAGGCAGTCGGTGATCTCCTTAAGGAGAATCTCCTGGACACTGGTGTCAATGGCGATGGGCTTCAGATTGGCCACAGAGTTTCCCAGATCAGTCGTGGCCTGGATCATCGCCGGAATCAGCTGTTTTCCGGTAATATTAATCATGGCCCTTGCCTCGATATTGATCGCCTTGGCATACGCCTCGTAGCTGACTTCCTCTCTGGACTTCAGTTCGGTGCGGGTCAGGACATGGAATTTCTCAAACAGAGCCACTGCCTTCTCTGAGGTCAGCGCCGGGATCGCGTCTACCATGGAGGTAATATTCGGCAGTCCCCTGCGCTCTGCTTCCTCCACCCATTCTTCCGAGTAGCCGTTTCCGTTGAAAATAATTCTCTGATGAGCCGTCGCCTGCTGCTGAATCAGGCTGCGGACCGCTTCGTCAAAATTATCCGCTTTTTCCAGAATATCACAGGCTTCGCTGAAGGCTTCCGCGGCAATCGTATTCAGCACCACGTTCGGGGAAGACACGGAATCCTTGGAGCCCACCATACGGAATTCGAATTTGTTTCCGGTAAAAGCGAAGGGTGAGGTCCGGTTCCGGTCTGTGGCGTCCTTCAGGAAATCCGGGAGGGACTTGACGCCGGTCTTAAGCCGCTGTCCCCGCAGGGAGTGGGTGGCCGATCCGTCGGAAACCAGCTGATCGATCACATCTTCCAGCTGTTCGCCCAGATACATGGATACAATGGCCGGCGGCGCCTCGTTGCCGCCCAGGCGGAAATCATTGCCCACATCGGAAGCGGACTCCCTTAGCAGATCCGCGTGGCGGTCCACTGCTTTCATGATACAGGTAAGGATCAGTAAAAACTGCACATTCTCATGGGGTGTTTTGCCCGGATCCAGCAGATTGATTCCGTCATCCGTCGTCAGGGACCAGTTGTTATGTTTTCCGGATCCGTTGACCCCGGCAAAAGGCTTTTCACTTAACAGGCAGTGCAGGCCGTGGCGGTCTGCCACCTTTTTCAGCACTTCCATGGTCAGCTGGTTGTGGTCCACCGCCAGGTTGCAGGTTTCATAGATGGGCGCGATCTCATGCTGGGACGGCGCCACTTCATTGTGCTGGGTCTTGGCCGGGATGCCCAGCTTCCAGAGCTGCTCATTGACATCCTTCATAAAGGCCGCCACTCTGGGCCGGATGCTGCCGAAGTAGTGGTCATCCAGCTCCTGGCCTTTCGGCGGCATTGCGCCGAACAGGGTTCTGCCGGTATACACCAGATCTTTCCGTTTTAAATATTTCTCTTTGTCCACCAGGAAATATTCCTGTTCGATGCCTACGGAAGGCGTAACTTTTCTGGAGGTGGTGTTGCCGAAGAGACGGATCAGGCGCAGGGACTGTTCGTTGATGGCTTCCATGGACCGCAGCAGGGGGGTCTTCTGATCCAGCGCCTCGCCGGTGTAGGAACAGAACGCTGTCGGGATACAGAGGGTCGCGCCCGCGGCATCATGGCGGACAAAGGCATAGGACGTGCAGTCCCAGGCCGTATAGCCCCGGGCTTCAAACGTGGCCCGCAGACCGCCGGAAGGGAACGAAGACGCGTCCGGTTCTCCCTTGATCAGCTCCTTGCCGGAAAAATTCATCAGCACTTTTCCATGGGCGTCCGGCGCGGACACAAAGGAATCGTGTTTTTCCGCTGTCACACCGGTCAGGGGCTGGAACCAGTGGGTGTAATGGGTCGCTCCCTGTTCAATGGCCCATTCCTTCATTTCATGGGCAATGATATCCGCCGTCTCGATATCCAGTTCGCCGCCATTGTCCATGATTTCCTTCAGGCGCTGGTAAATCTTCTTCGGCAGCCGCTTCTGCATCTCTGTGTCATTAAAGACATTCTGACCGAAAATATCTGTTACGTTGTAAGTTTCACTCATTCTCCTGTTCCTTCCTCTGCTGAAGACTCTCCCGTCAGTACTTCCTGCGCGGGACTTGCCACAATGCGCACCGCCTGCTTCTGGCAGTGAATTGCTACATATTTGTGATTGCCGCCGAATTCTCCATCCAGCGTCCAGGGCACGTAATCATCGCTCCGAATCGTCAGGTGTGCCGCCTTACACGATACAATATACTGGGACCGCTTGTCAAAAGGAAGAAGAAGGGTCGCCAGAATATCGTTCAGCTGCAGCGGATTCTGGGGCATGCGGATCAGCGTCACCTCAAACAGTCCGTCATCCAGGCGGATATCCGTGCCTGTCATGCCTTTCATGCCTCCCACCGAAACGGAATTGCTCACCATGCCGTAGACAAAGTCATCCTCGATCTGCTCTCCGTTGATCTCCGCCTGCAAGTGATAAGACGGAATATCATACAGCCGTTTGGCGCCTTCCAGCAGGTAGGCCCCGTGTCCCAGCACATTTTTCAGATTCTGGTTGGTCTGGTAGGACACATCCGAAAACAGCCCGAAAGCCGCCACATATACAAAATGATCGCCGTTAAACGCCCCCACATCACAGGGATAGGCGCGTCCGGTCACCGCCAGTTCCGCGGCTTTCAGCATATTTTTCGGTATATTCAGAGACTGGGCGTAATCGTTGGTGCTGCCGGCGGGTATGTAGCCAATGGGGATATTTACTTTACTGTTCATCATGCCGGTCACGCACTCATCCAGTGTCCCGTCCCCGCCGCTGCATACCAGCAGGTCATAGTCCGGCGCTGTTTCCGGCACCCGCCGCAGCGCGTCCCCGACACACTGGGTGGGATATACCGTCACCTCGTAATCTGCCTTTACGAAAGTGTCGATAATATCATAAAGATAGTTCCGGATCAGGCCTTTGCCTGATTTCGGATTATACATAAATATCAGCTTCTTTTTACTCATTCCCCGTTCCTCTGTCACGGATTTTTTCCGCGATTTCTGAAAGTTTGCGCAGTCTGTGGTTGACCCCGGATTTTCCCACCGGGGGATCCAGGCAGCTGCCCAGCTCCTGGATGGACACATCCGGATATTCCAGCCGGGCCAGGGCGGTGTCCCGCAACGTCTGGGGCAGATCCGCAAAGGCGCCCGCCCGCTGGATCAGATGAATATCTTCCACCTGCTTCGCCGCAGCCCGGACCATTTTGCTGATATTGGCCGAATCACAGTTGGACTGACGGTTCGCGGAATTGCGCATCTCCTTGATGATCCGGATATTTTCCATCTGCATCAGCGACTGGAAGGCGCCCATTACGTTCAGGGCGTCCACAATGGTCTCACTGTCCTTAATATACAGAATCCAGCGGGTTTTGCGGCTGGTGATGCCTGCTTCCATGGAAAATCTGCGAAACAGTTCCGCCAGATATTCCGCGTCTTCCCTGCTGCGGCAGATGATTTCAAAATGATAGGATTTTCCCGGGTCACTGACAGATCCGGCCGCCAGGAAGGCGCCGCGGATAAATGCCCGGCAGCAGCACTCCCTGCTTTTGATGCGGTTTTTCCACAGGGACGGCCGATGGATCTGCGTTCCCTGAAGCAGGGCCTGCAGATCCGCTTCGGAAGACACGAAGATTTCGTAGTGTCTGGTACGCCCCTGCCTGCGGATCTCCAGATCCACAGGGATCTCAAACAGGGCGCGGAGCAGCCGCAGGACCTTTTTCGCGATGCCCGCATGTTCCGTGCGGATGCGGATGTATGCCTCGCCGGGCTCCAGGCAGACGTTTCCCAGGTAATGCATCAGGGCCGTAAGCTCTGCCATCCGGCAGTGGTCCTGCCCCGGAATATCCCTGGTCAGCTCATCCTTGATATCCGTTGAAAATGACATAGACCTATCTCCCTGGACTGTGATTGTCCCTGCGCGCCAGATCCCGGTGACTGACATGGATGCCGTAATTCCGGCCGTTCTGCAGCCGTTCGCAGATTTCGTTGGCAATGGTCACCGACCGGTGTCTGCCGCCGGTGCAGCCCACGCTGATGACCAGCCGGTTTTTGCCTTCCGCGATATACTGGGGGATCAGGAACCGGAGCAGGTCTTCCAGTTTGTCCGCAAACTCCGTGGATACAGGGCTGTTCATGACATAGTCCCTGACTGCCCGGTCATTGCCGGTCAGATGCCGGAGGCTCTCCTCATAAAACGGATTGGGCAGGAAACGCACATCAAACACCAGGTCCGAATCCGCGGGAAGCCCGTATTTAAAGCCAAAGGAAAGGACGGTAATCATGAGGTTCTTGAATTCCATATCTTTCACAAAGATATTTTCCAGCTCGGCCCGCAGATCCTTGTTCAGCAGATCGCTGGTGTCGATCATGTAGTCCGCCTTCTGCTTGAGAAAATCCATCAGCTGGTGCTCCCGGGCGATTCCGTCCTCTATCCTGCCCTGTCCGGCCAGGGGATGGGCCCTTCTGCTCTCCTTGTACCGCTTGATGATGACTTCATCCCTGGCATCCAGAAACACCATCCGCAGCAAAATGCCCTGGTCCCGCAGCTTCTGCATGGTACAGTCCAGCGCGTGGATGGATTTGCCGCTGCGCACATCCACCCCGAAGGCCACCTTCTGATAGGGGGTACTCTCGCTGTCCGCGATTTCCACAAATTTTTCCATCAGGGCCACCGGCAGATTGTCCACGCAGAAGTAGCCGATATCTTCCATGATCTTTAATGCTGTTGTTTTGCCTCCGCCGGACATGCCGGTCAGGATCACATACTCCATACTTTCTTCCTGTTCTGTTCAGATCTTTTCGATATTTCTCAGAATTTTCCCAAAAAGCGGACTTCCGTCTCCAGTGCGACGCCAAACTTCTGCTGTACGTTCTGCTGCACATCCCGGATCAGCTGACGGATCTGAGCGGAAGTGGCATCCCCCCGGTTAATCACAAATCCGCAGTGCTTCTCCGATACCTGGGCGCCGCCGACGGTATAGCCCCGCAGGCCCGCGTCCTGGATCAGCTTGCCCGCGAAATAGCCTTCCGGCCGTTTGAAGGTACTTCCGGCGCTGGGGTATTCCAGGGGCTGCTTGCTGACCCGCTGTTCCTTCAGTTCGTCCATTCTGGCGCGGATCTGCGCCGGATCCGCCGGCGTCAGGGCCAGCACCGCGGACAGTACGATCAGATTCCTCTCCGGAATATTGCTGTGCCGGTAGGACAGATCCAGTTCCGCGGCGTCCATCTCGATCCGGTCGCCTTCCCGGGTCAGCACTTCCACCCGGCGCAGCACATCCTTCATCTCTCCGCCGTAGGCGCCTGCGTTCATCACCACGGCGCCGCCGATGCTTCCCGGGATGCCGGATTCGCACTCGAATCCGCTCAGGCCTGCCTCCAGGGCCCGCATGGCCGCTGCCGACATCAGCGCGCCGGCTTCCACATGCATCTCCCGGCCGCGGATGGTGATTCCGGCCATTTCCCTGCCGATCTCAATCACCACCCCGTCAATGCCGCCGTCACCCACCAGCAGGTTGCTGCCATTGCCGATCACGGTATACGGAATCTGATTCTGGTTCAGGCACCGGATCAGGCCGCTCATCTGCTCCCGTCCGGGCGTCACCAGGCACTCTGCCGGGCCCCCGGTGCGGAAGGTGGTGTGCCGGCTCATGGGCTCCCCGGGATAGATCTGGTCTTCCCGAAGAACCGTCTTTAAACAATCTATGGTGTTCATGGTCTTTCTCCCTGTATTATTCTGCGTGCCGCAGGAACGCAAGGTAACACTGTTTTGCCTCATAGAGATCCGCCTTGCTGATAATCTCCCATGGCGCGTGCATATTCAGCACGGCCACGCCGCTGTCAATCACGCGCATGCCGTAGTTGCCCAGAATATAGGCAATGGTGCCGCCGCCGCCCTGGTCCACTTTGCCCAGCTCCGAGGTCTGGAAGGAAACATCCCCATCGTCCATGATCTTCCGGATCTGTGCCATATATTCCGCGCTGGCGTCATTGGAGCCGGATTTTCCGCGGGCGCCGGTATATTTGTTAAATACCACGCCCCGTCCGAAATAAGCGGCGTTCTTCTTTTCGCTGACTTCCGCGTAATTCGGGTCAAAGGCCGCGCTGACATCCGATGACAGCGCCCGGGAGCGCGCCAGGGCTCTCCGCACTTTCAGATCGCTGTATTCCCCGGAAGCGGCAACCAGCTCTGCTACGGTATTCTCAAAGAAACGGGACTGCATGCCTGTGGCTCCCACGCTTCCGATCTCCTCTTTATCCACCAGGATGCAGGCGCCGGTATATTCCGGTATCTCCGTAACTTCCAGCATAGCCGCGAAGGAAGGGTAGGCGCATACCCGGTCATCATGGCCGTAGCCCATGATCATGCTGCGGTCAAACCCGTAATCCCGCGCGGGGCCGGCCGGTACCACCTCCAGCTCCGCGGAAAGGAAATCCTCCTCTTCGATGCCGTAGCTGTCCTTCAGAATCCGGAGCACCGTCTCTTTCACCTTGTTCTCCTTTGCGCCGGCCTGGGGCATGCTGCCCACCAGCACATCCAGTTTCTCGCCTTCCACACCGGCTGCCAGCGTCTTTTTCATCTGATCCCCCGCCAGGTGAATCAGCAGGTCGGAAACGCCGAAGACCGGGTCTCCGTGATGGTCGCCGATATTGACACTGATCTGCGTGCCGTCTTTCTTTACGACAACCCCGTGCAGGGCCAGCGGAAGCGTCACCCACTGGTACTTCTTGATGCCGCCGTAGTAATGGGTATCCAGGAGCACCAGGTCCGTGTCCTCATACAGCGGATTCTGCTTCACATCCAGACGGGGCGAGTCAATATGGGCGCCCAGAATATTCATGCCTGCTTCCAGCGGTTTCTGTCCGATGATAAAAAACGCGATGTTTTTTCCGCCGTTATCCGCGTATACCCGGTCTCCCGGCTGCAGTGTCCGGCCGGAAGCCGCCACATCCTCCAGATTCCTATATCCGGCTTTCTCCGCCTCGGCGCGCAGCTGCGCGGTGCATTCCCGCTCGGTCTTGCAGGAGGAGAGGAATTTCCGGTATTTTTCCGCGAAATCAAATACTTCCTGTTTCTGTGTTTCGTCATATTTTTCCCATGCATTTGGTCGTGTCATGATTCCTGATTTCCTTTCTTCAGATTGTCCGATACTCTGCGGTACAGCTCCTGCGCCGCATTGTATCCCATTTTCTTCTGGCGGTGGTTCACCGCTGCCGTCTCGCAGATGACTGCGAGGTTCCGTCCGGGACGGATGGGGATCGCGTAGCAGATCACCTTTGCCCCAAGGATATCCGTATATTCCTCTTCCAGGCCGAGGCGGTCATATTCCCGCTCTTTGTCCCATTCTTCCAGTTTGATCACCATATCGATATTCTGTGTCTCTTTGACGCATTCCACGCCAAAAAGGGTCTTGACGTCCACGATGCCGATGCCCCGCAGCTCAATGAAATACCGTGTGATATCCGGGGAAGATCCCACCAGCGTATCATCGCTGATCCGGCGGATTTCCACCACGTCATCCGATACCAGCCGGTGTCCCCGGCGGATCAGTTCCAGCGCGGCCTCGCTCTTGCCGATGCCGCTTTCCCCCATAATCAGCACGCCTTCGCCGTATACGTCCACCAGTACGCCGTGAATGGAAATGCACGGCGCCAGCTCCGCGCTCAGAAACGCGATGGTAGCCGCCAGCTGGCTGGAGGTTTCCCGGGTCGTGCCCAGTACGGATACCTGGTATTTGGCCGCGGTTTTTAAAAATGTCACATCCGGCTCAAATCCCCGGCAGAAAATCACACAGGGGACCCCGTCCCCCAGCAGATGGTCGTAGATGTCCTTCCGCTTGTCCTCCGGTATGCGCTCCAGGTAAGAGCACTCCACTTTGCCGAGAATCTGCACCCGGTCCTCGGCAAAATGCTCAAAATAGCCGGTCAGTTCCAGGCCGGGCCGGTTTACCTCCCGGGTGGTGATCATATTGCGGGTCATGTCCACACAGGGGGAAAAGGTCTTCAGTTTCAGTGCTTCCGCCAGTTTTGCTACGCTTACACCTTCCATATCTGTTCTCCGTTCTGCCCGGTTCCGGGCCGTATTCTCCGTCTGTTCTCCGCCTATTCTCCTATGGCTCCGGCTTTGGCTGCCGGTTTTCCTTCGCGCGGAAAAACGCGTACACCGACTGCGCCGCCTTCTGATTCATGGACGGGGTCTGTGCCAGTTCTTCCACCGATGCCTGCCGGATGGCCTCCACAGAGGCAAACCGCCGCATCAGCGCTTTCCGCCTGCCGGGTCCGATGTCCGGAATGTCATCCAGGATGGAGTGAATCTGCTTTCCCGCCCGCAGCGACCGGTGGTATTCGATGGCAAACCGATGGGCCTCGTCCTGCATCCGGGTGATCAGGCGAAATCCCTCGCTGCTTTTGTCGGGAGTGATTTCACGGTTATTATAATACAATCCGCGGGTCCTGTGGTAGTCATCTTTTACCATCCCGCAGACCGGAATGCGGAGTCCCAGGCTTTCCAGCACTTCCAGGGCCACATTTACCTGCCCTTTGCCGCCGTCCATCAGAATCAGGTCCGGAAAACGGCTGAAGCGTCCCACTTCTTCCGCGTTTCCCTGCACCCGCTGCTCCTTCTGCTCCCGCAGGCCGTGGGAAAACCGGCGGGACAGCACTTCCCGCATGGACGCATAGTCATCCGGTCCTGTCACGGTGCGGATCCGGAATTTCCGGTATTCGCTGCGCCGCGGCCGGCCTTCCTCATAGACCACCATGGATCCCACGGACTCGCAGCCGCTGGTATTGGAGATATCATAAGCCTCCATCCGGCTGATTCCGGGCAGGTCCAGCCATTGGCCCACCTCTTTTACCGCTCCGATGGTCCGCCGTTCTTCCCGCTTGATCTTTTCCTTGTCCCGGGTAAGCACCAGACGGGCATTGGAAGCCGCCAGCTCCACCAGCTTCTCCCGGGCGCCCTTTTTCGGCACCCGCAGGTGTACGGCGCTGCCCAGCTTTTCCGACAGCCAGTGTTCCACCACCGGCTGATCCTCCACCGGGGCCTGCAGCAGAATCTCCTTGGGGATATAAGGCGTCCCGGCATAATACTGCCGGATAAAGGCCGAAAGCACCGCGGATTTGTCATCTTCGTTTCCCAGGGTCACATGAAAATGCTCCCGGCCGATCAGCCGGCCGCCCCGCACAAAGAACACCTGCACCACTGCGTCCTGGCTGTCTTTGGCCACTGCCACGATATCCCGGTCTTCTCCGTCGGTGCTGGTGATCTTCTGTTTCTGGGCGACTGCCCGGACACTGGCCGTCAGGTCCCGCAGTTCCGCGGCTTTTTCGAAGTCCAGCGCTTCTGCCGCTTCCTGCATCTGCGCTTCCAGCTTCTGAATCACCGGCTGATAGCTGCCGCCCAGTAAGGCCAGGGCCTGGTCCACCCGTTTCCGGTATTCCTCCGGAGTGATCAGCCCCTGACAGGGCGCCGAGCACTGATGGATATGATAATTCAGGCAGGCCCGCTCCTTTCCCTCATCTCTGGGCAGCACACGGCTGCAGGTGCGGATCCGGTAGAGCCGGCAGAGCAGCTCGATGGTGTCCCGCACGGCGCCGGCGCTGGTATAGGGGCCGAAATAGCGGGACTTGTCCTTTTTCATCTGCCTGGAAAGCAGAATCCTCGGATAAGTCTCGCCCAGCGTCACTTTCACGTAAGGATAGGTCTTGTCATCCTTCAGCATGGTGTTGTACTTCGGCCGGTGTTCCTTGATCAGATTGTTTTCCAGTACCAGCGCTTCCAGCTCCGAGTCCGTCACAATGTATTCAAACCGCCGGACATGGGGCATCATTTTCGCGATCTTCGGACGGGAGTCTCCGCCGCTCCGGAAATACTGGCGCACCCGCCGCTTCAGATTCACCGCCTTGCCGATATAAATGATGGCATCCCGCTCATCATGCATCAGGTAGACCCCCGGCTCATCCGGCAGTTTTTTCAGTTCTTCCGAAAAATCAAAATATTCGCTCACCGTTTCTCCCTGTTTCTGTACCGCGGGCGTCCGCGGATCCCGGAAACAAACTGTCCAGGCTTCCGCCTGCGCGGAACCCTGGACAGCTGCTTTCTGTACCTCTGCCGGGTGACGACACCGCACTCTGCCGGTACTTCCGATCTCAATTATTCTTCGAACGCCTCATCCGGAGCCGTCGGCTCTCCTTCCGGTATCGACAGAGCGTCCGGTTCCGGAATCACTTCTCCGGAAGCATCCACTACGTTCTCTTCCGCCGCTTTCATTTCTTTGAAAATATCCATAAATTCCTTGCCGGTGATGGTTTCATGTTCATACAGATATTTTGCGATCCGTTCCAGAATCTCGTAATTATCCGACAGCATCTGCTTCGCGGTGTCGTATGCCTTCTTTAACATATCTTTCACCACTTCGTCCACCTTGGCAATGGTATCGTCGCCGCAGGTCTGCACCGCGCGGCCGTCCAGGTATTTGCTTTCCACGGATTCCAGTCCCATCATGCCGAACTGGTCCGACATGCCAAGCTGTGTCACCATGGCCCGGGCAATCCGGGTGGCCATCTCAATGTCATTGGCCGCTCCCGTGGTCACGGAATCAGAGGTCAGCTCCTCCGCGGCGCGTCCCGCCATATAAGTCACCAGACGGGCTTCCAGCTCTGCCTTGGTTTCCAGGAATTTCTCCTCTTCCGGCATCTGCAGCGTATAACCCAGGGAACCCATGGTACGGGGCACAATGGTGATCTTCTGCACCGGTTCCGCGTCTTTCTGGAGGGCGGTAACCAGCGCGTGTCCCACTTCGTGATATGCCACCAGCATTTTTTCCTTAGGACCCATGATCCGGTCTTTCTTTTCCTTGCCGGCAATGACAACTTCCACGGATTCAAAGAGGTCGTCCTGGTTGATCGCCGTTCTGCCGTGTTTTACCGCGTTGATGGCTGCTTCGTTGATCATATTGGCCAGATCCGATCCCACGCATCCGGCAGTCGCCAATCCGATGGCGTCAAAATCCACGGTTTCATCCATGCGCACATGTCTGGCGTGTACTTTCAGAATGGCCACCCGGCCTTTCAGATCCGGCTTGTCCACGATAATCCGCCGGTCAAACCGTCCGGGACGCAGCAGGGCCTTGTCCAGGATCTCCGGCCGGTTGGTCGCGCCCAGGATCAGCACGCCCTTGGAGGAATCAAAACCGTCCATTTCCGCCAGCAGCTGATTCAGCGTCTGTTCCCGCTCATCATTCCCGGCGAACTGTGTGTCACGGCTCTTGCCGATGGCGTCAATCTCGTCAATGAAGATAATGCAGGGGGCTGCTTTCTGGGCTTCCTTAAACAGGTCCCGGACTCTGGAAGCGCCGACGCCTACAAACATCTCCACGAAATCCGAACCGGCCAGGGAGAAAAAGGGCACCCTGGCTTCTCCGGCCACTGCCTTTGCCAGGAGTGTCTTGCCGGTACCGGGAGGGCCCACCAGAAGGGCGCCTTTCGGCAGTTTCGCGCCGATTTCCTGATACTTCTGAGGATTGTGCAGGAAATCCACCACTTCCTGCAGGGATTCCTTCGCCTCATCCTCGCCGGCCACATCCGCAAAGGTGACACCGGTGGACTGCTCCATATACACCTTGGCGTTGCTCTTTCCGACTCCCATGATGCCGCCGCTGCCGCCGCCCATGCGGCGCATGGCGAATCCGATGAGAAGCCATACCACTACCAGCGGCAGGATGAAGCTGAATACCATGCTCAGCACACTGTCCATCATGCTGCTGTTTTTGCCTTTGTAGTCCACATCGTGGGCATCCAGGAAGGCGTAGAGGTTCTCGTCTCCCAGATTTACGGTGTAATAGGTGGTCTTGATCAGTCCTTTGTTTTCTGATTTCTTCGGTGTGATCTCCAGCTCCCGGGTGGTGATTACCACGCTTTCCACCTTGTCCTCCTTCACCATCTGCTTGAAGTCGGAATAGGAAATATTCTTGCTGGAGTAATTGTTGATCCGGTTGGTAATGGTGGACATCACGAATAATACCACCAGCGCCGCCAGAATAAACCAGAGTATGGTCTGACCGTTTTTGTTGTTATTATTATTTGATCCGTTATTGCTGTTCCCGTTGTTCAACGGTCCTCGTTCATTCATATGAAATAATGTCCTTCTCGCTGTATTCTTCTGTATCGGAACGCTGCCCCGGCCTGTCCGGCCAGCATTCCATATTATTCTACAATAAATGTAACAAGAAATCTATGAAATAATTATGAAACCTGATGCCTGCAGCTTCCGCAGATCCCGCGCCCCGCTACAGTCCCGCCGCCATAATCAGGGGCACCGTCCCCAGCGAACACAGGGTGGTCATGAAAATCGCCCGGCCGGCGCCTTCGGTGTCGCCGTGGTACTGCTCGGCCAGCATGGACTGGGCGGCGGAAGCCGGAAGCGCCGCGGACAGTAAAATCGTGCTGTACATGACGTGATTCATGGAAATCGGAAGTGCTTTCAGCACCGCGATCGTAAGAAGAGGCACCGCCAGCAGGCGGAGGGCCGTGATCACATAGGTGTCCCGGCTGGTAAATACCTCCCGGAAGGGCTGACGGGACAGGGATAATCCCACCACCAGCATGGACAGCCCGCTGGTAATATTGCCCAGATAATTCAGCAGCTGGCCGGCCGCGTCCGGCACCGGAATGCGAAGCAGGCAGAACAGGAATCCCGCGATTACCGACAGATTGATATTATTGAAAATGATCTGCCGCAGCCCCAGGTGAACTTTTTCCCCGGAACCCACGGTCATCAGATGTGTCCCCGCGGAAAAAATCAGAAAATTGGAAGTAACATTCGCCAGGGCCATCAGAATCAGGCCCTGATTGCCGAAAATCGCGTAAGCCAGGGGAAGTCCCATAAAGCCGTTGTTGGAAAACATGCAGTTGTAAATCCATGTTCCCCTGCTTTCGGCCGGCACGCGCAGCGCCTTAACCACGGCAAGGCCAAAAAGAAAAGCCGCCCCGTGGAACACTGCCATATCCAGCATAATCCAGAGGCTGCTTTTTACCGCTGCCGGCGTCTGGCTGATAATCGCCAGAAAGACCGTCACCGGCATCGTCACATTCAGAATCAAAGAGGAAAAATCGGGCGCGCTCTCCTTGCGCACAACCCCTCGCTTTCCTGTAAAATAACCGATAAAAACCAGAACGAACAATACCATTACGCTCGTTACGATTACTGTCATTGTCTCTCCCCTGCTGCCCTTTCCGGCAGCCGTCTCCATCTCTGCAAACTGTCTGTTCTTCCCGGCAGCCGTCTTCATCTCTGCAAACTGTCTGTCCTTCTGTCAGGATACGCGGGCCAGCATCTGATCCAGGCTGCGCACCAGCCGCCGGCGCAGAAGCAGCGTCACGGTAAAGCCCACGCCTTCCGCTATGGTCACGGACCACCATACCAGCGTCAGGCTGCCGGTCAGCGACATCAGGTACGCCAGGGGAAGCAGCACCACGATCTGCCGGATAAAGGACACGATCAGGCTGTACATGCTTTTGCCGGTGGCCTGATAGAAGGAACCGGAAATCACGGATACCCCGGCGCAGGCAAAGACCAGACTGTTGATCCGCAGTTCCAGGATTCCCTGGGTCAGCATTTCCCCGGAAGCGTCAAACAGTCCCATGATCTGTCCCGGAAACAGCTGAAACAGCGCCAGCCCGACCCACATAAAAATACAGCCGTAGAGCAGGCCGGTCCGGTGGGCGGACAGAATCCGTTTTTTGTTTCCCGCGCCGAAATTATACCCGATAATCGGCACCAGTGCGTTATTCATTCCAAACAGCGGCATGAAGACCACGCTCTGAATCTTGAAATACACCCCGAACACCGCCACTGCGGTCAGGGAAAACTTTAACAGAATTTTATTCATGCCGAACAGCATGATTGAACTTAAGGAAACCATCAGCATGGACGGAAATCCGATGAGATAGATCTGGCGGATCACGGAAGCCCGCGGCCGCAGGTTCCGCAGCTTTAAACGGATTTCCGGATTGTACTTCCGGTTGAAATAATAGGCCAGTATGCCTGCCACGCACTGGGCGATTACCGTGGCCAGCGCGGCGCCCGCCACTTCCATCCGGGGAAAGGGGCCGATGCCGAAGATCAGCAGGGGATCCAGCACAATATTGATGACCGCGCCGGTGACCTGCGTAACCATATTGTATACGGTGCGGCCGGTGGCCTGCAGGAAGCGTTCCATGGTGATCTGAACAAACAGGCCGATGCTGACCCCCAGAACGATCTGCATATAGTCCACGGCATACCCTGCCACCACCGCCGCGTGGGAGGGATCAATTCCCGGGCTGTTGATCTGGGTCTGAATAAAGGGGCCGGAAAAGCAGAGGCCGATCACCAGAAACACGCCGAAGCTCACCAGCTCCGCCAGCAGACCGTTTCCCGCGGTCAGGTCCGCTTCCTCCTGATGCTTCTGCCCCAGCCGCCGGGAAATCAGCGCATTGTATCCGACGCCGGTCCCGGTAGCCACCGCGATCATCAGATTCTGCACCGGTGACACCAGGGAAACCGCTGTCAGCGCGTCTTCACTGAGTCTGGCCACAAACATGCTGTCCACCACATTGTACAGCGCCTGCACGATCATGGAAATGATCAGGGGCACCGACATGGTAAGGAACAGCCGGTTCATATTCATTTCGCCCATTGCTCTGGAATCTATTTCTGTCTTTTCTTTCTTCATGCCATCCTTCCCCGTCCGCAGTCTTTACGGACGGTTCTTTTCTTTTCCTGTTACTTCTTCTTCCTCCGGGAACTCCACAATAACGTAATAGCCCTTCGGCGTATGCTTAATATCCGCTACCCGGCCTTCCCGGGATTTCAGCCGTTCGGAAAACGCGTAATTTGCCGACATGGCATAGGACCGCCCCAGGGTATAGTACCAGGAATTCGGCAGCTTGCTTTCTGTCACCGGCAGGACATCTCCCACCGCAAGCAGGCCTGTGCGCTCCATCTTAAATTCCATCTTCCTCACTGCAATTCCGCCTCCTGTCCGGAAACTGTCTCCGTCCCGCACCGGCTACCGATCAATCCGGTGACTCTCTTCCTCCTGGTAATCCACGTCAATCACATCCCTGTCTGCCCGGGACTTTCTGCCGAAAGGGCCGGAGCCGCTGCCGGGGCCCTTTCCGGAGCCTTTGCCGAAGCCGTCAAACATGGATCTTCCCTTCCTGCTGGTATAGATGCCATTGATGCCTGTCAGGATCAGAAGGATCCCCAGCACGACAATCAGAATCCGGGCCATGGTCCAGGGGTGCACGATCAGGACCACACCGATCACCATGGACGCGAGGGAAGTAAACAGCACCGGTGTCACGCGGAAGCCGCTCACGGCCCCCAGAAAGACCAGGCCGCGGATCCCGTAAAACAGCAGCGCCAGACCGATCAGCACCGGTATAATGCTGATGACAAATCCGGGGGCTGCCAGAAACCACAGTCCAAACAGGATCACCACCACCGCCGGCACACAGGCTACATAGCGGTAAGTCGGATCATCGCTGCGGAACGCCTCCAGGATCCCGGTAAAACCGGTAATCAGCAGTAGGACACCCAGGATCCGGAAAAGGACCGTCACTGTCGTTCCCGGCCACACCACCATCAGGGCTCCCGCCACAATCAGAAATATGGAATAATTGCGAAAGGCGTCCAGGCCTTTTCGAAACAGCTCTTTCATCGATACACTCCTTTCGTTCTCTGTTCGGCTCCGATTCGCTCAGTCCAGATCCGCTCAGTCCCTGGCAATATCCGCAAATACCGCCCCGGTCATGGCCACAAGGTCCTCCGGTTTTAATTTCAGGCTCAGCCCGATCCGCCCGCCGCTGATATAAATCCGGGGCTGCTGTTCCGCGGTACAGTGAATCACCGTAGGATACTGCTTCTTCATGCCGATGGGCGAACATCCGCCGCGGATGTATCCGGTTACCTTATTAATATCTTTCACGTGGATCATTTCCACGGATTTTTCGTGAACGGCCCGGGCCGCCTTCTTCAGATCCACTTCCATGGCAATGGGGATCACATAGACATAGTACTGTCTGCTCTTTCCCTGCATCACCAGTGTCTTGTAGGAAAGATCCGCATCCGCGCCGGTGGCTTCCGCCATATGCATGCCGTCGATGAATTCCTCGCATTCATAACGCAGCATCTCATAGGGGATCTTCTTCCGGTCCAGCATGCGCATTGCGTTTGTCTTCGCTTCTTTACTCAATGGGTACCTCCCTTCTGTCCTTTCTGCCGTCTGCGCAGCGGACAAAAGGCCGGCTCTGCCGGCTACTATGCATTATAACACTGACCTTTTATAAAAAATATATGAAATCTACCCAGAATCCTTCCTTCCAACTGCGTATAATCTTGACAATTTGCCCCCGTGCTCCTATACTTATCAGTAATTGTTACAAATTCGTTACATTTGTTCCATCTTTATGACAGATAATTTTCGGAAAATGTTACGAATTATTCATCAATTTTGCAACCATGATGTATGAAAACGGAAGCGAGGTCCTGAACTTTGAAATCCAGATTTGTCCGCCCCATGATAACAGCTGCACTGTCTGCCGCCCTGCTGATCGGCAGCGCCTCTGCGGTATCTGCCGCTCCGGCAGCCGCAGATTCCGGCACCGGGACCGCAGCTGCATCCGGCTCTTCTGCAGAGACCTCCGCTTCTTCTGCAACCGCATCTGACCGCTCCGCTTCCGGGGCTGCCGGTTCTTCCGCGGCCGTATCCGACGGTTCTTCCGCTGCCGTATCCGACGGCGCTTCGGAAACCGGGAATTCTGCCGCAGCGGCAGCCGGCAGCTCCTCTTCTGCGGCCTCCGGCTCTGCCCAGTCTGCCTCCGGCGATTCTTCCGAGAAAAACACGGAATCCCAGACCGGCAGTTCCTCTGCAACGACTTCCAAAACCCCAGGGGCTGCCTCCGGCAGCGCTTCTTCCCGGAAATCCCTGTCTCTCCGCGCTCCCCACATCACCAGAGTTTCCTCCGGCAGACGGGTATTCACGGTCCGCTACGGCAAAGTCACAGGAGCTTCCGGCTATGAGGTCCGCTATTCCATTCATTATGACATGTCCCGCTCCACGCGGAAAGACCGGAAGTCTTCCCGTTCCCTTACCGTACGGAACCTGAAGTCCGAAGGCATCTATTTTGTACAGGTACGGGCCTATGGAAAAACCAACGGCAAAAAGGTGTACAGCAAGTGGAGCGAAAAAAAGGCCGCCAAATACGTCTACTACCGTTCGAACCTGACCGAAGTACGCGCCTTAAGCCTGCTGAAAAACACCAAAAACTCCAGATCCCGGAACGCGCTTCAGTATGCGCTGGCCCGGGCGGGCCATCCCTACAGCCAGGCCAGACGCCATTCCGGCATCTATTATGACTGCAGCTCCCTGGCGTATTACGCCTACCGGTCCGCAGGTGTAAAGATTGCCTCCGGCAGGGATTTCACCGCCGCCGGCGAAGCGTACCGCCTCCGCGGCAAAAGGGTCTCCTATTCTTCCATGAAGCCGGGCGCGCTGATTTTCTTCAGCTACGGACGCAACGGCCGCTACCGAAACATCACCCATGTGGCCATGTACGCCGGCAGAGGCATGCTGATCGAAGCAGCCAACAGCCGGATCGGTGTGGTTTACCGGCCGATCCACAGCCGCGGCAGCATCGTCATGATCTGTGATCCCGCAAAATAATTTCCCGCGGATTCTTCCGCAGGTTCCTGAAACAGGCAGGCAGCCCTGCCCGTTACTTTCAAAAGCACGCAGACCCTCATGGCCTGCGTGCTTTTTCAGATATGTCATTACAGCTTTTTTCCAAATATGGCGCCGCGCATCTGGTGTTTAGTTTTTCCGTATGCAGCGAACCGCGCATCTGGTCTGTCCGCCTGTATTGCAGGTAAACAGTGTCAGATCCCATTTGTTGCCGGTTTCGGAATTTCCCCCGGAATTCTTCTCCGCCTGATTGTCCACCATTTCCTCCACTGCCGTGGGGCGCACGGTTTCCACATTGCTGACCACGTAATGCAGGCGGAGCCCCTCCACATTGGTGAAATATACATCCGCGCCGACAGCGATCCATTTGAGCGGACTGAAGTGGGAGGCGTAATTATGCCCGCAGATCACCAGATTATCCGCATAATAGGACCCGCTGTACCGGCAGGGCGCCAGCTTCAGATTCCGGTAACTCCAGTCTGCCATCACCGGCAGACGCCTGGAAATACTGGGAATTTCCAGCGTACCGATATACTGCCTGCCGTCAATGGTCACCACCGGCATCTCTTTGTTCGGATCCAGTTTCCGCAGCCCTTCCTCCGTCACCGTATGCTGAATCTGCTTCGCGACTGCCGCCGATTCCCGGCCGGCCCGGCCGGAATCCCAGACATTATACAGCACCAGCAGCGCGGCTGCCAGGATACAGGCTATTCCGGCGGTACGAATCAGTATCCGGAGCCGCCGGAAGGGCCTGTTCTGTGTTTCGTTTTTTTTCTGTCCCATCATTTCATGCCTCTGTCCTGTTTTTCACCTGATGATCCTTTGACCACGGTATCTCTCCGGCAGCTTTCCTGCAGAGAACGCCGCTGATCTCCATAAGGTCAGCGGCGTTCTTCTGCCGGATTCTATCCAGTTGACTTCTCCCTGACGCCTGTCAGAATCAGGCGTTTTTTCTCTTTCTGCTGCCGGCAATCAGAAGCGCGGCTCCCGCGCAGGCCAGTACCGGCACCGGCCACCAGAGCTGTCCGGTCTGCGGCAGCCGGTGGTCAATCGGAGTTGGTGTCGGGGTCGGAGCAGGGGTCGGCTCTGTCTTTTTGCTTACCTTTCCGGGTTTCGGATTGGCTGTAATATCATACGTTGTAACTCCGTCCGTATCGGTAAACGGCACGGTTACCAGGAAGGGGTTCAGTGTGGTATATCCATCCGCTTCCTTTGTCTGGATAAAGAGGTATACTCCTTCCGGCAGATTGGAAAACCGGGCAGTTCCTTTCTGATCGACGGTCCGGGTATCCATGGTCTCTGCTTTGCTCTGTTCCGCAATCGATGCCAACTGATCTGCCAGCTGATCACTGAAGTCAGAATTTTTTTCCAGTTTTTCCGTGCTGCTGCTGAAGTCACGGGTATAGACGAATTTTCCGTCCTGTACCGCGGCCACCTGATAGATCGCCAGCGTACCCCCGGCTACCGCGTGTCCGTCGGTATCTTCCACATTAACGGTAATGGTACCTGTCTTCCCGCTGTCCGCCAGGGCCGGCCTGCTTCCTGCCGCAAGCCAGAAACACAGTACTGCCGCAAGCACTGCCAGGATTCCGATGGTCTGCAATTTTACATGTACTTTCATTTTCATAATTCTGGTCCCTCGCTTTTCGTCTTTCCCCTGTGCTTCCGTCTGCGTCTGCCGGTTACCGCAAACACATAGATCACAAGCACGATGATAATCGGCACAGCAACAAATGGTATGACATAGATCGGCTGGATCTGAATCGCGTCTGCCAGAATCGAGGCATTGCCGTTCAGATTTTTCACTCTGTGTCCCCGCACCAGCAGCCGATGTGTATTGATTCCATAGGGCGTACAGGTCAGCAGGGTACAGTAATCCTTCCCTTTCACGATCTTCAGATCAGACAGATCCGTAGGCTCTACGATGCGGATCTGGTCCACTTCATACGTCAGCGTGCGGTTCAGCACATGGATCGTAAATGTATCGCCCTCCCGCAGCTGATCCAGATCTGTAAAAAGCTTTGCCGACGGCAGCCCCCGGTGTCCGGACAGAACCGAATGGGTCCCTTTTCCGCCGATGGGAAGGGAAGTTCCCTCCAGATGCCCGATGGATGTCTGAAGCACCGCTTCATTTGTCCCGTGATAAATCGGCAGCTGAACGCTGATTTTCGGGATGTCGATGTATCCCATGGAGCCGTCTTCTCCCACATTCAGCTGACGCTCATATGCTGCTTTCTCCTTTTTGGAAAGGTTCCAGTTAATCCCGTGTTTTGTAATCTGCCGGTTATATTTTTTCGCATTGCGGAGGATCCGGCTGTAGTCGGTTTTGCTCATATCCGCCACTTTCGCCGAATAGCTCATGACAGCCCGGGACTGATGGAACGAATTCCAGTAATTGCTGACGGTGGGATACAGCAGCAGTCCGACTCCTACCGCAAATACTATAATCAGCAGAATCAGCGTCACCCGCTGTCTTCCCCGCCGGGAGGCCCTTCCTGCCGATGTGCCGCGCGAAGCGCCTTTCCTGCCGCCATGCCGCCTCTTTTCCCTGTTCAATACCTGTGACTCCTTCTTGCTGTCTCCTTTAGTACCTGCTGTACCAGGGATCTCTGTGTACTCGCGCCGGCGAATCCACACAGATCGCTTTTACAGCCGGAACCGTTTCATTCCTCCGGAGCCGTATTTCCACGGCTCCGGGAATGAAATGGTAATTGCTGACTATCTGCTCATTCTGCGTCTGCTTACAAGAACAATGCCTGCGCCTGCCACACAGATAATACCTACCAGATAGAAGATCCGGGTGCCTCTGCCACCGGTGGACGGAAGAGCGGTACCTTTGTTATTTTCTACCGGCTGTACCAGACTGTTGTCTGCATTGACTGTGATGGACACGGCACCTGTCAGCTTGTTGTAGCCTGCGGGCGCTTCTGTCTCTTCGATGGAATAGCCTTCATCCGCATCCACGCCGGTGATGGTAATGTTGCCGGAATCAACTGTAACGAACTCGTTTACAGCGCCTGACTCATTTTCATTTTTTGCCACTCGATATTCAGTACCAGCATCGTTTGCTTTGACCAGTTTCACCAGATTACCGTCTTTGTCCAGCAGTTTGAATTTTGCGCCTGCCAGAGGGTTTCTGTTCGAATCCGCACCGTCATATTTGTTTACCTGGAATTTGTAAGTATGAACTTTCGGTGTGGATTCTGTGGTTGTCTGGTTGGAATAGGTCAGCTTAGATGTGTTGGTCTCATCTTTACCGGCCACTGCATTTTCATTCAGGGTAGCGGAGTATTTGATCACAACCACATCATTTTCTTCCAGGTTCTTTACATAATCAGCATTCAGTGTCACCTCAAAGGTGCAGACGTCAGTCAGTCCGGTCGTTTTCACTGAGTAATTATCTTTCGGAACAGTTTCACCGTCTTTTGTTACAGTAAAGGAGTCTGTATTCAGGCTCAGTCCCTTGCTCATAGTATCATGTACGGTAATCGCCTGATCAGTACCCTTGCTGTCTGTCACCTGAATCTGATAGTATACGGTATCGCCGATCTGTGCGTTGGCATTGCTGCCATACGTGCCGTTTTCAGTATCGGATACGGTTTTTTCTTCGGAAGGAATTGTGTTTTTCTCCTCCACTGTCACATTTTTGGCGGTGTCCAGTGCACACAGAGAACCAAGTGTGGTATCCACAAAGTAATATCCCTTGGAAAGTCCAGTAATTTCAGCTTTGCCGTCTGCTGCTGTAACATGAGCTGCCGCTGTAAGCTTATCCTTTACACTGTCCAGTAATTTTGCAAACTCCTCTGCCTTCGCTGCGTTGAACGTGTCTTTGTCTACGGTCACTACATATTCATCGGTGGTACCGATCTGTTTGAAGGTCAGTCCTTCAGCACCTGGTTTTCCCTCTATCAGGTTAACAATATTTTTATTCGCTGTGTAGGATACCGCATCGTCAGTCTCAGACGCATAGGATGCATCAAAAATCTTATATGCGGTATACGTCTCACCGTTTTTCGCATTGTTCACTGTAATGGTGTAATTGTCTGCTGCCATTGCCGGGATACACATCGCCAGCACCATAACGGCCGCAAGCAGGAATGCAATTATTTTTCTTGTCTTCCCCTTCTTCATAACTTTCATCCTTTCTTCTGTGCAAACTGCTAGTATATTTTATTGACTTCCTTTTGTGACGCATGTTTCAGACTCTGCCGGTTTTCCGGATTTACCGGTCCGACACTCTCTTTTTTCTGCGCCGCATCAGGAGGCCGTACATCAAAGCCGCTGCTGAAAGTGCGCAGCCGCCTAATGTATAAGGTAAGGTGCCGGATCCTCCGGCGGCCGGAAGCTGAACTCCCGTGCTGTTTTTAATGGTAATCGTATAGGTCAGGACGCCGTCTTTTACCGTAGGTTTCAGCGGATCCTGAGAGGCTGAATTATCTGCCTGTGTATAGGTTACGCCGTCTGCCGTGACATGGATCACAACATCGCTGGTCAGTCTGTCATATCCATCCGGTGCCTTGGTCTCCACCAGATAGTAATCTCCGATGGGCAGCGCGCCGATGGCGCCGATCCCCTCGGAAGAAGTCTGGATGGTGCCGACTTCATTACCATTCGGATGGGTTGCTTTTGTCCTGTGGGCGCTGTCTTTGTACAATTCAAAGGTGGCGCCGCCTAACTTCGTGTTGTCCGTAGCAGATACTTTCAGGATATTGACATGGGCCGCGGTCTGTCGGTTGGTTAATGTACTGGTGTACTGCGTATTGGCCTCCACGGTTCCTTCGATGTTTTCAAAACTCTCCTGTGTGTACCCATTCGGAATATCTGTTTCTTTAAAGAACCAGGTGGTTCCTGTCGGAAGGCTTAAAAACTCCACAGTCTCTCCGGCTTTCAGTTTTACATCAAAGCCGCTGCTGTCTGTCACGCCGATCCGTTTGCCCTTTGTCCCGTCTCTGCTGACAATCCGGTATACAATACCATCGCTTTCACTGCTGCCTACAGTCTGGCTGTCTCTGGTATAAGCCTTCCCGTCTTTGTCTTCCATGACACAGTGTACGGTAAATTCCGCCTTCTCCGGATAAATCGTATTTCCAGCGGCATCCTTCACCACCTTGGTCAGGGCAATGCTTCCCTTGAGCCGGTTGCTGGCCTTAAGGGAAGTCAGCGGATTGTCCTTGATCTCTTTGATCCCCGTGATACTGCCGCTGGAGCCATAAGTAAATACTACATTCCGGAGCGTACCGTTTACCAGCATCGGGTGATAGGTCTCGGTATCCAGTTCAAAATGGTAGTCTTCCTTCTGCTCCGTAATGTCATAGTCCGCGCCCTTTTCCAGGATATAGTAAACCGTTCCCTGGTAAGTCACCGTCGTGTACTTCGATGTATCCAAGCCATAGGAATCTATACTGTCCTTATCTACCATCAGGCCCGGCGCAATGTCAATGGTCTCTTCCGGCCAGACCGCGGATACCGGATTGCCGTCGGAATCCCTGGACACCGTCGGTGTGATTGTGATCCCGGATTTATAGGCTTTGCTGTTTTTCTTCAGATCCAGGATTACCTTATAATCCGGATTCTCCTTCAGTATTGCCAGCAGCTGGGACGAATCCGAAGAATCCTGCCACTCCTTGCGCAGTTTCAGCGTAGAGGCCGTCAGTCCTACGGGATCCGGGTTTGCTATACCAGCCGTTTTTGGATCGGAATATACCGGATCTTTGTTGGTTTCCCGCTTCACGGTCTGATACTTCACCTGGGCCGTGGTATTGGTATTCAGGCCATAGGTTCCGTCCGCCTTTTTTGTAATCTGCGCCTTCTGGGCATATGTCAAACCTTCGTAGCTCTTGATTCCATTATTCAGATCTGCCACCAGATCATAGGCTGCCTGACTGGGCCATACCGTAAAGCTTACGGTATAGGTTACGCCGTCTTTTAAGTCATAATCTCCCATCTCCCATTCCACACTGTGTGTAGAAGAATTGTAGGACGCGCGTCCCGGAATTTTCGTCAGCTCCGTGGATGTGATGTCATTGCCGTCTTTGTCCGTAATCTTATACGTAAAGCTGTCTGCCGAACCGGAGACCACTGCAGAAGCGGTCATGCTGGTCAGTCCGTCGGTAATATCTACCTTCGTATAGGTAAAATTCTTCTGAATATCCTCGATAATATTAGCAAAGGCCGCATTCAGCGCCGACTGGTTGGAGGCGGTCTGGTAATGGTCCTTCGGATAGTAGCCGCTCTCCAACCCGGTATAGGCATAAGCGGTCAGATTCTTCATTCTGGACACATCCCCGAATACTCCCAACGTATAGAAGTGCTTGCCCTTATTTACAATACTGCGGGCATCATCCCTGGCTGCGTTGTAACTGTTCAGGATATTCTGATCCGTTTCCTGCCCAGTTCCATACGGCCTTGTGCCATAATATGTGGGATTGCCGTCAGACACAAAGATCACATAGGTCTCCGCGCCGGACCGAGTCTGGACACTGTCGGCCTGTTTCAGGGCTGCTTCCCAGTTAGTTCCGGTATTATATACACCGACTGCCGCATTTACCGCCTGCTGAAACGTGTTCAGGCTCGAAGTGCCGGAAACCATCGTCTGTGCACCGTTGTTGAATGTCACCAGGGACAGCTGCACCGTATCCGGGTGCGCGCCGGTGTTGTTCTGCAGCAGCGCCTTTGCCAGGTCGTTAATGGCATTCTGCGCAACCACATCTCTTCTGCTTCCCGACACACTGTTCCGCATACTGCCGGAACGGTCCAGTACCACAATCACATCCGCCTTAGTATGGCTGGTAGTTGCCTTGGAAGCTCCCGTGACGCTCAGGGACAGATTATAGGTGCCGTCCCCGTTGCTGCTCAGGGTCTTTTCCGTAGCGGGAGCATTCAGACCGCCGCTGTCCTCTTCTTCACCAGGCTGTGCGGGATCCATTTTGTCCGCCCGGAAACTTTCCGCAAAAAAGATCTTTTTTGCGGTAAACGAATCCTCGGCACGATTCTGACCCTTCAGTTTCAGCGTCTGGGTACTGGTATTCATGCCAAGATAGTTATATCCATTATAATAGCTATAGCTATACAGCCGTCCCTGTTGATCTCTGTTCAGATAGGCTCTTTCCTTGCTTATACCGCCGGAAGCAAAAGGAGCAATATACGCCGACCCATCCCCATTGCGGATATACGTGCCTCTCTGATCGCCAGCGACCGTCCATTGATAATCCGAAAGCTGCTCTTCCGACGTGACCTGTTCAAAGGTCACCTTGCCGGTACCGGCATCATAGTTCACATTCCGCAGATTACCATTGCTGTCCACGGCGTAATAATTCTTGTTGTCATTGGTCAGCACCATGATATAGGTACCGTTTTCCGGCCAGCCGTCAGCCAGATCCTGTACCACGGTTCCGGTTACAGAGAAGCTGTCCTGCCGGAAGGTCACGGAGGCAATCCCCCCGTCCTTGCCTTTGGCGGATTTGTCGATATCGATGATCTCCGTGCCTTTGGAAGCGAAATGCACCGCTTTCATTTTCTGGCCTGTTTTCACCGCCACCTGATCTGCGTAAGTGATCTTTACGGTCACCGGTGCCTTGGGCTCGATTTCTTTGCCGTCCGACAGGATGCTGATGTCGAAGAATTTTGCGTCCGAGACCTTCGGATCCTCCTGGCTGTTTTCTTCTTTTTTCTCTGCAGTATCTTCAGACGCCTCGGATGCCTTTTTCCCTGTCCCGTTTTCCTTCTTCAGGGCGGCTTCCGACTGTTTCAGATAATTCTGATATTCCTTGGTGTCTTTGCGGATTTCCTTAACTTTCAGTTCCGCGCCTTCCGGGATCCCGGCGTCTGTTTTATAGCTCACCTCTACCGTGGCGGAGGTGCCGTCTGCCGTGATCACGCCGCTGGCGATCTTCTCTGTGTCTACAATGCCGTATACCGAGAAGGAATCCGCGTCGAATCGGACTTCCTTTACCTTGGCGGACGCGCGGGCAGAGGTTCCTTCCGTCCGGAGGCTGACAACCTCTTTTTTGCCGTTGTCTTTAAAGTGCACGGCCTGGATGTTTTTCTCGGAATAGGTCTGAATGGCATCCCGGTACCGAATGCTGACGGATACGTCAGCCGAAGGTTCCACGGTTTTGCCGTCCTTTTCAAAAGAAATGTCATAGAACCGGGCAGATTTCAGTCTGCTGACTCTGCTGTCCTTGTTCTGCAGGGTTTTCAGCGCGCCTGCCTGATACGCTTCGTAATCCTTCTTTGCGGAATCTTTGGTGATCTCATGCACTTTCAGTTTGACGCCCTTGGGCAGCTGTGCCGCCTTGTCAAAGGAGACAGTCACGGTATAGTCGTCTGCCTGATAGGTCAGGGCGGTCTCTGCGGTAATCAGATCCTCCTCTGTGTCTGGCTTGCTGTCTTTCTGCTTCTGTGGGCTGTCTTCTTTCTGAGCAGTATCTTTTTTCTGCTCGGTATCTTTTTTCTGCCCGGCAGTGTCTGTTTCGGCAGTCTTCTGCTTTGTGTCCGAAGTCTTCGCCGCGTGTTCCGCGGTTTTGCTGCTTTCACTGCTTTCCGAAGCCTTCTTTTCTCCGGCAGCCCCGTCTGTGTCTGCTTTGGATATCTCTTTGCTCTCTGCTTTCCGGTCACTGCCGGAAGCGCCGGCGCCGGCTTCCTGCGTCACCCCGCTCTGCTGCGTCATGGTATTCTGATCCAGGGTGATCCCGGGCAGAATCAGCGCGTAGGTCGTGGCAAATACCACCACGGACGCCAGCGCGACAATAACCCGCAGTCTTCGTTTCACAGTTTTTCGCAGGGCCATTATTTTTTCGATCATTTTCTGCATGAATTTCATGGTGTCTCCCCTCTCAATCTCCTGACAAGCTAATCTTCGTGCAGTCTGGTCTGAATCACAGCTGCGGACATTTCTCCGTCCCAGCTAGCCAACCGTCCCCATTTCCGACAGCGGCCATATCCGAAAGACGATCTTTCCAACGATCTGTTCCTGTGATACACATCCGATGGCAGTGCTTCTGGAGTCAATGGATACCTTCCGGTTGTCCCCCATGACAAACACTTTTCCTTCGGGCACCTGGTAAGGAAGGTCGATATTCGTCTCTCCGTAAGCCTTCGAACTGAGGTATGGTTCGTCGATTTTCTTCTGGTTCACATAGACATTTCCTGACTTGTCTATATTTACCCACTCTCCCGATGTGGCAATCACACGCTTGACCAGAATATTGTTGTTGTAGTAAAAAGCGATGATGTCACCGGTCTCGAACTCAGCTCCCTTCAGCGAGATTACAATGTTGCCGTTATCCAGTGTGCCATGCATGGACTTTCCGTAAATCTTCAGGATGGGAAGCAGCATTACCGCCACCAGCACAGCCACTGCCGCCACCACGATCAGTACAAACACCGAGCTGCGGATAGTACCCCAGAACCGCCGTTTCTCCGTCACCCGTGTATACTCTTCTTTGATACTGGCTGCGGAGGGCAGTCCCTGCCCGGACGCGTCATGCTGTGGTGTCTCTGTCTTCTGCCGGATCTCCTGCAGTTCCTCCCTGCCGGCATCCCCTCTGCTGTACTTCTTGCTGTTCATTTCCGGAATTCTCCCTGTTGTCTCCTGTCTGCGCGGTCAGATGAATTACATTGGCCAGATATAAATCCGCGGTGCGCTGCGCCTCCTGAAAGATGTCCGTCAGCTGCATCGCCGCCTCCGCGATGGATCCTGCTTTGGAAATGATGATCTCCCGCCGGTCCAGTTCGGCCTTCAGTTCTGTCACCTGCTGCTGCAGGCGTTCCATCTCTCTGCCCTGTTCCAGCATAATTTCCAGCAGTTCCACACGCTTTAATCTGCGCAGCTCCTTCTCTGTCATGCAAATTCACCTGTTCCTTCTGTCATTCCGGCCGCGGGAAGGCGGCACGGCTTCTCTCGCTGTCAGTTTTATTCTACCTTTGCCGTTCCCAGAAGTGAACTGGCCAAAAGGATAGTTTTTCACCGGGCTGGTCACCGGCCTTGCGAACTGTATTTTTTGTATCTTTTTCCTTATATGAATCTTTTCGCTGTATCGTAACGTAACGAAATTTTACTTCTGTACTAGTAACTTTTTTGTAATTATACCGTAAGAAGAGAATAAATTCAATGCAGCTCAACTATTTTATTCGTTTCGTTATACACTCCCGCATTTCTTTTGTCTATATTGTACAAATTATGCTATCTGTCTCCTACCCCTTTATTCATGTTGACAGTTTGACCCTATTAGTATAAAATAAAAAAGATGTAACATGCGGATGCTTTCCATCGCATCTGTATTTCTTTGCGCCCTTACGCGCGGTCATTCCGAAGAAACGCATTGGATGCGGTTCTCTGTTCTATTATTATATACGTTTTTCGTTTGATTTACCGATCCCGTACGATTTTCGCCTGTTTTTCTTCGAAAATCACTTGAGTTATTCCCGTTTCAGCGCGCAGTATCTGTACATTTCCCGCCGATATTCCGCGATCGGGAGAACTGCGGCAGTCTCAGCTTTCCTTCTCATACTCGTCCAGAAAACTGTGGCGGACCCCGTCTTTTTTATAGGCAATAATGGTCTTCAGATTGACATTTTCCACACTGCGGAAAATATTCTTTTCCACAAACGGATTCTGCCGGTGCAGGTCGGCGATCAGGGCCTTGATCTCTGCCCGCTTGGAGCCCTGCTCCGTCCCGCCGCAGGATGCGCAGCTCTCGGTGAGGCGGCAGGCGCAGGCGATAAAATTCAGATGATTGCTGTCCCGCCACCGCCGGATATCCTCCTCCCGGATCAGATACATCGGGCGGATCAGTTCCATGCCTTCAAAATTGGTGCTGTGCAGCTTCGGCATCATGGTCTGAATCTGGCCGCTGTACAGCATGCCCATCAGGATGGTCTCGATCACATCATCAAAATGGTGTCCCAGGGCAATCTTGTTGCAGCCCAGTTCCTTTGCCTTGGCATAGAGGTGCCCCCGGCGCATGCGGGCGCAGAGATAGCAGGGAGAGTCCGGCTGGTCTGCCACGATATCAAAGATTTCCGACCGAAAGACCGTAATGGGCACATGCAGAAGGCGGGCATTTTCTTCCACGGTCCTGGCGTTGAGTTCATTGTACCCAGGATTCATTACCAGGAATACGGTCTCAAAATTTTTCTTCCCGTGCCGGGCCAGCTCCTGAAAACACTTGGCCATTAGCATGGAATCCTTTCCGCCGGAAATGCAGACCGCGATCCGGTCCCCGTCCTGAATCAGGTCATAGGTATTGATGGCCTTGGTGAATTTTCTCCAGATTTCTTTCCGGAATTTCTTCTGTATACTGCGTTCGATCTCCCGGCAGCGCTCCTGCTGCAGCACGGGATCCCCGCTGGATAAGTGCAGTTTCCGGCTGATCCAGGCACGGTAGCCCTGTTTGATGCTGTAGGCTTCGTATCCGGCCTCCTGCAGCTCATCCGCCAGATCTTCACTCTTCTGTCCGGTATAGCAGATCAGGTAAATGGGCCGGTCTTTGGGCAGATCCGCGGTCTCCGGATCAAACATTTCCCAGTACATGGACTGCGCCCCGGGATATGTCTCCCGGGCATAATCTTCCGGTTTGCGGATATCCAGGATCAGCTTTTCCCGGGTATCCTGCTCCATCTCTTCAATTGTCTTTATCAGCATAAAGAATCCTCTTTTCTACTACAATGTATTTATGGTTAAAAATCCTCTCTTCAAAAACCCGGTCTATTATGACAGTTTCCGAAGCTTTTTTCAATCTTCCGGCGGCAGAAGCGATAAAAATCCAGCGGCACAGCAAAAAATCCGGCGGCAGAAGCGATAAAAATCCAGCGGCACAGCAAAAAATCCGGCGGCACAGCAAAAAATCCGGCGATTCCGCCGGATTTTTCCCAAAGCGGCACGTCTGCATTCCGCAGTCCCGCACCGCCGCTTATATTTTTTCTCTGACCAGGCCGCTGTCAGGAAAGCTTTCACTTCCTGCAGCGGCTGCCCGGCAGCGCGCCGGGACAGCCGCCGCTGTTTTGCGGGATCCGGTCAGTGGCAGCATCCGCCGCCCTTGCGGCATTCACTGCAGTTCATGCCGCACTGAAGGCTCTTTCCGGCCTTCCGGTCTTTGATCATCGAACGAATAATCAGTGTCACTGCGGCTGCCAGCGCAGCTGCGATAATAATTGTTCCAGCCATATTGCAAGCCTCCTTTTCCATACAGATTCTATCACAGATTTTCGGTTTCTGCCCGTTTTCCGGAAAAATTTACAGTTCCGTTTAATTCGCGTCTATGGACAGATGGCTGACCCCCATGTCATCCACATCCTTATAAGGACGCACCAGGAGATAAATGAACAGGGCCACAATCGCGAAAGCCACTACGGTGCCTACACCGAACACGCCCTGGGTGAGCATGCCGATCTGGTAAATGCACAGGGCCGCGCCATAGGCCAGCAGGCACTGATAGCCGATTGCTGCCAGGAACCACTTTGGATTGTTCATCTCTCTGCGGATCGCTCCCATGGCGGCAAAGCACGGCGCGCACAGCAAGTTGAATACCATGTAGGAATAGGCCGCCAGGGGAACGACTGCTGTCCGTACAGCCGCCCACACTTCCGTGCCGTCTTCTGCCACGCTGTCCATATGTCCGAACAGGATACCGAAGGTACCTACTACATTTTCCTTTGCCATCAGACCGGTAATTGCCGCAACCGCGAATTTCCAGTTGCCCCAGCCCAGCGGCCGGAAGATAATCGCGATCCTGTGCCCGATCATTGCCAGGATGCTGTTCTCCATGTCCACAGAATCCAGCATCTGCCAGGTGCCGTTTACGACTCCGAAGCTGGACAGCGCCCAGATCAGAATGGTCGCCAGCAGGATGACCGTACCTGCCTTTTTGATAAAGGAGAATCCGCGCTCCCACATGGACCGGAGGATGGTTCCCGCGGTCGGCATATGATAGGAAGGAAGCTCCATGACAAAGGGAGCCGGCTCACCGGCAAAGGCACGGAATTTCTTTAAAAGGATTCCCGAGCATACGATGGCCGCACCGCCGATAAAGTAAGCAGACGGAGCCACCCACCACGCGTTTCCGAAGAACGCGCCGGCAATCAGGGCAATAATCGGCAGTTTCGCGCTGCAGGGAATAAATGTGGTTGTCATAATGGTCATCTTCCGGTCCCGGTCGTTTTCAATGGTTCTGGAAGACATGATACCGGGCACGCCGCATCCGGTTCCGATCAGAATCGGAATAAAGGATTTGCCGGACAGCCCAAACTTCCGGAAGATCCGGTCCATAATAAACGCAACCCTGGCCATATATCCACAGGACTCCAGGAATGCCAGGCACGCAAACAGCACCAGAATCTGAGGCACAAAGCCGAGAACCGCGCCTACGCCGGCAATGATTCCATTCACGATCAGACTATGGAGCCACGGCGCGCAGTTGATGGCATCCAGGCCGGCATCCACCAGCGGCGGCAGGGAGCCCACATGCAGATTCGGATTGCCGAACAGATTCCAGCCATCCGTCCCGAACACGCCGTCATTTACCCAGTCTGTCAGGATTCCGCCCACCGTAGTCACGGAGAGCACATACACCAGAATCATGATGCCCGCAAAAATCGGAAGGGCAGCAATGCGGTTGGTTACCACCCGGTCGATCCGGTCAGACACCGTCAGTTTTTCCTTATTCCTGCGTGTCAGGCATCCGTCAATCACATCGCTGACCACCTGGTACCGTTCATTGGCAATGATGCTTTCCACATCATCGTCAAATGCCTTCTCCAGTGTCTCGATTTCTTCGCTGACATCCGGTAAACCTGCATACTCTTCGCGGATTTTTTCATCGTTTTCCAGGAGTTTGATGGCAAAGAACCGCTTCTGTTCTTCGGGAACTGCCGTGCCAATCGCGCCTTCCACCTGTTCAATGGCCGCTTCCACCGGTTCCGAAAAATGGTGTCTGCAGTGATATACCTTATGCTTTTTCGCTGTCTCCATCGCCAGCTGTGCCGCTTTCTGAATACCGGTGCCCTTCAGCGCCGAAATCGGGACCGCCACTGTACCAAAGGCATCTCCCAGCTTTTTCATATCAATGGTATCGCCGTTTTTCTCTACCGCATCCATCATATTCACGGCAAGGATCACCGGGATCCCCAGCTCCATCAGCTGTGTGGTCAGATAGAGATTTCGCTCGATATTCGTTCCGTCAATGATATTGAGAATGACTTCCGGCCGTTCCTGCAGCAGGTAATTCCGAGCCACCACTTCTTCCAGTGTATAAGGGGACAGGGAATAGATTCCCGGGGTATCCCCGATTTTCACCTGACGGTCTGACTTCAGTCTGCCTTCCTTTTTTTCTACCGTAACGCCCGGCCAGTTGCCGACGTACTGATTGGATCCGGTCAGGGCATTGAACAGTGTGGTTTTTCCGCTGTTCGGATTGCCTGCCAGAGCGATTCGAATAGACATGTTTCACTCCTTACTTTTTATATTAACATTTCTTAACTTTGATTTTTCTCAGATAATTATTATTAGTTTATTCTAACTTTTAGTCAAAAAATTATCCCACAAGAATCATCTCCGCGTCATTTTTACGGATGGAAAGTTCATACCCGCGGATCGTAACCTCTACCGGATCCCCCAGCGGAGCCACTTTCCGGATGTAGACCTCAATCCCTTTGGTGATTCCCATATCCATAATTCTTCTGCGCACCGGTCCGGCGCCGTTCACTTTCTTTACCGTGACCGTCTCGCCTACCTGCGCCTCACGTAATGTCTTCATAACTCTTCCGCCTTTCACAGCTGTTCCCACGGGAATCAGCTGTCAGAATTTAAATAAATATTTTTGAAACAAGTTCTTTTCCGAGAGCCACACGGCTCCCCTTCACATTCACAATAAAGCTGCCTGACACTCTGGATACCACTGTCACTTCCGTGCCGACTGCAAATCCCAGATTCTCCAGATGTCTTCTGACTTTATCATTTCCTCCGATACGGACGATTCTGCAGGTTTCACCCTGGTTTGTCATAGTTAAAGGCATAACACCCCTCTTTTCCGGTACATTCACATCTGATCCTGTCTTTCCGCCTTATGGCATGCAAAGATTGGGAAGTTTCCTGTTACTTAGGTCATACTAGCACAACAATGGTTAGATGTCAATAACATAAATTGCGTACAATTAATTTCTCTTCTCTGCCCCGGCCCGGCCACGGCATTCCGCTTTTTCCGGCTTTGTACTTATGTTTATACATTGTTTAGAATTGATGCATTTTTATTTCATGATTCCTTTCCGAGTTTTTTAGAATTCTGTCATAATTTGCTCACATATTTTCGGTACTATAATCCTGCAAGCAAGATAACCACTCCAATATTAGATAAACATTTTCATAACTCAATCTCCCTATCAGAAAAAGCTGCCCATCGGCAGCTTTTTCTATGCGTTTCTTTATGCGTTTTTATTCGGTTCCTGTTCGGTTCGATGCGTTTTTATTTGATTCCTGTTCGGTTTCTATCGGGTTCTATTCGGTTTTACTTACAGCGGCTTCCTTCACCGGCTGCCCCTTTTCCTCGGTACGGCTCCTGTAGCGGCGCTTTGCCAGCGTGCGCATGGCATTCAGAATACAGATGATGGCCACGCCCACATCCGCGAACACAGCGGCCCACATATTGGCCAGGCCCAGGGCTCCCAGAATCAGAATCAGGATTTTCACCGCCAGGGCAAATACAATATTCTGTTTGGCTATGAACAGGGTCCGGCGGGCAATCCGCACCACCACAGGCAGCCGCAGCAGATCGTCATCCATAATTACGATATCCGCCGCCTCAATAGCCGCATCTGATCCCATCACACCCATGGCGATGCCGATGTCCGCCCGGGACAGCACCGGCGCGTCATTGGTGCCGTCGCCCACAAAAGCCAGGGTCTGCCGGTCGTTCTGCTGTGTCAGCAGCGCTTCCACCTGGCGGACTTTATCCCCAGGCAGCAGCTCGGTATAGACATGATCCAGGCCCAGCATCCGTCCGACTGCCTCGCCGGTTTCCTTCCGGTCGCCCGTAAGCATCACCACTTTGCCGACGCCTTCCTGCTTCAGTTCACGGATCGCTTCCGCCGCTTCCGGTTTCACCGTATCAGAAATCAGGATCGTACCCATCCAGCGGCCGTTTCGGGCCACATGGGCCACGGTAGCCGCGCCGCTGTCCACTGCGGGTACCGGTATGCCGCGCTCTTCCAGCAGTTTTTCACTGCCCACCAGGATTTCCGCGCCGTCAATGACCGCCCGGATTCCCTTTCCGCTGATATTCTCCACCGCGGATACCGCTGCCTCTCCCTCTTCCGCTTCACAGGCCGCGCAGATTGATGCAGCAATGGGGTGCGTAGAGCCGCGTTCCGCGGCCGCAGCGGTACGAAGCACTTCCTGTTCGGTGCCTTCCGCCGCGATCACCCGGGTCACCCGGAACTCGCCCCGGGTCAGCGTGCCGGTCTTGTCCGTCACGATTGTATCCAGACGGGCCATCTGCTCCAGGAAATTGGATCCTTTTACCAGAATTCCCATACCGGAGGCCGCGCCGATTCCGCCGAAAAATGCCATCGGTACGGAAATCACCAGGGCGCAGGGGCAGGAAATTACCAGAAATGTGCAGGCACGGTAGATCCACTGCAGGAGATTTCCCGCAAAAATCGGCGGTACAAACGCCAGTACCACAGCCGCCAGCACAACCACCGGTGTGTAATACCGGGCAAACCGCGTGATGAAATTCTCTGTCCGGGACTTTCGCGCGGAAGCATTTTCCACCAGTTCCAGAATCCTGGCCACCGTAGAATCCGCGTATTTTTTCTCCGCACAGACCCGCAGCAGTCCGTCCCCGTTAATACAGCCGGAAATAATGGTATCTCCCGGTTTTACGCTGCGGGGCACCGGCTCGCCGGTCAGTGCCGCCGTATCCACCAGGCTGCTGCCTTCTGTCACTCTGCCGTCCACCGGCACTTTTTCTCCCGGCCGGATCAGCAGAATATCCCCGATCTCCACCTGCGACGGATCAATGACTTCCGTTGTGCCATCAAACCGCTCCCGGACCGCTTCCGCCGGGGCGATATCCATCAATTCGCGAATGGAGCGTCTGGACTTATTGACCGCATAGCTCTGGAAAAACTCTCCCACCTGATAGAACAGCATAACCGCGGCTGCTTCCGCGTTTTCTCCGGTAGCAAACGCCCCGATAGCTGCCAGGGTCATAAGAAATTCCTCGTCAAAGACCTGTCCGTTGGCAATCCCATGGGCCGCGCCCCGGACCACCGGCCAGCCTACGATCAAAAACGGCACCAGATAGCACCCCAGCATCACCCACCGGTTCCGGAAAAACAGTTCCGCCCAGCCGGAGGCTTCCGATATACGCGCCAGTATCAGCAGGGCAAAAAAGATCCCTGCCGCGGTAAGAATACGTTTCAGTTCCCGTTTCTGCTTTTTTGTCAGTTTCATCATTCTCTCATTTCCCTCGGCCGGATGCGGCGCATCCCCGGCACCGTTCTTTCCACCGGTTCTGCCGAATTTCCTTTCATCTGCTTTGATTTTTTCTGTTCCGAGCCTGTTGATCGCTCAGAGCCTGTTGACTGCTCCGATCTATATGTCTGTTTCGATCTTTTCTGCTCCGCTCCCGCTGTTTACAACAGGATGGAACAATCCCGATCCACCCGGGACACTGCCTTCTGCGCCTGTTTCATGATTTCGTCAAACCGCTCTTCATCTGCTTCGATGATCAGTTTCTGTGTCATAAAGCTGACGCTCGCCTCCCGGACTCCGTCGATTTTTTTAATTGCCGCCTCCATCTTTGCCGCGCAGTTTGCGCAGTCCAGATCTTCCATTGTATACGTCTTTCTCATGATGTTTCTCCCTTCCTTGCTCCTTATTGCTCTTTTTATTGCTCTTTCTTACTCTTCAATATGTTCTTTACCCATCAGTATAATCGTCTTCACATGATCATCCGCCAGGGAATAGATCATCGCCTTCCCTTCCCGGCGGGAACGGATCAGCTTCGCAGTCTTTAAGATCTTCAGCTGATGTGAAATCGCGGACTGGTTCATATCCAGATCCTCGGTAATCTCGCTGACGCTCTTCTCGCCGCTGAACAGATCATACAGAATTTTCACCCGGGTCGTATCCCCGAACATCTTAAACAATTCTGCCAGATCACTGAGCTTCGCTTCGTCAATCTCATGAATCCGATGTATCTCTTCTCGATTCACCGCGCTCCTCCTTCCATATTCATATGAGCATAATTTCATATGAATATATTATCATATGTTTGGTATAAGTCAAGGGGATTTTTATTTTTACTGTTTTTTTACAAAAATTAAAGAGCTGATTCTGTTCGCACCGGCGCAATCGAGATATAATGAATGCAGCACGAAGCGAAAGGAGGCTTATCTTATGGGATTATTTAACAGAAATTCTGACACAAAGATTGAACGTTCCGATGATGATGTCATCGAGGCACAGCGGATCCAGGCGCTGGCGAAAAACATTTACAACGACGGCAAAAATACCGTCCTGGCCTACGATGAGGAAAATCTGATCCTGGAATACAAACGCCGCCATGATGAATTCGTATTGGACGGCGCTTCCACACTGCTGACCTACACCTGCGAGGACCGCATGATGGGCACCCGGGAAATCGGCATCTGGGAAAAAGACTTAAAAGACAAGCGCGCCGGCGCCCACCCGGCCTACAAAAAATCCGGCAGCATCACCTTTTCCAAGAAGGATTCCGATACCTTCTTCCACCTGTATCATGACATCAAAAACTGTCTGACAGGCAAGGCGCTGTTCTTTACACCGGAAACGGAATTTGACGAAATCAGCTTCGATTCCGGCGATCAGATCCTGGAATTCGCGGACGGGCACCGCACCTATTATATTGAATACAAAGATATCATCGGCGCGGATTTAAACACCAACACCAAAACGATCACCACCACCAAAACCCACGTGGGAAAGACCCGGGTATCCTCTTCGGACAACGTGGGCATCAATGGGGCGGAAGGAAAGCAGGACGCTTCCAGTACCACCACCATTGAAAGCTATGATCTGGTGATCTATCTGGATGATGATCAGTTCCTTCTGATGAAAAAACACTACGAAGCCAATGAAGGCGATGATGTGCAGCGCATGTTTCAGATGCTGCGGGACATCATCGGCGAATAAGCCCCAGAACGAAAGACGGTATTTTCCGCAGGGCAAAAAGCAGTTTTCCCGCAAGGCGAAAGCAGCATTTCCCGCAAGGCCGCGGCGCCGGATCAGGCCGGTTCATAATCCGCCGGGCGTTCTTTCAGGGCGTAGGCCAGATTGATGGCATGATCCGCGCACCGCTCCAGTGCAGTAACCATGTCGGTGAAAATCACGCCGGCCACCGGGTTGCATTTTTCTTCCATCAGCCGTTCCACATGATTGTGGATCAGTTCGGCTTCCTGATGATCGACTGCGTTTTCCAGTGATTCAATCTGATGCAGCATGCCGTAATCCTCGGTTTCAAAGATATCCAGGGACAGATTGACAGCATGCATGGCGTCTTCTGCCATATGGCGCAGTTCCGCGATGGCTGTATCTGACAGCTCCGCTTTGTTGCGCCTCATTTCCTCGACATATTCCACAATATTTTCCGCATGATCCGACAGACGCTCGATATCGGAAATCGCGATGGTCATATTGGATACCTGCCGCAGATTGATCTGGGTTAAATCCAGTGTGCGCAGCTGTACCATGGCATCCGCGATGGTATGGTTCAGAATATTGACGCTTTCTTCCCGGATCCGCACTTTTTCCGCCAGTTCCGTATCATAATGGAAGAAGCAGTCCATGGAATCCTTCAGATTCCGTGCCGCGATGCGCCCCATGCGGACCACTTCCCGATGGGCCTGTGCCACTGCCATGCTGACGGGCATTTTGCCCATACCGATCATATACTGCAGCTTGCGGTCTTCCAGTTTTTCGTTTTCTTCCTCCCGGATCGGGATGATTTTCTCCGACAGGCGAATAATTTTTTCCGTAAACGGCAGTTCGATCAGAACCGCCACAATCGCGAAAATAGTGTGGGTATTCGCGATCTGACGTCCCACATCGTTGGGGGACAGTCCCTGGATCAAATCCAGCAGCACCGGGAAACAGTTGATGAGCGCCACCAGGATACCGGCCCGGATCACGTTAAAGAGCAGGTTCAGAATGGCGCATCGTTTGCCGTTGCGGTTGGTCGTCAGAGACGCCAGCAGGTTCGGTGTCACGGAACCGATGGCCGCGCCGATCACCAGGTAAACGGCTGTGTGGTAGTCCAGCATCCCCTGGATGGCAAAAGCCTGAAAAATAACCGTAGACGAAGACGAACTCTGCAGCAGGGCCGTAAAGCCGACACCAAATAAAATCGCCAGGAACGGATTGCTCAGTCCTGTCAGGAAATTAATAAATCCCTGGGTCTTGGACAGCGGAATAATCGCTTCCTTCATTACGGAAATGCCGAAAAACAGCATACCGAATCCCATCAGGATCTCACCGATATATTTGACCAGATTTCTGGAAATAAACAGATACAGAACCGCGCCGCCAAACAGAATCACCGGCGCGTAGGCCCCGATATTAAACGCGGTAATCTGCGCGGTAATCGTCGTACCGATATTCGCGCCCATGATTACGCCGATGGCCTGGGACAGATTCATCATCGCGGAATTCACGAATCCGATGACCATCACATCCGTAGCGGAGGAGCTCTGGATCAGCATCGTCATGCCCAGACCTACCAGTACCGCAATGATTTTATTTTTTGTGGCTTTTTCCAGAATATTCTGGAGATTATCCCCACACGCGTTTTTCAGTCCGGATGACATAATCGTCATACCAAACAGAAACAGTCCCACGCCTCCAAGAAGCGAAAAAACATCCACCAGTGTCATGTGTATCCTCCCTAATGATATTTCACCGTTCTAATCATAGCACCTTTCTTTACCAAAGTCTCACATAAATATAAAATAGGTAAAATACATGTAAGTGTCTTGTAATATATCCAGAAAAATCGTCAGAATGCACAGAACCGGGGCCTTCGGCTCCCGTACCCAAGGCTGCGCTGCGGCGGCTGACGTCTCAGGGCCTGTGCAGATAAAAAGAACCGGAACTTCCGGTCCGGGTGATGGACCGATGAAGTTCCGGTTCTTTTTGAATCTCAGTATGTGCAGGCACACAGCTGTGTGTCTGAGGATGGTCATATGGTTCGTCTATGTAAAAATTTCCAAAAGGGAGATTGAATTATTCTGCATTCTATCGTAAAAGGGGCTCGCACCCTCGTCGGCTTCCGTCTGCCCCAGCCGCGCGGCCCGCAGGCCGCGCCGGGCAGATCTCTGATCTGGTCAGGCTTTCCTGTCCCGCCGCTGCGGGTACGATGCCTCACGCACAGGCTTTGGATCAGCCTTCAATCGAAATGTATTTCGCGTCTTCTACTTCCGGTTTCTTCGGCTCTTTTTTCGGGATGGCAACGGTCAGGATACCATCTTTGAAGGATGCCTTAACATCCGCATCCGTAATCTCATCGCCTACATAGAAGCTTCTCTGATAATGGCCGGAATAACGCTCTCTGCGGATATATTTCTCATTTTTGTCATCTTTCTCATCCTTATTCTCAGAATGAGTGGCTGTAACGGTCAGATATCCGTCCTTCAGCTGAGCGCTGACATCTTCTTTCGCGAAGCCCGGAAGTTCCATCTCAATCTGATAGCCACCGTCGGTCTCTTTGATATCTGTATTCATCGTATTGTATGGGGTTCCGGAAGCCGGTGTCCAGAACTGGTCATTAAAGAAGTCATCAAATACATTGTCAGCAAAAGTGTTTCTAAAAATACTAGGTGTGAATAACATAAATCATTCCTTCTTTCTGTTTGCTCATTTCTTCTTGTTACATCTATCGGAACAAGAGGGCTTTTCTTTTTTCTTCCTTTCCCTCTTGCTATATATGTTATAGCACACGTTGTTAGCACTGTCAAGCGGTGAGTGCTGATTATTTAAAAAATATTTGTTATGTACCTGAAACCCTTTTGTTATGCGGGTTTCAGCGATATCCAATTTTTGTTTTTTCAAAAGAACTGAAAATCTGGTGTTTTGACTCCTATTTGACTCCAGTTACACAACCTTCCATGTAGTCAGCTTTGCGACCTCCTTTCGCACCCGGTTCTGCTCTGTAATGTGATTGTACACCTGCATCGTAACATCAATATTTGCGTGCCCCATCAGATACTGAACAACCTTCATATCCAGCCCCTGCTCTGCCATTCTCGTACATCCGGTATGCCGAAGTGTATGAGCGGAAATATGCGGCATCAGGTCCGGTTCTCTGTTTTCCCTGACAGCGGCAGCTTCTTCTTCTTTATTAAAAGCTTTTACAATGTGGTCCAGAAATGCATTAATCGCTGCCGGCATCAATGGTCTTCCGGTTTTGGCTACGAAGATAAAATCCGCCCGTTCTCCTATCTGATAGTCTCCACGGATTCCACGCAGAAAATTCATTTTCTTCTGTTCAACAAATGCCTGGTACACATCATTACTCATTGGGATCGTACGGATTCCGGCATTTGTCTTCGGCTTTGACTCGTGAAACTTAAAGCCATCTCCATAATTTTTATAGATTAACTGCGTCGTAACATGAATTTCGCGTTTCCTCATATTCACATCCTTCCATGTCAGACCGATCAGTTCACCTACACGCATACCAGTTCCGATCATTATAATCAGAACCGGATAATAGACATTATAGATTGTACTCTTTTTTGTATACGCTAACAGTCTTTCCTGCTGACTAGGCGTCAGAGCCTTCCTTGCTACCGGGGGAATGCCATAATCACTGACTCCCTTTTTTGCAGGATTTTTACGGATCATGTCATCATCCACTGCCATTTCAAATGCCGGATAAAGCAGATTATGTACAAGCGTGATCATACTTCTCGAGTATCCGGCTTTTGACATATTAGAATAAAAGAGTTTTATATGAGACGGACGGACCTGAAGTACCTTCATCAGTCCAAGATCATTCTTTACATGATTATTCCATGTGGCCAGATAATTTTCTCTGGTACTTTCCTTTAATTTTTTTGTCGCCATGTATCGATCAAACAGTGTATTTACCGTCATCTGCCGGATTACACTGTCTGTCAGAAGCCTGTCTTCCAAGTCTCTCTGCAGCTTCTTTTCCTTTTCCCGGAGTTCCAGAAGTGTCGAAGCGTAAAAACCAGTCCGTTTCCCCGTCTGTTTATCCGTATATCGGTAGGAATAGCGTCCATCATTTCGATAATACTCTCCTTCCTTCAGCCTTCGTCCTTTATTATCTGTCCTTCTCTGTCTTGCCATCCTATCATTCCTTCTTTCTGATTCCTGTCAGCCGGAATGACTCCAGTTCTCTCGGATAAGAGCTTGAGAATTCTTCCAAGCATTCCGTACTGACAGGATATTTTTCTTTTGGAAATTCTATCCATTTCCTTATTCAGCCATGATCTCCAGATACTTTTTGATTTTGCTGACTGAAAATAAGACCCTTCGGCCTATGATGATCTTCGCGCCTGCGTCTTCTCCGATTTTTCTTGCTGTTCCCATACCGCAGGAAAGCATAGCTGCCAGTCCTCTCGTATCCACTGCAAGTAACTCATTCTTCTGTTCATTTAATTTGTCCATTGTCTGATTCATAAATTTTTTCCTCCATCTTTTTTGTGAATTTATGTTCCGACTCCTTCAGAGCATAGATTCAAAATGATTATTTCTCCACGATGTTAGCAAATGATTTTTCATCCTTGACATCCGTAATAAAATAAAAGGGGATTTTATGCTCCCCTTTCATCATGATTTTTTTCTGCTTTAACCCCCTGTGTTCTGTTTTCTTACGACATGCCTAGATCGTATTTCCTTGAATGCATGTCCATTTCCTTCACTATCCCCGTTTCTTCAGGCGATATGCCGCAAGGCCGGTGAGCATTGCTGCCGCACCGATCAGCGCTGCCATAGAACCAACCGGAAGTTTGCGATCTCCAGTCTTCGGATGGCTGATAGATCCGGAATCATAGAATTCTGTTTTCGCTGTCGGATGATGATGTGTGGTTTCCACATCGACCGTCTGTCCTTTATCCTTCAGATCCTCATGCATGGCGATTTCCTTACCGGCTTCATAAAGTTTTTCAAATACAACGGTGGAATGGCCTTCCAGATCCAAGGAATTGAATACAAATTTCACCTCCTCAGAACCAAAAGTTTTCTCCGCCTTGAAACTTGTTTTGGCCGTTATCGGTTTTCCATCCTTCTGAACTGGTTTTCCAGTCTTTTTGTCCATCAGGGTTCCTGAAACTTTGTATTCTTTTCCGGCGGTCAAATTAGAGTAATTTACCGTATCAATGACTACGGTTTTCTTTTCCGCCTTCACTTTGTGGTCACCGTCTGCCTGATCCCATGCAGTGGTGTGAATTTTCGGGAAGTGAATCGTCTGATCCGCATCTTTCAGATCTGCATGCACAGCAACTTCTGTGCCTTCGTGGTAAATCTTTTCAAATACCACCGTTGTTTTCCCAGCCAGTGCACTGCCGTCGAATGCGAAAGTAAGAGATGCTGTTCCGTCCGTATGCTCCGGAATAAATTTCCGCTCTGCGGTTACTGGTTTTCCATTGACCAAAATGGCTTTCCCGGTTTTTTTATCCATTAGTGTTCCGCTTAAGGTATAGGTCTTTCCTGTAGCCAGTCCCCGATAAGCCACCTGATCGGTCAGTGTTACTGATTTTGATGTACAGGAAGTATGGGTACCGGTCTTTGCGTCAGATGCGGTGGTATGCACCTCTGGAAAATAGACTGTCTGTCCTTCATCTGTCAGTTTTTTGTGTTCCGCATAGCTTTCATTCCCTTTGAAGAGCTCCTCGTAAGCGACTACGGCATGGCCTTTCAGATCCGTACCTTTGAAATGGAATTCCACTTTTGTGGTACCGCTGCGGTCTTCTGCGGTAAATTCTGTTTCGGAGACAACGTCTTTTCCAGCGGACTGCACCGGCTTTCCGGTGATGCGATCCATCAAAATGCCGGAAAGGCGATATTTCTGCCCTTTGGTCAATCCGCCATAGGAAACCGTGTCCATGATCGTGACGTTATCATCTGCCTTTGCATAATGGGTACCGCTTTCCTGATCGACTGCTTCCGTTTTGATCTGAGCAAAATAATCCGTCAAGGTCCCGAAATCTACCATCACTGCCCCGTTTGTTTTGTCATCGATGGAAAATTCCTTTTTAATCAGATCGGTGCCGCGGTTATTCTCGCAGCGCAGTTCCTGCAGCGTGTAGGTGTCATAAGGAAGCGCGCCCAGCTGCTCGTCCGGTGTATCGGTACCGAACCAGACACCGTCTACAGAGGCTTTCTCTGCATTGGTATGGGCGGTGTGTTTTACATGGGAAGCTTCTGTGGATGCGTTTCCATTTCCATCGGTATAGATCACATGACTTTCACCGGTGGTTTTAGATGTGATTCGGAACGGGATTTCTGCCATCGGCTTGTTTCCGACATTGCTGATCTTCCTGAGTTTCAAATCTCCGCGCAGCACCTGTTCTTTGACTGCTTCCTTTGCCACATTCCCTGCCACAACTTCGATTCCAGAAGCTTTCAGATTCCGCACGTATACGGTGCTGTCTGCTTTATACCCCTCCGGAGCCTTTGTTTCCTGCATGGTCAGTGTTCCCAGCGGGAGATACGTTTTTCCGGATTGATCAGTATAAAGCTCATCCCCGCTGACCAGGTGTTCCTTATCATAGTTAATTGTTCCATTATCATCCGTGCGAAATACCCAGGTTCTCGTCGGTCTCACACCGAACTTAGCCGGATCGCCATCGGATTTCACGTTTTCATAAAACTTCATAGTGAATTCCGCATCTTTTAACGTCGCTGCACCTTCCGCCTCCGCTTTTCCGGTGCCTTTATCTGTTTTCTGTACTAGGACATCCACACCGTAACGCTGATGATCATCACCGATGCTGACCCGAGAAGTTTTTTCTTCGGAAACGCCAACTGGCTGTACCGTCTTTGCCACGGCATATTCTGCCGGGGCGGTCAGCTCCTTGACGTAAACTGTGTTTTCGCCAGTATAGAACTCCACACCGGATTTTCCATTGGTATTGGTCTTCGGCATCTTTGTAAGCAGTGTTTTACAGTCTTTTTCCTGATACACGCCAAATACAGCTCCTGCCAGCGGCTTGCCGGTATCATTGTCCTTTTTCGTGATTTCTATTTTAGATGGATGCACCCAGCGGACGGTAAAGTCTACATACTTCTCATTATCCACGCCTTCCCCGAACACAAAGGCCAGATTCTGAGATCCAGACCCGGTGGATACTTTATAGGCTGCATAATCCTTTGTGATGCTGCCTTTCATCTTTGTCTGCCAGATTCCCTTCATTTCTTCTGCCTGGTCCACCGGCGCCGTCAGATAAAATTGGGTACCTCCGCTGATCTCCACATCAACGCCTGCCTTGCTGGTATTGCCGGTCGTTACGTTGACCAGTTTCACATTTTTCGGAAGTTTCATTGTGATAGTCTGCAGCTTATCGGCCGTAAATTTCACCGTTTTGGTACGCTGGATATTTCCTTTTACATAGGCTTTTACATCATCGTCGGAAAACTCCATGTCTACATCCGGGATATCCGGCTGTTTCAGGCAGTAGTTATAAAGTTTCTTTGCAAGAGTTTTTCCTTTTGTATTTGCCCCTTTAAATGCATCGTCTTTCTGGTAGGCATAGGCTGCCGCCAGATGGGTGATTACAAACCGCTCCCCTGCTGATTTTTCCGGATAATACTGGGTGAAAAATCCATTTTCACCAGATGCTTTTGTTCCGTAATAGCAGACCTTTGCCAATGCTTTTCCGTCCTTTAAGCGTGTCACCTCCCAGTCGCCGCTGTAGGGGGATGCTTTTTCCGGTTCAATGCAGTACGCAGTACTTGTGATATCTCCCATAGATACCGTGTACTTATAAGTAAGATAGCTGCCAAGACCATAATCTGAATAACGATACAACGTTCCTCGAGTAACCTTGATCCGTGAAGCGGCACCGGCTGGATGTGCACACGGAACCAAGGCTGCCACTGCCGCAGCTACAGCCAGCAAAAGCGCAGCCGCTTTCCGAAATTTCTTTTTTCTCATCACGTGTTTCTCCTTTTTGTTCAGCATGCGGTTTCACACACCGGAATCTCCATATGCAGACTGACCCGGATCCGCTCTTCGATCTCCGACATCTGCTCCGGCTTCACTTTTCCGATGTAAGAAATGATTCTTGCCTTGTCGATGGTGCGGATCTGTTCCAGTTCCACCGTGGATTCCCCCTCCATATGGGACACCTGCACATTGCAGTGGGTTGGAAGGTTACGCTTGTTTCTGCTTGTCATCGGAGCGATGATCAGCGTATTGGAAAAGAAATTTCCGGCATTGTTCTGAAGGACAACTACCGGCCGCTTCCCGCCTTGTTCCGAACCAACGAACGGGCTAAGATTCACGAGATACACATCACCGCGTTGATAGATCCAGTTTTTCTTCATTTCTTCTGCTTCTCCTTTCGATTGTTCTTCATTCATAGACTGATTTTCAGAGCAGGCATAAACACATCTGTTTGCTGTTTTGTCTGCTCTGCCAAGCCGGTCATCGAAAACACGCCTCTGTTTTTTCAAACCGGCTATGTATCCGGGCAGTAGTCCCCGCCCGGTCTATTGTTCGATAAGTTGTGCCGTATTTGTCCCTGACTCCCCCGGCTGGAAAACCTTTGTTTTCCGGGAATACATCAGAAGGCTGACTGCAATCAGCTCCATGGGACTCTAACCCCTCCGAAATTCTTCCGAGCTGCCCCCATTGCGTGCGGCCGGCCTGCGCTGCCGTGATCCGACAGTGCTTCCGGTTCAGGCTGTGGCTGGACAGAAGTACCATTATACCTGCGCGTTTCATGGCCATGCCGGATGCAATCCCGGCATCTGAAACCAATCCGGATGAGCGTTTTTTGCTTCTCATATTTCTCGTAAAACCTGGGGGAAGCTTCTCACCGGTGTGTTTCTGTGGCTGGCGGCATCTGCCGCCCGCACAGGGATGTTTCTGATGAATGCATATGAAATTTTCAATGTACAATTTGTGATATAAAAGATTTCAGGGTAAAAAGCATGTGCCCCTTCCTCTTGTTATGCTTCATTCACAAAACAGCCGCCCTTGTCTAAACTGCCAATTGTCTGAAAACAGGTGACGCTTTCGAATGTCTGGCGCAGATCATTGCACCTATATGTACCTGAGCCGGATCCTTTTAAACAGTCAGTCATAAATCTCCACGCTGCCTCTCCGTTCCACTTCTTTCGTCATTACACTTCGTGGTACCGTGAAGCGAACAAAAAAGGAGCCGGACAAAACGAGTGCATAAACTTTTCCTGTTATGCTTTACGTTTTGCCCGGCTCCTGATGATTCCCGCTTCCTGCACACCACATTTTCAAGATGTGGTGTTTGTCCGCTTCGTCAAATCCAACTCATCACAAACTCCTGATTTCCGGCGACGCCCCTGGGAACTTCTTCTGCAGAATGCTGTTTTCTTCTGCAGTCATTCGATCCGGCTGTTCTTCCGAAAATCTCATGATATTCTGTTTTTCTTCCTCTGTGATCCATTCATCTGTTCCCGGATCACAGTTTATTTTCAAGAAACGCTGATTCCATCAGCGAATCATGAAACTTCTGCTTTTGATTTTGTTTTTTCACCGATTTCCTGAATCCGAATAATTCCGTCCATCAGACGGATATCAAAAAAGCGCCTGCATTTTGGGCATCGGATCTGAGAATCCGTCACAGATGTCTTCAGCAGAACCGTACCGCATTTCGGACACGTAATCGTGTAATCGTATTCTTTCATATCTGCCTTCTTCTGTCATACATTTACTGCAGTATCTAATAGTAATAATCACCAAGATAAGCTCTTACCAGGCTGCCATCTCCGTATCCATATTTATTGCAGAATCGGCTGATTTCCTTCAGTCTTGCTTCCCGCTTCGCTTTTTCTTCTGCTTTTTGTCTCGTTGGTTCATCCCACTCTTCCGGAATTTCGGTAAATCCCGGATGGAGGTTCAGCTGTTCGACTCGACATTTTACCGCAGCCCGGGAAACCTGAAACACTTCCGCCAGATGATCCACACAAGACCGATCTGACCAATCATACGATTCAAAGTCACAAACCTCTTTGGATACCATGCTTTTCGGCATCAGTAATGCGGAAGCCAGGGTGTCTGCCTGCCATTCCAACCAGTCGTGATCTGTCTGGAAATTCCGCTGTTCCGGCTTCAGATAGGCGCCTGCTCTGCAGGGCGGCAGGTGCGAAATTTCCGCATTCGGATGTTCCTGCCGGTAATGCTTCATCCGTCGATAATATTCCCGGTGAAGCAGCGCATGAGCCGCTTCATGGCCGACAGTAAACCGGTATCGCCCTTCGTTTTTCCGCGGCCCGATTAAAGACCGGTCAATCAGCACAGTACTTCCTTTTACGGAAAAATATTTCGCCTGCTGTTTTTCCGGATCATAGACTGGAAGCCTGCTGGTCTCATCGAATATAGTCATTCCCAGGTAGATCCCGTTATTAGACAGATATTGAAAATCCAACTCCATTCCCAGATAGGACTCCACGAACAACTCAATATCCAGTGCGCCCGGTCTGTTCAGTAAGTCCGGCGCAAAATCCCGGAGGATCTCCTCCCCCAGCTGATCGATCTGTTTTCGACTCAGCACCGGCAAACCGCTTGGTTTCATCCAGCACTTTAAAGGGTACACGATTTTATCCTTTCCTTCGCTTCAGTTCGTCCACAAACTCCTGCCATTCTTTCTCACCGGCATCAAGATCCCGGAGCGACCGGAGCGCTGCTGTCACATACCCTCGGTCTTTGATGTATTCCGGCAAATCCGGCGCGATCGTATCCCGGTCACGCCCAGCAAGATCGTACATAGTATCTCGCTCTTGACTGTTCATATGAAGAAAATCCGCCAGCTGATTCATCTTATCCAGATCCAGCGGATTCCTCCGTCCTTTTTCAACATCAGAAAGAAATGGTGCGGATACATCCAGCTGATCGGCCATTCTTCGGAGTGTAATGGACTGTTCCAATCGTTTCTTACGAATAAACTCTCCAAATGTTATCTTTTCCAACGCTGCACCTTTCTATATCTATTACTTGTTAGCTTGTAAGCTAACAAAAGTATTCAAGTGAAAAATATAAAGCGGAAACAACTGACAAAATGTGGATGGTCCGATTTCAGAACATCGAAACGGAACATGCCCACCATTTCCTTGCGTGTTCTCCTCCGCCGCTTCTTCACTTCTATGCTGGCTCCCGGTCATTTAGACTTCCCCGGATCACACTGCATCATATGCTCATTGGTGCATTCAGAATCGCCTGCGGCAAAAGGGAAATCAATCAGCCGCTGCGGTTATTTGTTTAGCACTTCGGTAGCGATGATTCAATTATATGGAACATTTGTTCATTCGTCAAGTGTGTTTCCGAACATTAGTTCGTTTTGTGTAAATTCAATAAAACTGATTAGCAATAACTGCAGAATCGAACAGGAATATCGGCGTATTGCCAGTATCCCTGCATCTCAGAATATTCACAATTATATTTATTCTGCTCCATACCAACGAGCATCCATCTTAACACTATCATAGATTTTCCCGTTTGTATCCTTGGTACAGAATTTATTTATGATATTTGATAATAACAGGGATAAGCAATATCAAGCTTGATATACCTACCTTTTTCTCCCTTTCTGGATGTTTACAGTAGATTTTACGATAGGCTGTAAGATTAAAATAATTTTTATGATTAAGTAACTAAAACTTCCCACACCAAAAGGTGTATTGAATCTTGAAAACTCAATAATGTAGGCAATTGAAAGTAAACGTCAAATCGCACGCCTAGTCAGGCGGCTGGATTTCTGAGATACTCTGGAAAACTCACAAAACTACAGGTTTTTCAGAGGAGGACTCAGAGATGGATCAATCAACACATGAAGTAAGACTTGCCCACTGGAAGGAGGTGGTCGCCCAGTGCCAGTCCAGACCGGAAGGTATGACGGCAAAGGACTGGATGAAGGAAAACGGAATCAGTGAAAAACAGTATTACTACTGGCAGAGAAGAATCCGCTCTGAAGCATATGAAGAAATGAAACGCCGGAGCCTTCCGGATAAAGCGGTTTCGGATCAGCGCACTGAAATGGTGTTCGCAGAGATTCCTGTCCAGAAGGAACCATCTCCCGAGGACTCTGTACAGGAGTTCCGGCCTGACGCAGTCATCCGCATCGGTTCCGTAGCTGTTGCGCTTTCCAACAGCGCTTCAGAAGAACTGATTGCCGGCATCATAAAGGCGGTGGATCCTGCTTGCTGAGGCGGCCGGTGTAAAGAAAATCTATATCGCCTGTGGCTATACGGACCTGAGGAAAGGGATTGACGGACTGGCACAGATCGTCGGGACAACATTTGACCTGAACCCGTTCCAGAAGGATGTGCTGTTTCTCTTCTGCGGCAAACGGTGTGACCGGATCAAGGGCCTTCTCTGGGAAGGGACAGGATTCCTGCTTCTGTACAAGAGGCTGGAACAGGGATCCTTCTCCTGGCCGAGGACGCCGGAGGAGGCAAAGGAGATCAGCCGTGAACAGTACCAGATGCTGATGCTGGGACTGAATCCGATAAAGCCGAAAATCCGGGAGGTTCATCCCCGGGGAGTAACATAAATTTTTGTGCAGAACAGAGAAATTTCAGAGCCTGAAATGGCAGACATTTCAGCGTATTACGGCTGAATCAGACTGTTCCGGTAAGGCACTGAGGTAACGCATGAGGCCTTCCTGATGCTCCGGAAGCACCAGAGAAACCTGCAGATACAGGCTCCCAGATACGCTTACAACAGCATATATCCATAGGCATTATGACGAATACTGTTCTTCAGGGAAGTGGCCTGAAACCGTACTTTTCCGTATAATAATTACCAGAAAGGACGGTTCTCTATGGAAAAGCTTTCACCCGAACAGCTGGAAGGATTCAGCAAAGAGCAGATCATATCCATATATGTCTCACTGCAGGACCAGATGGAAATGCTCAATAAAAACATGGAAGCTCTTACGGAGCAGATCAGGCTTGCCAGTGCGCACCGCTTCGGCAGGAAGACAGAGAAGCTTGACCAGATCGAGGGACAGATGTCACTGTTCAACGAAGCAGAAGCACTCAGTAATCCCGAAGCAGAAGAACCGTCCGGAGATGAAGTCGTTCTCTCTGTCAGAAAAAAGCGTAAGAAAGGCCAGCGTGAGGAGGACTTCAAAGACCTTCCGCAGGAACCTCATCACCATGTCCTGACAGATGAACAGCTGGATGCCTTCTTCGGTGCGGGGTGCTGGCGGAGGATGAAATCCGACAGATATATCCGGGTAAGATGCGAACCTGCCAGATATACCGTGGAAGACCATGAAGTGGATGTGGAAGTCGGAACAGACGGCGACAGACAGGATGAATTCTTGAGGGCTGATCGTCCGAAAGACCTGCTGCGTAACTCGGTAGTCACCCATTCCCTTGAAGCGGCAATCCTGAATGGCAAGTACACCAACGCAATGCCGCTGTACCGGATGGAGCAGCAGTTCAGAGCCAACGGGATAAAGATATCCCGGCAGACAATGGCAACTGGACGATAAGTGTTTCGCAGAAATATCTGACACCTGTATGGGAAAGGCTGAAGGAAGAACTCTTAAAGCTGCCGGTGATACAGGCGGATGAAACCACCTGCCAGGTGATCCATGACAAGGATCCTTCTGATCCGGCTGACAGGAAAAGTTCCGCCGGACACAAGAACTTCATGTGGGTGTACCGGTCGGGACAGTTCAGCAGGGACCGGCAGATCGTCCTTTATCAGTACTGCAGGGGACGGGACCACAAATATCCGCAGGCATTCCTTGGAGACTATCATGGCGTTGTCGAGACAGACGGCCTGCAGCAGTACCACATGCTGGAGAAGCTGATCCCGGGATTTACAAATGCGAACTGCTGGGTGCATGGCAGAAGGTTCTTTGCAGATGCCGTCAAAGCGCTGAAGAAGAATGACAAAGCAGGTGCGGCTGGTACAATTGCAGGGCAGGCTCTGAAGCGGACCGCGAAGATGTATGACATAGAAAACACACTGGGAAGCCTCAGTGCAGAAGAAAGACTCAGCGAACGTAAGAAACAGATCGGACCGCTCGTTGACGACTTCTTTGCGTGGCTGAAAGAACTGCAGTCAGGGACGGAGGTCCTTCCGGGAGGGAAAGCCGGAGACGGAATTCAATACTGCTTGAAGCAGGAGAAATATCTGCGGGTCTTCCTGACAGATGGAAATGTCCCGATGGACAATTCAGCATCTGAAAGAGCTATCCGTCCATTTACAATCGGCAGGAAGAACTGGGTAATAATCAATTCCGTGAAAGGCGCAGACGCCAGCGCAGTGATCTACTCGATTGTAGAGACAGCGAAACGGAACCAGTTGAACATTTATTATTACCTGGATGATCTGCTGGAGAAACTGCCGGAGCTGGCAGATGAAGATGGAACGATAGATCCGGATGATCTGGATCCACTGCTGCCATGGTCGGACAGCCTTCCGGAAAGATGCCATAAGAAAAGCATCTGACAGATGGTCAGCTGCCTTACTTTGGGCGGTGGCGGATGATTTGACGTTTACTTATAAAGCAGGAGAAATCCATCGCCTTCCCAGACCAGTCCTTTAAACCGATCCATGCGCCCACCGCAAAAGAGAAAAAGAATGTTTTTTTGAAAAGGATCTAATTGAAAATGTTCTTTCACGATCGTTGCAAGTCCGTCAATGCCCTTTCTTAAATCTGTCTTCCCACATGCGATATAGATTTTTTTGATCGAGGGAAGTTCATGGAGCATGTGTAATCACCGCCCGAATAAACTCTAAAACTGTTTTGGAAGTATGATTTGAAATTTCAATAGTTAAGGCATCTTTTCGAATGACAGCATCCGGTTGAAATGCCTCACCACGATTTTCTGAATGATCGCCAGTCGGCGCAGACGTGGGAAGAGCGATCTCTGCAAACTCTAAGTTCTGCAGGGCCGGAAACTTTCCGCAGGAAATTTTTTCTTCTTTTTGGAAATATGCTTCTTGTCTCAGTTTTCTCGGGCGTGTGAATAATTCTCTGTAAATAAGATTTTCTATGATAATTATTGAGGGCTGGACGGCAGAACCTGCTGTTCAGCCCTTGGTTACTATCTAACAGAAATCCACAGGCATGTCAAGGGCACCCGACTCCGTCAGGCGTGCATTTCAACCTTTACCTGCCAACGGATTTTTGTTATTCAGGCATCCGTTCCGGATACATGATCGATAATTCTCCGCGGACTCTGCCCCAGTTCCGGATCGGCATCGTCCATTTTTTGCATATTTCGAAGGATGATAAATATAAAGCTTTTAGCAAGGCTTGGGAACTCGGGAAAACGCTGCGCTGCCGGTTCAGTCGGCGGAACGACGAATTTAAGGATTCGATCGCATTTGTCGTATAGAAAGCCATCCGCACGTCTTTCGAAAATTTAAAAATAGGCGAAATCGCATCCCAGTTTTCATGCCAGCGGTTCATGGCATGGGGATACTGACCGGACCATTTTTCTGTTACGCGGTCAACCTGCTCCAGCGCGGCCTTTTCATCCGCAGCTGTATAAATCGTCTTTAGGTCCTTGGCAAATGCTTTCATGTCCTTGTTCGCGACATATTTCAACGTATTACGCACCATATGGACAATACAGCGCTGCTGTTCTGTTTGAGGAAAGGCAGTGCTGATGGCATCCTTAATTCCCGTCAGACCATCGGAACAAAGGATCAAGATATCCTGTATCCCACGGTTTTTTAAGCTATTTAATACACTCAGCCAGTATTTGCTGCTTTCATTTTCGCCAATCACAATCGTTAGGATTTCTTTTTTGCCTTCATCATTGATTCCCAAGACAACATAGGCAGCAAGTTTTCGTATCACGCCGTCATCACGAACAGAAAAATGAACCGCATCAATAAAAACGATCGGATATACTGCGGAGAGCGGCCGGTTCTGCCATTCTTCAATTTTGGGCAGCAACTTGTCGGTAATATCAGAGACCATGCCTTCACTCACCTCGAAGCCATAAATGTCTTCGATCGTATCCGAAATCTGACGTGTGGACATTCCCTTTGCGTACATGGATATGATTTTTTCATCGATTGACGAAATATCTTTTTTACGTTTCGGAAGGACTTTAGGGGAAAAGGTGCTTTGCCGGTCCTGTGGGACATCTACCTCAAACTCACCATATTTACTGCGGACGCCTTTGGACTTTGTTCCGTTTCGATCATTTGGTTCGGAAGAACGCTCATACTTTTCGTAGCCAAGGTGGTTGTCCATTTCAGCTTCCAGCATTTCCTGGATCGTTCCGGACAGCAGATCTTTCAGGGCGTCCTGAATATCATCCGCTGTTTCGATATCGTACTCTTCAAACAGTCCCTGGATGATATTTCTTTTGTTTTCTGTCATGGGTTTCGGTTTGTAGACATTTCGCTTTTTGTTTGCCATAATCAAAGGCCTCCTATAAATTTGATTTTATCATAGAAGACCTGGATAATACGATTAAGTATTCATTTTTACAGAGATTATTTCATAGGCTCGTTTTCTCTGGTGATAATAAAATGTCTTGGTGCTGATTCCGTTCTGCTGGCACCATTCTCTGCGGGTCAGTCCGCTGGCTTTGCATTCCTGGATAACCCTCAGCCAGTGCTGATCGCGTACCTTATGTGTGATCTGGTCCAAAAGTTTGTACCCCCCCACTCTATGCGAAAGGCATGACAACACGTCAGATTTCAGAAACGATCGAAGATATCTATGGCTTTGAAATCAGTGAAGGCATGGTATCTGATATTACAGACAAACTGCTTCCTAAGATCGAGGAATGGCAGAACCGCCCGCTGTCAGCAGTATATCCGATCGTGTTCATTGATGCGGTCCATTTCTCCGCTCGCAAAGAAGGTGTGATCCAGAAGCTGGCAGCATATGTCGTCTCTCTGTCTTGTAATGGTTTCGCTAACTGTGGTGGGTCAGCAAACCTTATATTACATTGAGGTATCTTTTCTTTCACCTGCTTTCTGTCGAATCCCTATATTTGAATCATACAGGAAGCTCCTTTGAAAAACTTGTAGTTTTGTGAGTTTTCCAGAGTATCTCAGATTTGCGGCTGCTTGCCTAGGCGTACGATTTGACGTTTACGAAAAAGCGGAAGCCGTAATGACCTCCGCCATGTAATATCAAGCTGTGATCCAATATCATTTATCAAGTACCGTCAGTGTTGTAACGCTTGTATATTCTCTCCCTGCAGACACGTACACCACTACGATAGAAACGTCACTCCATATCTCCCCTGACTCGTCTTCCATCGCATAATCGATTTGCCCCGGACCTATTACGAGATAACCATCTCTATAATCATATTTCAGATCGGCGTGCTTTTTATTTTGGCTATCGCTGATTATATTGGTGATATCAGCATCAACGTTTACGATTTGCTCTGGAGCTATATCGTTATAATTCTGATCCTGAAAATGGATTCTTATTACCGGATCGTTCTTCAGAATTATGCCCGGTATGTCTCCTTCAACGCCGCCTCTTGTTTTTTTCTCATACTTTTCTATCTCTCTCGTATATCCACTGTTATCGCTTTTCATGTCTGTGGTATAAGTAATAGCCCTCGACGGCGTTGCTTCCGGCAAGTCTATCAACATTCTAATCGTGGTATCGCTGTTAATCTTTTTCCATCTGGTGTCGGTTGAAATGCGGCATGCAAAAGCACAAAGAAACCGACTATTACAGTCGCAAGGATAATAAGAGATAGCAAAAGAACCTTCCGGAAAACAGTCAGCTTCTTCTTTGTATCATCAACATTCTTGATAAAAGATTCATCTTCTTTAAGCAAGAAGTCGAAAGACAGATCATATTCATCGCTGATCATTTTCAAGACAGATATGTCCGGATAGTTTTATCATTTTCCCAGTTCGAAACAGTTTGCCGCGTAACATGGAACTTTTCAGCAAACTGCTGTTGATTCATCCCATGTTTTTTTCGGATTTTTGTAATCTTTTTACCCAACGTCATATCAATTACCTCATCATTAATGATAGATGTTTTTCGGGATTTTATAAAGCAAGAATCGTTTTGCATCAATAATTTTTATGCACTTAAAAGCAATTTCTGCACAGAAATCCCTTTAATATTGAAAAGCGGAAGCCGGAATGACCTCCGCAATATCAGTTCTGATCACTATTTGCACGTGCAGAATGCCTCTTCTCTATTCCTTCAGTTCCCTCCCCTTTGTCTCACTTGTAAATGTTCCGCACTTGTCTTCAACGTACGATTCAATCGCCTTCTTAACTTTATTTGCATCATGATAAGAGTCAAGGTTCAGCCCTTCATCAATCACAGGATCTCCTTCGCTTGAACGGGATTCTATATTGTAGTTTTTGTCGTATCTGATCTCATATTCGTAGTTTTTTCCATCCACTGATATGTTCCACTCAGTTATCCCGATCCCGGTTGATTCACCTGTATGCGAAGAATACAATATTAAACCGGGAACGGTAACGGCTAAAGGTATAACAATGAATATTATGACAGCCGCTATGATTATTGTCTTCCAGATGCGTTTGGCCCGGCGGTTTCTTATGCTAAGCTGCTCATTGATCCTTGACAGCTGCTCTACCACCGCATCACTCTTTTCAGCTGTTATCGCTTCACCGCCAAGAAGTTCACTGGCTGAGACCTCCAGCTCATCTGCAAGTCTGGAAAGCATATCAGCATCCGGTACGGAATACCCCTTCTCCCATTTTGAAATTGTCTGCCGCGTCACATGCAGCCGGTTGGCAAGGTCTTCCTGTGTGTAACCTTTATTCTTTCTGATTGTTTTAATATTTTGATTGAGCATCACTATCAATCACCTTCCTTTCCTCTGTTTTCAAGGTAAAGGAACATCTGCCATTCTTCAAGCAACGCAAATTAACATCGAAAAGAATTGCTGACTAATCTGAGAGTCCATAAGTATTTTTAAATCTGACAAGCAGGTTTTTTTGTAAGACGGCCTCCTCCGAGCGCCTTCACATCTACCTGTTCATCAGTCATCATGCTCACGAATAACAGCATATCTTTTCTGATGGCTTCCGGCAGCAGCAGTTCAGTTTCATTATCAGACAACATCAACAATAGTCGGAAGACATCATTTTTATGTTTCCTGATATTCTTGCTGTCAATCTGCCCTCCGTTTTCTTTACGCATAACATTATCTATATATGCTTTCGCCTTAAATGGGATCAGATGCTTAACCTCCAGCACCGGCACTCCGTCTATAACTATTCTTCCATCACTGAGGAAGGCATAATAGGTCTCATCGAGCAGGATCGCAGAAAGGCTCGATATTTCTTCTTCAACAGGTATCGGTGTCAAAACCGGCTCTCCTGACAGGAATACTTCATCAGGTTTTCTGGAGAACAGCTCTATCATATACAGCCATGATCTGTCTTTTGGATTTGTAAAACGATAAAACTGCACATTCCCAGTGCTCTTGTTTTGGTGTTCATACCCTGCTTCCCGGATATATTCCCAGAACTTGCTGACAAAACCAGGGGTAAGGGCCTCTACCATTAGGACCATATCAAGATCCTTGGTTGCTCCGAATTCCTGTCCTGCATTCTCCATCAGAAGATCGCAGGCAACGCCGCCTATAACGGTATATTGATCCTCATATCCGAGGAACCACTCTTTGAAACTCTGAAATCCGCGTACCATATCTACCTCCAGATCTGTTCAAGCATTTCATCTACTGCAGCTTCGATTCTCTCATCTTTAGTATTTTCAAGGCTTAATGCAATCGAAACCGGATCTGCGTATCCATCATTCTGCAGCAGCTTTTTCGGATCATACTTCCATATTTCCACATATGCCTGTCTTGCAGGATCCACAAGCTCGCTGCGCAGCGCCTTTCGTTTCATGCCATACACCGCATAGGTATGGATCCTGCCCGGATTCACCATGGTTCTCTCAGACAAAGCTTCTGTCCCTGCTATTGTGACATCCAAATCTGTAGGAAGATCAATATAACCCGCCGTTTCAACCGGCGACATCATATATTCCTTCAATCTAAGAAAGGTTTCTTTTGCCGTATACTTTGCAGCAAGAACGTTGGCAGTTCCATCTTTTTCGATAACAAAGCAGTCAGTAGCTCCAAGCTGCTTAGCCACACGGGATTCTGTCATGGTCGTGTAGCCAAGGTTTTTCATCAGTTCGTTGATCCGGATTCGTTTCTCCGGCTTAAGAAGCCATCTGATCAGTGCCACCTGCGTCGATGACGTGAAGGATTCAGTTCCTTTGTGTCTCTTCCGGAAGACCAGCCGGCAACATATCCGAAGCTGTAATCGGAAGTGTCAAGTCCGTACCTGCAGCATACTGTGTAGGCGATGCTTTCGGCCTCAACTTCCTTGGTTCTGCGGTCGATGGGATGATCGGGGTCCAGTGCTTCTTTCGCATGCAGTTTCTGGTGGCTCATCTCATGGAGCATCGTTTTGATGGTCTGCGCCTGGCTCATCCCTTCCCTGATGGCGATGCGCTTTTCGGCATCGTTATAATAGCCTTTTGCACCGCCTTCTATCTCCTCGAACTGCATCGGAACCGGACAGATGCTACTCAATGCATTGAACAGTTTTCGATATCCTTTTACATCTCCGGACAGCTCGTTCATGCCAAGATCAGGGAGGTCTTTGCCTTCAGTCTGGCTGATGTCAAATACATAAGCGATCCTGAACCCGAGACGTTCCACTCTTTTCGGTTCCTCGCCGGCATTCCCGCTTTCGACTTCGACTTTGTATTTGCACGGTGCCAGAATCCTGATCTCCCGCTCACCTTTACAGACAGTTCTGCCGTGATTCTTCTGCCATGCTGCATAACCGATACCAGCGTTGCGTCCGGGCGCTGCATTGCGATGAGCATCGTGTTATTCAAAGAGTAATTGTGAAACTTTCCTGCCTTTCCGGCTGATATACCTGCCCAGCTCCGTTGTGAACCGGACAATGTAACGGTGTATCAGCCTGCAGAAATGCAAAAAGCCGCCTGCATACCCTGTAATCATAATGCAAGCGGCTCTGTGTCGGTATATTCAGTTCTTCGATATTACTGTAATATGATGGTCTACATGAATTTCAGCAGGAGTTCATCCACCGCATCGGTATACCTTCCTTCACGAAGAAGTTCGTTTCTGAGTTCTACAAGACTTCTGACGATGATCCTTATTTCATCATCTGTAAATCCAATCTTTATCTTCTTTCTCATGACTGACACCTCATATCTTCATCTGCTATTTCTGTAATTGTTTTTCACAGGATAAAGGCTTTCATCCCGGCAGGCAATTGTGTGATGGTCTGTTAATCGCCAGCCTTTGCCAGACTCTGTTGCAATCTGGAGTGATTATAGTGTTCGATAGCCTCGGCGATATACTCCTCATACTCCTGCTTGTGAAGGTGTTCCGGCATAATATTCCAGAAGCGTTCTCCATGAAGGATGATTCTCGGAACCTGATTTGGTTTTCTTTCTTCCAGAATTTCAATGATCTTCGCTCTGTTCAGCTGATTTCCTGCATGCAGCTTTCGCATCCGCATCGCCTGCGACTGCGTCGGTATGCATTGATCTTTTTCCATACATTCGTAAACGTCATGCTGCAGATGGCCAAGATAGGAGATTTCTACTGCTGATCTCAATCCCATCTTCTCTTCATCCACCAGCTGTAGGAGTTCTGGTATCAGCTCGGTCAGCCGGATGTATCTTCGGATCTGGATGATTATCAAGGCCTGCTCAACGCATTATTTTGCCAGCCGCTTATTCGGGACAAACTCTATTCTCAGCGTCGAATTGACCGCTTCCGCAATACGATTAAGCAACGCAAGGCTTGGATTCCGTGTCCCGTTTTCCAGTCTACTGATATCTGCCTGGCTGATTCCGGTTTTCTCAGACAACTCAGCCTGTGTCAGACCCGCTTCCTTTCTCGCACGAATCAAAGACATCGTGATGTCTCTCTCCGGCTGAAGAGCTTCATATTCCCTTCTGAACGCAGCATCCTGCATGAGTTCATTGGTCAATTCCTGTAAATCACTCATCGTCTGCCCTCCTTCCTTTTCAAGTAAATCGTTCTCCTCTGCTTTGCCAGCAGAATCTCACTCCGCGGCGTTTTCTGCTGTTTCTTGACAAAACCATTCGTCGCAATAATGATCTCATCTTCATCAAAGAAGTACAGAATTCTCACGATATTGTTTCCCAGTATCGTGCGGAGTTCAAAAATATCATCTTCAAGGAACTTGCTCAGCGGAGATCTGGCTTCATTTCCCAGCATCTCTAACCGATGCAAGTCAGATACGACCTTGGCTTTCATCTTCACGTCAAGTGTTCGGATAAAATCACCGACCGGTTTGCTTCCATCTTCTTCTCGATAAAAATCCACACTGAACAAATCGTCTCTCCTTTATGCTATATATAGCATAATCTATATAGCTCACTCCGTCAATACCTATGATAACAGAAAATAAAGCATTAAAAGCATCATCTCTTCTCCAACCATTCTTCTTTCGTCAAACAGGTTATATGCTCTGTTCGTAGAACGCCCTCCAATGCGCAAGGAACATTCTCTGAAGTGTGATGGTAATGAAATCCACATTTTTCTTGCACACGCTTTGATTTCTCGTTTCCGTCAAAGTACCCGCACCATAATTTTTCGATCTTCAGTTCTTCAAAGCCATATCGCATTATCTCACGAACTGCCTTCGGGATAAGGCCTGTCCCCAATATGTAACACCAATCCAATATCCGATTTCACCCTCCGTATCAGGAATACCGATATTACTTGCCTTGCCGAGCATTAATCCTATGCTGCCAACAGGATGTCCTATTTCCTTCAGAACCACAGCATATGTTTCTGGCGCAGAAAGTACCCTTTTTATAATCTCTCTTCTATTATCCACACTCGCATGAACAGCCCATCCTGCAATCGGTCCCACATCAGGATTGCTGGCGTATTTGTATAAATCCTCCGCATCGCTTTCTTCCCAGCGGCGCAGAATTAGTCTTTCTGTTTCAAGCGTCATGCTTCATCCTCACTTCTTCTTTTTCGGAGCAGGAATCTCTGTATACATATCATCCAGAAGTTCCAGAACAAACGCCGTATCTTCAAATCTATCAAATACATATATTAGTATCTTTTATCCTTAATACGGATAACGCAGTTCGGAAGAATCTGCAAGTAGCCTATCCGATGTCGGCGTTCTCTTCAAAAACAGTTCATTATCGCAAATGTCACCTATCAGTTTACTGTTAAAATATACAAGGTATCCGCCCATCATGGATTTTATGACAATATCCCCGGCTGCGGAAAAAACCTCACGAACATATTCGTTAAATTCATTCACTATGATTACCTCCTTCAAATGCCGATTTATAACTCGCACACCATGATATATTCTTCGGCATTCTCATCAATGGTCTTGAATCCAACAGCCTTATACATCTTCACGGCGTAGTTTACTTTCTGCACTGCCAGGGATGCCTGTTCATAGCCCTGCCATTTCAGGTAGAGTCCATATAATGCTGTAAATTCAATAATTCAAAAGAGCCAATGGCTCATCCTTCAGGTATAATGAGAATCGCGACATTCAACATAGTACCGAAAGGAGAACCAATGGCTCAACTCAATATTACATTGAATCAGGACGAAATTCTACAATTACTTTCTGCCGACCGGGAGGACGCTTTCCGGACTCTTCTTCAGGAAAGCCTGAATTCGGTTCTCAAGGCCGAATCCCAGGAACAGCTCCAGGCGGCGCCGTATGAGCGTTCAGAGAGCCGTACAGACTCGAGAAACGGTTTCCGAACCAGAGATCTCAAAACGCGGATCGGAACGATAACGTTGAACGTACCGAGGCACAGGAACCAGCCATTCCACACGATGGTCTTTGAAAACTACTCCCGTAGTGAGGCTGCTCTGGTCACGACCATGGCGGAAATGGTCGTGAGCGGTGTATCCACAAGAAAAGTCGCAAGGGTCGTAGAAACGCTCTGTGGCACATCGGTCTCTAAATCCGCCGTTTCCGATGTCTGCAAGGATCTCGACAAGGAAGTCGCTGCTTTCCGGAACCGGCCAATCGAAGGAAATTATCCGTTCCTCACAGTCGATGCCACGTACTTCAAGGTACGTGAGGACGGTCGAGTTGTCTCGAAAGCACTGATGATTGCCTATGGTACCAATGACGATGGAAAGCGCGAAATCCTTGGTTTCTCGGCCTACCGGAATGAGTCACATGAGACGTGGAAAGATTTCCTGACAGGGCTGAAACAGCGCGGCCTGTGCGGTCTCATGATGATTACTTCCGATGCTCACGATGGCATTATCAATGCCGCCAGGAAAGTGTTTCCGGATGTTCCGTGGCAGCGGTGTCAGTTTCACTTTTCAAAGAACATCGCTGACAAAGCTCCGAAGAAAGAGCAGGCATGATCTCCGTGCTGAATTGCAGGAGATGTTCCACTGCAAAAAGATCGAAGATGCCAGACAAAAGCGGGATCAGATTCTCGCCGATTATCAAGAATCCGCTTCGTCAGCAATGGAATGTCTCAACGAAGGCTTTGAAAGCGCTATGACCGTTATGACGCTTCCGGAAGGGATACGTCGCTTCTTCCGGACATCAAACCATATCGAGCGGCTGAACCGGGAGTTGAAGCGGCGTTCCGGCGTTATCGGGATATTTTCAAATGAAGCCTCGCTGATCCGGCTGATGTGATCTGTCCTGATTGAACAGAACAGCATCAGTCAGGCCAGGAAGGCAATCTTCAGCAAGGAATCCTATCAGAAGCTGCTGAAATCCGATGTTCGAAATCACCTGCATCTGATTGCCGAAGAACAGGCTGCTCTCTTGGCAGCATAGTTATCAACAGTTATACCTGAAGGCAATTTACACACAAATTTGGAATTGACTTATTTCCAGTTGCATTCAGGTCTTTTGTACTACAATCTGAATATAATTGTTTCTTTTGTATTACAAGTTTCGTTTATCTTGTGATATAATCCCGTCTTTGACACTTTATTTCAGGATGAAACGGCCACAGCCCTACGAAACACGAGGGTTGCGGCCGTTTGTATATTGCTGCGATATGTACTATTTTTTCGTCCTTAGGGGCTTGGTGGCCTTTGTTTCTTTTATGATGCTTCTCATGGATGATTTCGAGATAAATTCATAATCCGTGTGAAACCCAAACTGCTCATGCAGGGCATCGGTCAGATCCGTTCTTTTATAAGCTGGGGTGTAGCCGCTGTTTTTAGACAGCAGCGTCATACGCATGCTCCTCAAAGTGGCCAGTATTTCTTCACAGGTATAAGCTTCATTCAACTTTTTCTCTAAAAGCCTGTAAACCAGAAGGCTGATATAGCAGATTAAAAAGTGTGCCCGGATCCGGTCTTCGCGCCTTACATAGACGGGCCTTGCGTCAAAATCAGTTTTCATGATCCGGAAACTTTCTTCGATTTCCCAACGCTGCTGATTGATTTTTATGATGCCGGCAACATCGTCTTCGATGTTTGTAACCACCGCATAAAAACCATCGTATTTCGCTTCTTCATCCATCCGTGCGGTATCAAGACCATATACCGTGTTTGGGGCCAGTTCGCCATCTTCCGTGACAGAAGTTTTCTTGATGAATCTAGCCGGATCATTCTGATTTTTGCCTTTTCTGATTTTTGCAGGATGGTCAATCAGTTTTTTTGCGCGGTCGATTTGCTTCTGCCGTACGGCTGCCTGATAGGCCCTGTATTTTGGCGAATAGGTAACGATAATCGTTTCCTCCATTCCACCGGTTACGACAGGTATGATTTTATAAAAAACAGAATGAAAAATCTCTTCGTTGGTTTCATCCAGTTCGCTGATATCAATGAATTGATCGGATCCCATACGCCTGAAGTTTTTGGGGGATAACGCATCCGCTTTATCATCTGCCCGCAGTTTCTTTAATGATTGCGTAATGACATAGGCCCTGTTCCCAAAGCTGTTGAAGCGCCGGTTGTTTTTGCTGCCCAAACCAGAATCCGAGCAGAAGATGAATTCACTGCAGTCAAAATCCCGGATGATTTTGGTCTCAAGAGGCCGCAGGGTGGTTTGCTCGTTCTGGTTCCCCGGAAAAACATCGAAGGCAAGCGGGATGCCGTCAGCATCCATAAACAGCCCCATGGTCACAAGCGGGTTCGGCCGGTTCTCTTTGCTCTTTCCATACTTTCGGAAGTCATCTTCGTCTTCGATTTCAAAGTAGTAATTCGTACAGTCATAATACAGGACCCGATGGTTCCTGGCATGCACAAAGTTTGAGTTCCGATACAGTTCCTCCTGGATGAACGATGATTCATCAGACATCACCGAAAGCGCACGGTAAATGTTCTGCAGCGAATATTTCGGCGCTTCAAGCAGCCCCTGACAGAACGTATAACTGCTCAGCTTACTGGAGGAGGAGAGAATGCGGGCATAAATCAGGTCCGTCAGGATTGCGTGGAAGTCATAATCGAACTTATGGTGGGAGCGTATCTGGCGGCAGATGTTATCAATACGGAGCTCAGAACATATCTTTTGAAGAAAGAGGTATCCGCAATTTAAGGACCGTTCTTCCCCTTTGGGGATATACGCTGTCTGGGAAAGGGAGACAGAGACCATGGAACTCTTTTTCGAAAAGTTTTCTGTATCTTTTTGTGCCTCCGCCTTTGCCCATGCAAGCAGTGCATCCTTATCGCCGTCAAAGTTTTTTAACAGTTCATTGTATTTGCCCAGCTTCCGGTAAATGCGGGAAGATGTTTTCCCGTTGTCTTTACGGTAGGATTGAACGATATAGATGTTTTTATTGTTGGCAGAACCGGTAATGGAAATGTACATAAGCAAGCCCTCCTCACTACTAAGTACATGATACCATAAATAGCACAAAATAGCACGTATAAAATTTGACAAAAAGAAAGCCTAGATGGCTTAAATAAGGGATTTGCGATAGACAAAGAGAAAATGAAGTGTCAAAGACCCGCAATTTACACACAAATTTGGAATTGACTTATTTCCAGTTGCATTCAGGTCTTTTGTGCTACAATCTGAATATAATTGTTTCTTTTGTATTACAAGTTTCGTTTATCTTGTGATATAATTTAACTATAAAACAAAAAACCCGATTATTGTGGTACAGGAACAAAAAAATGAGGAGAAAGAGAAATCAAAATTAGGGAGGACGCATATGAACAAGATTACAGGATACGCTATGACAGCAGTTCTTTCGGTTACACTACTAACCCCAATTACAGTCTATGCAGAAGGGGCCACCAGCAGTAAATTGGAACTGTATAAAACGTCGGTAACATTTGATAAGAAGCATTCCTATGATACAGCATCTATTTTTCCAAAGGACAGCTCTGAGAAGATTACAAAGGCAGTATCATCGAACAAAGCTGTTGCAAAGGTGGCAACGAAATCAGGATATGTAGAAATAAAGCCCGGTACAAAATCTGGTACAGCTGCAGTAAAAGTAACCAGCACAAGCGGAAAGACCGGAACAGTAAAAGTAAAAGTTTCGTCCAGCTGGAAAAAAGCAAATTTCGAATTTCATTCATACGCTTACTCTGCGTATGCAGATCGGACAGTAACCATTGGTTCCAAACCAGGGGCCCGTGTAAAACTTAAAATCGGAAAGCACTCCTATAAATCAAGAAAAATTGGAAAGAAGGGTATGACCGTTATTAAACTAAAAAAGAATTATCGCGTGGGGACGAAATATACGGTTACTTATAGTTACAAAGGAATGAAACTGAACTATACGAAAAAAATATACAGCAACACATATGCATCTTATGATACGCTTTGGAGCTGTAAGAATTATATTCCGGTCAATTTGTATCATATTACCGCAGGGGATACGGTATATCTGAAGGCCGGCGGAAAGACATATAAACGCAAAATGTATGGGGCTTATAACTCAATAAGAACGACATTTTATGTCGATTACAGCCTTAGAAACTATTACGATCTGACACTGACGATTAAAAACAAATACGGCCAGCAGCTATATCGGAATAATCTTGTTTTGCGCTGGAGCTGAGGCAGTGAGGCTGCAGCAACAAAAAAACAGGATGTTTTCGCATGTGCGGTGGTTTATTGTAACTTCAACGTATGCTAGTCATACCAAAAAGTTGGACTCCTTAAGGGTTCCGAAAGGAGCTAAACCAGCATGTGTTCGCAAGACAAAAATTAATGCCGCTTTAAAAGTCGATCATTAGTGTGGATCGGTAACCACTACCATCCTAGTTCTTGGTTATCCGACCAGACGGACACTTTATTGTGATGCAGTTCTTGGATAACTTTCGGGCGGTTTAGGTGTTGTACCATATTTGCGTGTATGCTGTTTGGCGCATTATCTGGTTCTCCGACGGCAACTTGTACGGCAGTCGGAAGCATTATGGTTTCATCTATGATTGAGGCAGATTATGATACAAAATTTTCGCTTGGTACTATGGCAGTCGCCGGCGTATTGGGCTGTACCATATCTCCGTCTGCAGTAATGATCTCGTATGCGTCTGTAACAAATGCGTCAGCGGGAAGTATGTTATGGGTGGAATTCTACCGGGATTACTGATGGGGACGGCAATGATAATTGTAGCAATTAAGTATGGCATAGAACATACAAATATAAAACGGAGCCGGGGGGGCGGACACTTAGGGCGTGTGAATAATTCTCTGTAAATAAGATTTTCTATGATAATTATTGAGGGCTGGACGGCAGAACCTGCTGTTCAGCCCTTGGTTACTATCTAACAGAAATCCACAGGCATGTCAAGGGCACCCGACTCCGTCAGGCGTGCATTTCAACCTTTACCTGCCAACGGATTTTTGTTATTCAGGCATCCGTTCCGGATACATGATCGATAATTCTCCGCGGACTCTGCCCCAGTTCCGGATCGGCATCGTCCATTTTTTGCATATTTCGAAGGATGATAAATATAAAGCTTTTAGCAAGGCTTGGGAACTCGGGAAAACGCTGCGCTGCCGGTTCAGTCGGCGGAACGACGAATTTAAGGATTCGATCGCATTTGTCGTATAGAAAGCCATCCGCACGTCTTTCGAAAATTTAAAAATAGGCGAAATCGCATCCCAGTTTTCATGCCAGCGGTTCATGGCATGGGGATACTGACCGGACCATTTTTCTGTTACGCGGTCAACCTGCTCCAGCGCGGCCTTTTCATCCGCAGCTGTATAAATCGTCTTTAGGTCCTTGGCAAATGCTTTCATGTCCTTGTTCGCGACATATTTCAACGTATTACGCACCATATGGACAATACAGCGCTGCTGTTCTGTTTGAGGAAAGGCAGTGCTGATGGCATCCTTAATTCCCGTCAGACCATCGGAACAAAGGATCAAGATATCCTGTATCCCACGGTTTTTTAAGCTATTTAATACACTCAGCCAGTATTTGCTGCTTTCATTTTCGCCAATCACAATCGTTAGGATTTCTTTTTTGCCTTCATCATTGATTCCCAAGACAACATAGGCAGCAAGTTTTCGTATCACGCCGTCATCACGAACAGAAAAATGAACCGCATCAATAAAAACGATCGGATATACTGCGGAGAGCGGCCGGTTCTGCCATTCTTCAATTTTGGGCAGCAACTTGTCGGTAATATCAGAGACCATGCCTTCACTCACCTCGAAGCCATAAATGTCTTCGATCGTATCCGAAATCTGACGTGTGGACATTCCCTTTGCGTACATGGATATGATTTTTTCATCGATTGACGAAATATCTTTTTTACGTTTCGGAAGGACTTTAGGGGAAAAGGTGCTTTGCCGGTCCTGTGGGACATCTACCTCAAACTCACCATATTTACTGCGGACGCCTTTGGACTTTGTTCCGTTTCGATCATTTGGTTCGGAAGAACGCTCATACTTTTCGTAGCCAAGGTGGTTGTCCATTTCAGCTTCCAGCATTTCCTGGATCGTTCCGGACAGCAGATCTTTCAGGGCGTCCTGAATATCATCCGCTGTTTCGATATCGTACTCTTCAAACAGTCCCTGGATGATATTTCTTTTGTTTTCTGTCATGGGTTTCGGTTTGTAGACATTTCGCTTTTTGTTTGCCATAATCAAAGGCCTCCTATAAATTTGATTTTATCATAGAAGACCTGGATAATACGATTAAGTATTCATTTTTACAGAGATTATTTCATAGGCTCGACACTTACAGGGAAATTGGTGGGCGGGGGGTGCGGACGTTTTCTTGGACAGCCTAGGCAACCAATCCAAGAGATCGCCTGTACTCCACAGGGCTCAAAAAACCCTTGACACTATCGTTCCGTGTAGACTTCCCTGGGGGGTGGGTACCACACGTTTCTTTCCCTCCATCTACCTGCCACATCTATCCCGCATAATTCTGTGTAGTTATTGGACTTTGGCTTGTATTTCAGTCTTATCCTCATGCGTGACCTTATATGTGGTTTCTCTTCATCAGGCCAGAGGTTTGCCCGTGGTTAAGTCTGTTCCCACATCCGGCTTCCTTCAGATCCCATCTCGCGATGGACACCCTTACCTTCGGCTATATCCTTCCCACTACCGGGCGGATTCGGAACTTGCACTCGTTAGAAACGCGCGCCGCCAGGCGCACAATAACAATGGCAGAGGTCAGCTCTGACAGAGCCAGCCTCCGCCGTATTTTGTTATTCTACATCGGTTATGCTGCTTACTTAATTTGATTTTTTCTTTCTGTTTACTGACAACAGGATCAGAAGTGCTACAATCGCTGACATTAAGAGTGTGCCGTATAAAATAATATTACTGCTATCCCCTGTCTTTGGAGAAGTTGTAGTGGTCTGTTTCGTTGGAGTGTTTGTTGGTTTTTTCGTATCTATAAGTGTGTGTGTATTCGTAATTACAAATCCCTTTTTACTGTCTCCTGTGATCTCTGTGGTATATCCGGCTACAGATTCCTCTGAAACTGTATAATGAATCATTTTTCCTTCCGAATATGCCGCAAGATCTTTACAACTTGTATTCCAACCATTATCTGCATTCAGCATAACAGTTTTTCCAGTATCTTTTCCATCAGCAAGCAAATGAACAATGATGCTCTTTGGACGAATCTTATCCTTATTTTGTTCATCATTCCATACTTTTGCTACATATATACTGGTTTTATCCGGTGTATAGCTGTTAATAAGATCATACCCCTTAACGGTAAGTGTGTAATCTTCTACAGCTTCTTCACCAATGCTATATGTAATAAGTTCCCCTTTCTCATACTTTGGTAAGTTTTCAAAACTATACTTCCAATTCCCGTTACTGTCGGCAGTAACCTTCTTTGAGGCAACCGTCGTCGTGCCATTCTTGGTTGTCTGCATTAGCTGAACCGTGATAGAAGCGGGGCGCTTGCCATCCTGATTATTGTTGTCCTTCCACGTCTTAGAACCGTTTACTTTTACTGTTTCTGTTTTATGTGTATTAGTTACGATAAATCCTTTTTTTGCATCTCCAGTGATAGATATCTCGTAATCAGACACAGCATCCTCAGAAACGGTATATACGATTTTTTCACCGTTTGAATACACATCCAAATCAGAAAAGCTGCCCACCCACTGATCAGATTCCGTAAGAGTTAATATCTTTCCAGTATCTTTTCCATCTGCAAGCAGATGAATGGTAACATTTTTCGGACGTTTTCCATCCTGATTATTGTTATCATTCCAGGATTTTGATACATGGATTGTAGTTTTCCCAGGTATATGGGTATTTGTTACATTATTGCCATTAACTGTCGTTGTGTAATCCACTACTGCGTCTTCTGTGATCATATAGGAAATTTCCTTACCATTCTCATATTTTGCGAGATCTGTGAATTTATATTTCCACCCATCTTTTGCTGTCACATCCTTATGATCAACCTCTGTTCCATTTGCCAGAAGTCTGATCGTAATACGTTCCGGTCTTGCCCCGTCCTGGTTATTGTTGTCATCCCAGGTCTTCGCACCGCTGATACTCGTCGTTTCGGTCTCATGCGTATTGGTGACAGTAAAACCGGTCTTGATATCACCAGTGATTGTCGTCGTATATCCTGCAACCTCAGTTTCTTCAACCGTGTAGGCAATCGCTTTACCTGCCTTCTTCTCGTCCAGATCCGTGAAGGTATCGGACCAGTTGTTGGCTTCGTTCAACTCAACAATCTTGCCCGTATCCTCTCCGTCTGCCAAAAGACGAACCGTGACATTGATAGGACGCTTGCCGTCCTGGTTGTTGTTGTCATCCCATGCCTTGGTGACCGCAACGCTGGTCTTGCCCGGTGTATGGGTGTTGGTCACATCATAGCCACTGACCTCAGCGGAGTATCCTTCAACGGCATCCTCGGTGATGGTGTAGGTGATCTCTTCGCCGTTCTCATACTTCGGAAGGCCCTCGAAGTTCCATGCCCACTTGTCGTCGGCGGTGACTTCCTTGCTCCTTACTTCTTTTCCGTTTGCCAACAAGTGGATGGTGATGCTGTTCGGTCTGGTACCATCCTGGTTGTCGTTATCAGACCAGGTCTTAGCACCGCTGATGCTTGTCGTTTCGGTCTCATGCGTGTTCGTAACTGTGAAGCCTGTCGTCGCATCGCCTGTGATCACAGCAGTATAACCAGCGACCTCTGCCTCTTCGACCGTATAGACAATCGACTTGCCAGCCTTCTTTGCGTCCAGATCCGTGAAGGTGCCAGACCAGTTGTTGGCCCCGTTCAGCTCGACGGTCTTACCCGTATCCTCGCCGTCTGCCAGAAGATGAACGGTGACACTGTCTGGCCGCTTGCCGTCCTGATCATTGCTGTCGCTCCATGCCTTGGTGACCGCAACGCTGGTCTTGCCCGGTGTATGGGTGTTGGTCACATCATAGCCACTAACCTCAGCGGAGTATCCTTTAACGGCATCCTCGGTGATGGTGTAGGTGATCTTCTCACCGTTCTCATACTTTGGAAGATCCTTGAAGTTCCATGCCCACTTGTCGTCGGCGGTGACTTCCTTGCTGGTTACTTCTTCACCATTTGCCAGCAGGCGGATGGTGATGCTGTCCGGTCTAGCGCCATCCTGGTTGTTGTTGTCTTCCCAGGTCTTGCTGCCGCTGATATCAGTCGTCTGCACTTTATCGGTCACAGTAATAGTACTGCCAGTATAGTAGGTTGTCTCATCTTCTGTACTAAGATTGTCGGAGATGGTAAAGTCAACAGAATCTTCACTCAGTTTATAGCCTTCAGGCGCTTTTATTTCCACAAGGGCATAGCGGCTGTCTTTCCAAAGAACCCATCCAAGAGTATTTTGATTTCCAATTATTCGTGCCTTGCCTTCATCATCGGTCGTGAACGTTACGTTTTCCCCGTTATTATCCACTACAGGGGACTTGTTTCCATCAGAATCATAACGGTAGAGCTGATAAGTTGCGCCTGCAAGCGATTTTTTGTGGTCTTCTGCGCTCACCTTATGAATATCAATATATGGATTACTTCCTGATCCACTTCCCGACGATTCCACGGTTACCGACTGTTCTACATGATCGGTATAACCTTCCAGTGTAGCCGTATTGGTATAAGTCTGGTTCCCTTTTCCGGTCACATAAGCATCATAAGTGATCACTGTTTTTGTCGCATCCGGAATTTTAACTGTAAGAGTATGATCCTTGTATGTATATGTAGTATTGTTTTCCGGATGGATAACCACTGAATCCTCAATCAATCGGAGATTGTCGGACAGCTTGTCTGTCAGCGTCAATTCATCAGCGCCTGCGAGCAGATCCTCCGCATCCTGATTGATGGTAATCTGATAGGTCGCCCGATAATTATTGTCCTTTGACGGCGCTGTTACCAGTTCCTTATCCAGGGCATCATACTTATAGTCAACGGTCACTTCCTCAGAATGATTTGCACCCCAGGTAGCTATATTCTTTAATTTCACACCGTCTGTGCTGTCAATACTAGCCTTCTCCAACGCTTTCAGCGCTTCCGCATCTTTCACAATCAGCGAATACTCCAACGAATACACGGAATAAAAAGAATTATTGCCTTTCGGAAACGCCGAAACATGGATGTTCATTCCGTTCTTGGTGCTGCTGATCGTTGCTGAGCCTCCATCGCTATAATATTGTCCGTAAATATCTCCGCCCTTTAATACAATTCCCCTGTCTTCATAGTATTTCAGATACTCTGTATTGAATTCATCGGAAATGTCGATCGTATCTGTTGTTACATTTTCCAGAACCAGCTTGTAACTGTATACTGGATAGGAAACCCCATCAATCTGTACCGTCTCCTTCTTAGTCAACGACTTCTTTATACTTTCATGCGCAGGTGTTGCGGTTGCCGAATCGGATTTGTCGATCTTATTTGCTGTTGCTGTCACATTATTGGTGTGGTTTTTATAATAATCAACTCTATCCTTTTCGTACTTCTCCATCCATTCCGGATTATTGTTCGTCTGAAAGGTAATTACGAGATCCCTTGCAGAATCCGAAGAAGAAAGGCCGCTCTTTGTTTTGGCATTATCCTGATAGAAGGTGAGAACGAGGTAGTTTAACCCCTCTTTTTCCATACTCTCTTCTTGGTAGCTTTCTGTTCCCGTAAGTCCTTTCACATGGACAGACCCATCTACCAGAGTATCCAAGTAAGTTTTTCCATCGATCCATTGATGCGGAAGCGTATCTGTTACTGTCAGGCTGTTCAATCCGCTCTTAGGGACATGGACGGTCACTTTCCAGGAAACCGTTTGTGAATTGCTTTCAGTTACTTCTTTCTTAACATTGAACTGTTCGCCTTCTCCAATCCCGATATCTTTTGAGCCACTAGTGCTAATCTTTCCATCCGTGACCAAATTCTTGATGGACGTATTTGTGATCAGGCTACTTGTATCTACGGTTGTTTCATAACTAATCTGGTAACTGTATTTTCCATCCGAGGACGGAACCTGATAGCGCCAGGAGATCATTCCCTGGCTATCTGTCTCTGTCGTCAGGTCAGCCCAAGATACCTCTCGTTCTTCTTTTGTTCCATCTTCCTTTGTCACAATAATCTTGATTCCCTTACCACTGTAATGCATGATCGTCTGAGAATCCTTATCAATAGTATCCGTAATGCTTTGCCCAGCAAGAGAAATCTGCTGGTTATTGTTTGCGGTGACCGTCCACGGGACAACCGTATTACCGCTGGCATCTGTTTTTGTATCTCCTGCCACTTTGCTTAATGTCCGATACTGGATCTGGTTTGTGAAATCTTTGTTTTTTTCATCTCCATCCGGATCTTCCGTGCTAGTCACCTTTACTGTATTGTTTGTCTCATCTTTGGTCCCTCGTCCCTCACCGCTCAGCTTATCATAATTCACTTTAGCAGTATAAGTCAGGGTTACCTTCTCCCCATCGGACATGGATGGAATGACATACGTATACCCATTTTCTGTATTTGAAGCTGAAATATTCAAAGCCCCGGACTTACTGGAACTGCCAGAAACATCTTTCTGGTAAATAAGGGCAGTACCACTGATCGTATCCTCCACTGTCACATTTGTGTTTTCACCAGATGAAGTGACTACAATCTGATAGGTAATCACTCCGGACTTGGCATCATATTTTCCGTCCTTTGTGACAGTCACATTTGACTCTGGTTTTTTATCATCAAGGTGAAGTGTGACACTATCGATAAATTTCACGTCAGACGCATTGCCGTTCAGTTCTGCATTAAAATTGAGAGAAAATCCAACATTTGCTTCCGACTGGAGACGCGAGAAATTAGGATCGTTCTGATTGAAATTTACAGTCAAAACACCGTCATTTATACGGTAGGTGTTACCCTTAACTGTCCCGTCTCCCTGTTCGTCGCTGATCTGAATGTCGAAAGTCCCACTGGTTCCATTCAGTGTGATCCCCTCCGGAATCGTATAGGTCAGGGATTCGGTATCATTCATCTGCAGACTTTCCACTTCCTGAAAAGTCAGATCCAAGCTGAACGTTTTCCCTTTTTCTACGGTATAGGTGCCATCTTCACCCGGTGTAAGATTTGTTTTAACATCCGTCAGGAACTTTGACAGATCACTGCTTGTTAGTGCTGTTGACTTTTTTTCAGCGCGAAGAGCCGTTTTCGCGTCACTCTCTGACACGCTCTGGGACGTTTCTTTGCTCTTATCATTAGCACTTTCCTTGGAAGTTGTTTCTTCTTCGGATGGCGCGCCACGTGTCTGGTTCTCTGTACTGCTATCTTTTGTGCTTTCTACTTCTTCGTTTTTTTTCGCAGCATCTGTGTCAGCATCTACGCTTGGTGTGGATGTCTTCTCCGTCGCTTCTTCCTGAGTAGTTTCGTCTTGCGTCGTTTTCTTAAATGATGAAGGCGTATCAGTTTGCTCCAAGGAAGTTTCTGCAGTCTCTGTCCCCCCCCATTTCTGGTCCGGCTGCAGCGACATTCTGTGTCAGCATGCCAAAGATCATAACAAAAGCAAGAAGAGCACCCAATGTTCGTTTCATTTTGTTTTTCATGTTTTTCCCGTCCTTTTTATTTCTCATCTGAACTCGTTCAGACGGTACCTGCCCATTCAATCGGCGATATTATAATTGCTTCGAAAGTGTGGCATATTTTTATGCCGAATATATTTGGCAATATCCTCTGACTGGTGAAGATAGCCCATGTTCTCCCTGATAAATCGCTTAAATGTCCAGCCTGAAAACCGGAACAATTTCCCGTATGCTCCCCATACTGCAAAGGATGACAATTCCATAAGAAGAATCCTATGCATCAGGATTGTATTCTTTGGCTGAAAATGTGAAATTGTAAAAGATTGAAAGACCACATGAGGCAATTCATCTTGAATCATTTTTTTACAAATCTGCTTCAAGACCTTTGACTCGGTTGCATCATGAAGAGCAGTATAGTAGGATAGGGCGATGATTTCAGCCGTCACAAGAGTTATTGTTTCCGTCAGAATACCACCGGTTTTCCGAAAACGGCGAAAGATACTATCGAGGAGCATCTTGGTCCGTAAGGGAAGGCAATGATAATTCATGAACTCAGCCAAATAGGATGAGTGATTATTTTCCTCCCGAATAAACAAATGCATAGTTTCTGGATATTCCAGTTCTCCAAATTGACCAGTAAATGCTTCTGTGGCTTTTTTTAAGTTTTTACCATCACTGTGTTCCCCTATCTGAAACGAAGCAATCGAAGGCAATATCCTTTGTTTCTCTTTTTTCGTAAGGGGAGGTTCCTCTGAAAAATCCAGACGCAATCTGCTACTTTCATTTTTTTGAAAGTACTCCTTCCAGTCTTTGGCGTTAAAATATACCTCCTTTCGGTTATCAAGCCTAATCATCCTTTTCCCTTCCTATCCTATATCCTAAATTTCTTCATATACTCTTTTATTTTTCATGCGCACCTCCTGTTTATGTGATATACTGATACATAGTTATATTAACAAATTTTTGTGTATACAGAAAGTACCTACATCCTGGAAAAAGGTTACACGATACTGTCAAGTAATCGTTGGCAACCCACTCATACATTTCAACCGTACGTTCCGTCTTTATAAGGTGTGTATGAAAACACGCTGTGTTTTCTGCTCGCTGCATGCGCTTTTTCGCCCAGGCTCCTGCGCGAACTCGCCCTTTGGGCTCAAACATGCGCCCGCCTTCGCTGCTAGCATGCAGCTCCCTACGAAAGCCTCGCTATCGTTTTTCATTGCACACCATTATAACTTCCGGAACTGTTTAAAATCCTGCCATGGCCAAAAGTTTTCCCCGTTCCCCGGATGTCTTCCCTTCTAACGCAGTCATATGGCCAATAACCGGGTATTCGTATCCCTTTCCGATCTTCTTCCTGATCTGGCCTGCCTGCAGGATATCTCCTTTGATTTCTTCCAGTTTCTCTTTTTCAAATATCGGTATTCTCAGCTGCTCCGTTACTTCATAAAGCTTTCCGGAACATTTCTTCGCCAGGATCTTTGCCAGATGGTTACCGCCCTTGATGCTCCAGCTGGTATGGTTATGCTTCATTCTCCTGGCTATGACGCTCCAGATATGGTTCTCCATCGTCCCCATTTTTCTATAAATAAGTCCTTCCGGGCTTTCCGGGATTTCCAGCCCACGCTCCTGATATGGCAGTAGGCCATCCCTGTTGGAACGGAAGTAGCTGATCACTTCTTCCACCTTCTTTATGGATTCATCATCGTCCAGGCTGTCACGATATATTTCAAGATAAGCAAAAGTTTCCGCCACCTTATTCTCACGCAGCATTTCCATAACATCATGGATTGCTTTTGCATGGGGCAGGTTTTTCCGGATACTCTGGTTTCTGTGAAACGGATCCAGCTGGAACACCGTTTCCTTATCCTGCGTTTTCTTGATCCAGGAAGCTCCGTCACCATTCAGGAAGCGTAACTGAACCTCATCGAGGTTATACTCGGCAGCGATCATCGCCTCTCTTTTTTTCTGGAATTCGGAAGCCTTCTCAAATCCGGCAGTCACAACTTTTCCATCAAGAGAGTAGCGGTCGTTTCCCTCCGCTTTCCAACCATCATAGGCGATTGCTGCTTTCATTTCCGCTTTTGGGAAATGCCGTTTTTCTCGATCTTTTCCCTGAAGATTCAGCCATACACCATCAGCTTCTTCAAACAACACTGGAACTTCTTTTTCGCCTTTTACTTCTTGTTTCTTATTAGCTGCAACAAGTTCCCTCTCATCATTTTCCAGTTTTTCTCCAAGAGTCTGTATGATATTCCACACACCGGTATGGCTGATGGGGAGCCCTGTCATGTCGGAAACTTTGTTGGCACAATTCCGATAGGACATCTCTGTGATGGATGAAACCATGAGTTCCACACAATTCTCTGAAACCAGGCCGACACGGTTCATCTTCAGATTTTCATCCAACAGATAGACATAGTGATTTTCACCATACTCATCCCTGGTCCTGTACACATACCTGTCATAAGGCACGTCTCCATAGACCGTTTTGATAGATGTGTGGCGCGTCCCTTTGTCACGGAGTTCGGATGTATCTCTGCTGTCATGCAGGTATTTATCATACTGCTGGAGTATCTCTTGGGTCAGTGCGACGCCAAGGTCGCAAACAAATCTGAAAATCTCCTGCTCTAATTCCTTGAAAGTTACGCCCTTTTCCTCTATCATAGTATTCATCATACAGATCCTTTCGTATGTATTCTTAGCAAAATAAATACTAATGGTTTTCTGTATGATATGGAAGGGGCTTCGGCCTCTTCTTTTTGTTTTTGCCAACTAAAATTTTACTCTATGAGGTTACACAGTGACACTCTACTCCCCTTCCAGACTTTTCCTGCGGTGCAACGGAGGTGAGTATGTGGCAAGAAATACCAGAGACGCTATTGTAGAGGCATTGATCGATCTTTCCCTGGAACATCCGTATAAAAGCTCTTTTACTATGAAGGAGATCGCAGACCGTGCCGGTATCACGCGACAATCAATTTATCGGAAACACTTCAAGAATCAGGGTGAAATTATAAGTTATCTTAGAGAGCTTGTCAACCGTGATGTCCTTAAGATCTATCAGGAATATGATCCAAATAGCAGAATCAATCCCTATCTATATGTGGCAGATCATGCTCTGCCTGTTTTTTATCAAAAGCGAAAGATGCTGCGCTGTCTGTTCAGCACATCTATCGATCCATTGTGGCATGATTTTGTAATGAAAACCTATTTCAGATGGGGAGCGGAAAGCCTTTCACCAAAACGAGAAATGATTGCAGTCGCTTCCGGTCAGGATATGATATCCCTGTTGATCGGAGTCACTCTGTCTATCATTGAGGTATGGATCTGCAAGGAGAACCCGCTTCCCCCGGATAAGTTTAAAGAGATTTTTCTAAAACTTGTACAGACCCCGTTTTACGATATGCTGCAGGTATAAGATGGAAACACTTATCAAATATTTCTGCTCATTTAATCGAATTTTTGAGCAAAACATTGGTGAATATCGTTATATTATAATGTAGCGTTCTCTTGTACCTTCTCATATAATGAATAACTCCGAAGTAAACAGGAGAATGGAAGGAGAAAAAGTCTATGAAAAAGTATGTAGCAGAATTTATTGGCACAGCGGTTCTTGTTATTTTCGGCTGCGGTACCGCTATGTTGGTCGGGTGTGACCCTTCAAAAGGAAGCGGGTACCTACTGACTGCCCTGGCCTTTGGTCTATCCATTGTTGCTGAGGCCTATTGCATTGGAAATGTATCAGGCTGTCACATCAACCCTGCAGTCTCGTTCGGTGTCTGGATCAGTGGCCGCATGAATGCAAAGGATTTTATCGGTTATTGTATCTCTCAGATTCTTGGTGCCATCTGCGGAAGCTTTCTACTGATGGGAGTCTTTGGTCTTGGCGGTGTAACAGATCAAACGGGAGCTTTTGGATCAAACGGTCTCGCGGGAGTCAGTGGCTCAGCAGGCGCAGGCTTCCTGGTAGAGCTTGTGCTGACTTTTGTTTTTGTTCTGACCATACTAGGGGTCACATCAAAAAAGGCTGGGCATGGTTCTTTCGCCGGGCTAGTCATTGGTTTAACTTTGACTTTTGTCCATATCTTTGGCATCGGTCTTACTGGTACATCAGTTAATCCAGCAAGATCAATCGGACCCGCTCTTGTATCTGCTATCAATGGTAACACAGAACCTATTGGTTCGCTTTGGATCTTTATTATCGCGCCTCTTCTTGGAGGTTCTGCAGCTGCTTTCTGTTACCAGTTCCTGGCGGGGAAGGACAGCGAATAACTTAACTACATTTTTTCCAAAGAAGAAAATTGAAGGCACGCAGGTATACATTCCAACCACTTTTCTTCTTTGTTTATCCTGAATTATTCACCGCTATGCGGTGAATAATTCAGGCTGATTGCTTTTTTAAGTGCAGGTAGTATATAAATAGGACAACTTAAACATGACCTTTTCATTAAGTAGTAAAATATAGATGCGGAGGAAAAGATCATGGCTAAAAGGAAAAAATATTCTCAACAATTTAAGGATGATGCTGTGCAGTATCGAAAGGATCATCCAGAATTAACAAGGATACAGCGAATCATCTTAATATCAGCGTATCAGCATTAAAACGATGGATTGAAATTTCCGAAAAGAATAATGGAGCGGTGATATCTCGTGGCTCAGGCAATTATAAAAGTGACGAGGCAAAAGAGATTGCTCATCTAAAGAGACAACTGCGTGATGCGAAGGATGCGCTAGAAGTCTTAAAAAAAGCAATCAGTATTCTGGGAAAATGACTGTCGCGATTTATTCCGCTACTCAGGAATTTGTACTTGAAACACGGAAAAATATGCCGAAACGCCTCGTTTCGGTCAGCGGAATACTGCATTATTTAGGCGTTTCCACATCCGGCTATTATGCTTGGAGAAGTCATACCCCTTCAAAAACAGAGATGCATCGGGAACAAATGAAAGAAAAAATACAGGATATTTATCACAAATCCCACGAAAACTACGGTGCGCCAAAGATTACAGCTGTACTGCGTCAACAGGGTGTTCCGACCAGTGAGCGCACGATTGGCATATATATGCATGATATGGGCATTCATGCCCAATAGGTAAAACACTGTATCCATACAACTATAAATCCTGATTTTAATCTGAAATTAAAAAATATCCTGAACGAACAGTTCAATCCAGTTGATCCAGACCAAATATGGGTATCTGATATCACCTATATCTGGACAGAAGAGGGATTTGTATATCTTACAAGCGTTATGGATTTGGATAAGGGGGTGCGGCCGTTTAAAAAGAAACAGGTATCAAAACAGTATCACGTTTATTAGAAAAACTTCTCTATTTTCGCCGCATTCTGTTTGGTCAACACCAGAACGTTTTTTCCACCGTACCATTCAATCAATTTATCGGCCGGTGTATAGTAAAATCTGTAGATACTTCCGTTTTTCAATCCAAACCGTACCACATAGCATTCGGCATCTGTATTTTTCTCTGCTCCTTCTTCCGACATCCACTGATTCTCATTCGATGTAATTGTCTGCACGAACTCCCGGATATATTTTTTTTCAGTCACTTCGGTAATCAGATCCCCCGCAAGGTCTTCCTTTGATTCATCCTCGCGATTGACCATAATCTTCTCCACATCATCAGCGGAATCAAATTTATAGACCTTCATATCATCCCGAAGCGTATAATCATCATTATCAAAGCCGATAAACTCACAAACCGTGACTGCGGAAGAGTTTTCGTTTCCTTTTTACAGTGTCATGATCAAATCAGCATAATCGGTTCTCCCAGACATATGATATACATGAACTTTTTCCCCGAAACCGGCTGGATCTTTTACAATACTATCCGCACTAATTTCTTTTCCATATACCATACTGCCTGATGGAGAATCCCGTAATTCATACGCAATCGTATGACCATTAACTTTTATTTTTAAAGAGCTTTCCGACCGCCGATTCTGATAATGCTGATATACAAAAAAAATGCCAACACGAAAACTGCAGCAATAATTGCAATAATAAGACCGATCCATTTTTTCTTCATACATTTTCACCTTATCTCTTTCTGGAAATAAGAAACACGGAATCTGTTATAAAAATGTAATGAGGTGTGTATCGTGAATGGATCACATGAATCTTCAGTTTTCGATGCATACCGCTCATTTTTACCGGCAACTTTCGCGGCAGACTTCCGATTCTGTTTCCTGAGATAGTCGTGAATGGCCTTCACCGCCTGTTTCTGCTGTTCTTCTGCTGAAATCCGCGCGGTTCCGTCCCCCTTTTGAATGCCATAATTCCCGAACTGTGCATGATTTCCACCTGAAATCACAGCTTCCGTATAATCTTCCGGTCGGTTCTGAGACTTTTTCTGCATCATGGATGGATCCATATCTTCTGATCCATAAACAGAAAGCAGGGAGAAATCATCCCCACGGAGATCCTTCGGCGGATATCCTGCAAGCAGGATCAATCCCCGGTACTCTGACAGATGGGAAGCGGCATAGGACGCTGCCATCGCCGCCCCGAGAGAATGGCCTGCCATATACCAGTGTCTGTAATCATTTTCATCGTTTTCCCGAATACGGTCCGCCTTATTGATTCCGAAAAACGCCATATGCAGCGGCATATCCAAAAGGTAAACATCCGCATCCTGTTCTGCAATCTGCAGCAAAAGCGGCGCATAGGCACTGGTCTCCACTTTCGCTCCGGGATAGAAAATCACTGCCGTATCATCCGATGGGCCGTCAAACAGATATCCGCCCTGGGAAATTTGGGATACTTTCACCGCAGAATTGCCCTGCAGTGCTTTTTCTGCAGTTGCATCAGCATGATAATAGGTTCCGAAATACACTGCAAGCAGAATAACCAGGACTGTCGGAATGCAGACGGCCAGGATTTTGAGTTTTTTTCTTTGTTTCATTATTTCCATCCTTCGTTCCAAGGGCGTATGAGCAAAATCATCAGGCTCTTCACAGTATCAGCAAACAGCCGTAATATCATCCAGCCAAAGCATGATCAGTCAAATCGTCTTTTGACTAATCGTGTTTTGACTATTGTATCATGTGATACGCAAAAATATCAGTCCCTGATGTTCCAGTGAATCGCAAAAGCAAAACGTTCTGCCCTGTACAAAACACGAAAAGCACGTGATGTTTCACAAAAGGATACATCACGTGCTTTTGCACGTTCGGAAACCCGGTTCACCAGGCATCCAAATGATTATGGTTCTAATCTGATTTTTCGCACATCTTTTTTCACGCGTCCAGAATCTGTCCGTCCCGCCCGATGGTCACTACCTGCCACGGTATGAATTTGCCGCTGTTTTTCAGCGCCTGCTCCGCCGCGCGCTGAAGCCCGCCGCAGCAGGGCACATCCATCCGGAGGATGGTAACACTGCGGATCTGGTTGCCGGCAATGATTTCCGTAAGCTTCTCGGTGTAATCCACTGCGTCCAGCTTCGGGCAGCCGATCAGGGTCACTCTGCCTTTGATAAAGTCTTCGTGGATATTGGCATAGGCATAGGCGGTGCAGTCTGCCGCAATCAGCAGTTTCGCGCCGTCATAAAAAGGCGCCTGTGTCGGCAGGAGCTTGATCTGTACCGGCCACTGGGAAAGCCTGGAAACCGGACGGGCAAAATTCTCCGATTCTGCCCCGCGCTCCGCCGATGGAATCTGCATACTCCGGGAGCCCGGACAGCCTCCTGCCGGGTGTTTCGGTACTTCTGCCCCAGTCTCTTCCGGACGACGGATCTGCATACTCCGGGAGCCCGGACAGCCTCCTGCCGGGTGTTTCGGTGCTTCTGACCCAGTCTCTTCCGGACGACGGATCTGCATACTCCGGGAGCCCGGACAGCCTCCCGCCGGGTGTCCGGGTGCCTGCGCCTGTTTCACGGCTTGTGTCTGTTTCGCTGCCTGTTCCTGCTGTGCCGCCTGCACGGCAGCTTCGTCATATGCCGGCGCTTCCCGTTCTTCAAATGTAATGGCTCCTGTAGGGCAGGCCGGCAGACAGTCCCCAAAGCCGTCGCAGAAGTGCTCCCGCACCAGCTTTGCCTTGCCGTCCACCATATCAATGGCTCCTTCATGACAGGCTGTGGCGCAGATTCCGCAGCCGTTGCATTTTTCTTCGTCTATATGGATAATTGTTCTGATCATTCCGGTTTCCTCCTGAATATTTTAAGCACATTCTTGTGATTCATTGAAGCTAGTATAGCGCAGTCCGAAATAATCTTACGTTGTTTTAACCACAAATTTACTTTTTCTGCTGCGAACTTTCCGGAATCTGTATACGGATCACAATCGGCTGATTCCACTTCTGTCATTTACGGGGTATACATTTACGATAATTTACAAAGTCTGCCTGCTTCCATTTACGAAGTCTGCTTGCTCCCCCAGAAATCCACCGGTTCATAGTCCTGCAGTTTGGCCAGATATCCCTCTGCCGCCAGCCGTTCCTGTATCTGGTCCAGAATTTCCTCACTGTCTGCCGCGATGGTATGGTAATGGTACCCGGAGGTCGCCCCGGACAGAGGCCGGGACTGTCCCGCGTTTATCTTATCAATATAGGACCGCACATCCCGCCGGGATCGGATATTCATCGGCACCCGGACCAGGCCGTATACCTTGTGGTAAATAAAGACATCCTGTACGATCCCTCCGTAGTCCACAAACAGATTCAGCTCCTCTTCCACCTGCTGCTCTGTATGGTGTACCTTAAAGACACGGGTCACATACTCCGGCTGCATCAGCAGATAGCCTCTGCTGGCGGACAGGATCTTGCTCCCGGCTGCCCGCAGCAGCGCGATGTCCTGCACGATTACCTGCCGGCTCACATGAAATTCCCGGGCAAAGGCGCTGCCGGAAATCGGCCGGGTACTGGACTTTAATTTTTCAATGATCTGGGCTCTTCTCTCTTCTCCGCTCATGGTTCACCCTGAAATTTCTGTTTTTCCGCTCTTCTGCTCCTGTCTGTCATGCTTCCACCGGATGGAGATTCTTTAACGACAGATCCAGAATCGGAGCGGAATGTGTCAATGCTCCGCTTGAAATATAATTTACACCAAGATCGGCCAGGCGGGCAATATTTTCTTTTGTCACATTGCCGGAAACTTCCACTTCCGCTTTGTCCCCGATGACTGCCATCGCCTGTTCCATGGTGCCGTGATCCATATTGTCCAGCATGATAATATCCGCGCCGGCCTCCACTGCTTCCCGCACCATGGCAAGGGTCTCCACTTCCACCTCAATCCGGCGGACAAAGGGCGCGTATTCCCGGGCCATGCGAACCGCCTGTGCCACGCCGCCGGCGGCGCCGATATGATTGTCTTTCAGCATTACGCCGTCCGTCAGATTGTAGCGGTGATTGTTTCCGCCGCCCACCTTTACGGCATATTTTTCAAAAATCCGGTTGTTTGGTGTGGTTTTTCTGGTGTCCAGCAGCTTTGTTCCGGTTCCCTGAAGCAGTTCCGCCGCCTGATGGGTATAAGTGGCGATTCCGCTCATCCGCTGGAGGAAATTCAGCGCCGTCCGCTCTCCGCTCAGAATTGCGCGAATATCGCCGGTCAGCACCCCGATTTTCTGTCCTTTCTGCACCTGGTCTCCGTCCTGCACAGACAGCCGGATTTCCGCAGCAGGATCCAGCAGGGTAAACACCCGGGCAAATACCTGCAGGCCGCAGATGACGCCGTCCTCCTTGCAGATCAGATCTGCCGTCCCTTTCCGGGCGCGGGGCATCACCGCATTGGTGGAAACATCTTCGCTGGTAATATCTTCTTTCAGCGCGCTTTTGATCAGCGGCTCAACATTCAGTTTCATTGTAATGGGATCAAACATGGTCTCTGGTTATCCTTTCCTGTTGTTTTCTGCCGGCTTTTCCGCGGACAGTCTCTCTGCGGCGGAAGAAAAACGCTTACGCGCATGCCGGCTCTGCCATTCAGCCGTTCGTTCTCTAGCGGGTCACACACAGCGTGCGGGTCTCCGAAACGGAAGAATCCTCTGGGTCTTCCTCCTCCAGATGGCGGTACGGCACGCCGGAACGGTTGCTGCCGCCGCTGACGCGGTCGATTTCTTCCTGTACCATACGGGCATAGTCTGCGGCAAGTTTTTTCTCATCGGCATACTCTGCCAGATTTACCCGGGCAAAAAGCTTCTGATTCGTATTCCGGTGCCGGGGCTTTTCTGCGACATCCGCCGCTGCCCGGCCGGCAAAGACCAGGGACTCCAGCAGCGAATTGCTGGCCAGGCGGTTTTTCCCGTGCACGCCGTTGCAGGCAGTCTCTCCCACCGCATAGAGACGGTCCATGGTGGTTCTGCTTTCGTGATCCACGCGGATCCCGCCCATGAAATAATGCTGGGCCGGCACAACCGGAATGCATTCTCTGGCCGCGTCGTATCCCTGTTCTCTGCAGTGTTCCACGATATTCGGGAAATGTTCCTTCAGTTCACCGGCATCGATCTGTCCCAGATCTTCCCAGACATGGCTGGTGCCGTCTTTTTTCATCTGTCTGCGGATTGCTTCCGTCAGGATATCCCGGGGCAGAAGCTCATTGGCAAATCGGTGCATCTGCTTGTCATACAGCTTCGCGCCTTCCCCCCTGGCGGATTCCGAGATCAGAAAACTGCGGTCTTCTTCTTTTTCGGTGTAAAACGTCGTGGGATGGATCTGTACATAATTGATATTTTTCAGCGCAATATGATGGCGCAGGGCAATGGCCAGGGCGTCTCCGGTCAGATGGCGGAAATTGGTGGAATACCGGTACAGGCCGCCGATTCCTCCTGTGGCCAGCACTGTATAGCTGCTGGCGATCAGCTTAAGGGACCCGTCTGCCATACGGACCACCGCGCCATAGCAGGTGTTGTCCTTTTCCACAATGTCCACAAGGGTCGTGTATTCATACATCTCCACATTCGGCAGCTTTTTTACCTGCTCCAGCAAATGGCTGGTGATCTCCTTGCCGGTAATATCCTTGTGATACAGGATCCGCTTCGCGGAGTGGCATCCCTCCCGGGTAAAGTCCAGATTTCCCTCCGCGTCTCTGGCAAATTCCGCGCCATAGCCGATGAGATCCCGGATCACCTTCTGAGAAGAACGAAGCATAATGTCCACGGACTTCCGGTCGTTTTCATAATGTCCGGCCTTCAGGGTGTCCTCAAAATAGCTGTCGTAGTCCGCGTCGTCCCGCAGCATGCAGATGCCTCCCTGGGCCAGGAAGGAGTCGCTGCTCTCAAAATCGGACTTGGTAATCAGGATAATCTTTCGGTCCCGTGGCGCCTGAAGGGCGAAATAGAGCGCCGAACAGCCGCTGCCGGCAATCAGAATATCTGCTGTTGTCCTGTTGTTCTGAAAATATTGTTCTGTCTGTGTCATGATCTTCTCTCCGTACCCGGCCGTCAGACGGCGGTGCGGGCATCTCTGCGGGGCTGGTCCGTACCGGCGGACCGCCTTTTTCCTTGATATTGACGGTTATTATACCATTATGTTTCACATATGACAAGACACCTGTTAATACTTATTGTTTGCATATGTCTTGACACATGACGGGCTGTTTTTTATAATGGGGAAAACTTTACAAAACAAGCAAGAGGATATGACAATGACAACAAGAGAATTACAGGATCAGATCCTGGAACTGAAGAAAAAAATGATGTATGTATCCTGGCTCACGCCTATCAGAGCCACGATATCTGGGAAGTGGCGGACTACGTAGGCGATTCCTACGGCCTCAGCCTGCAGGCCGGCAAGGCGGATCAGCAGACGGTGCTTATGTGCGGGGTCCGTTTTATGGCGGAAACCGTAAAGATTCTGTCTCCGCAGAAAAAAGTGCTGCTGGCCAATCCCATGGCCGGATGTCCTATGGCGCAGCAGTATGACCGTGAGGCGGCCCTTCGTCTGAAAGAAGAAAATCCGGGTTATACCCTGGTGGCCTATATCAATACCACCGCTTCTTTAAAAACCGTAACTGACGTCATCGTTACGTCCTCATCCGCGGTGAAAATCCTGAAAAATATGCCGGAAAAAGATATCCTCTTCCTTCCGGACTGCAATCTGGGCGGCTGGGTTGCGGAACAGCTGCCGGAGAAAAATATCAAACTGGTCAAAGGCGGCTGCCCCACCCATATGCGGATGCGCGCCGCAGATGTAAAGGCCGCCAAGGCGGCCCATCCGGAAGCCCTTGTGCTGGCCCATCCGGAATGCTTAAAAGAAGTGCTGGAACAGGCGGACTATATCGGCAGCACGACAGGCATCATGAACTATGCCAAAAACAGCGGCGCCCGGGAATTTATCATCGGCACCGAAAGCAGCATCGTCCAGCATCTGCAGTTTGACTGCCCGGACAAGCAGTTCTATCTGCTGTCCCGGGAATGTGTCTGCCACAATATGAAGATGACCACCCTGATGGATGTCTATCAGGCAGTGGCCGGCGCCGCCGGCGAGGAGATCCTTCTGGATGCGGATACCATCCGGGAATCCCGCCGCTGCATCGACCGGATGATCGAGCTGGGCGGCTGATCGGCGCCCGGTGTTTCTTCAATTTTTCTCTCCGGGAGACACTTCCGGATGAGATACTTCCAAAAGAAATACTTCCGGATGAAATGTTTCCGGACGAGATACTTCCGAAGGAGATTCTTCCGGTGCCGGGAGCGGCCGCAGCCTGCGGCCTATCCCAGCACCTTTCCTTCAAAGGCAATTCTGCGCTTCAGATCCTGCATCAGCACATCAAACTGATCACAGTCCAGGGACTGGGCCCCGTCGCACAGCGCGTGGGCCGGATCGTTGTGCACTTCAATCAGCAGCCCGTCTGCCCCTGCCGCGATGGCCGCCCGGGCCATCACCGGCACCAGATCCCGCCGGCCTGTGCCGTGACTGGGATCTACGATTACCGGCAGATGGGTCTTTTTCTTTAATACGGGGATAGCCGACAGATCCAGGGTGTTGCGGGTCTCTGTCTCAAAGGTGCGGATTCCCCGTTCGCAGAGAATCACCCGCTCGTTGCCGCCGGCAAGGATATATTCTGCTGCCAGAAGCAGCTCCTCAATGGTGCTGGACAGCCCCCGTTTCAGCAAAATGGTATGATCCGTATGGCCCAGCTCCATCAGAAGCTTGAAATTCTGCATATTGCGGGCGCCGATCTGCACCACATCCACCTGGTCGAAATCCTGCAGATCCGAGATCTCCATCAGCTCCGTCACAATCGGCAGCTGGCAGCCGGATCCGGCCTTTTTCAGCAGTTTCAGCCCATCTACGCCCATTCCCTGGAAGGAATACGGTGAAGAACGGGGCTTAAAGGCGCCGCCCCGCAGCATGGTGGCGCCGGCCGCTTTGACCCGGGCCGCAATCGTCTGCATCTGTTCCTCGCTCTCGATGGAACAGGGGCCCGCGATCACGGCAAAGTGCCCCTCGCCCACTACCTGATTCCCCACCGGAATCAGGCTGTCCTCCGGATGGGTGGCCCGGCTGGCCCGTTTGTAAGGTTCGGTCACCCGCCGGCCATATTCCACACATTCGCTGGTTTCCACCACCGCGTCCAGGTCTACGGAGGCCGTATTGCCGATCAGGCATACGCTGGTCCGTTCGGTTCCCGGACGGATAAAAGGCTCAAACCCTTTTTCTTTAAACTCCCGCGCAAAGGCTTCCACTGCCTGCCGGGACGCATCTTTTTTCATGACAAATATCATTGCTTCTGTTTCCTCCCTTTTGCCGATACACTTGGAATTACCCAGTATTTTACTATGTTCCCCGGAAAATGTAAAACTTCAAGAAAAATAAAACCCGCGGCACCGGGGAGCCTTCCATTCGCTCCCCGGTACCGCGGGTAATCTGCTGCAGTCTCTTACTGCCGGCAGTTTTCCGGATCTTTGTATACGGTTTTTCCGCATTTTAAGATTTCGTCAATCATCACTTCCGTCGTCCATCCGCCAAAGGGAAGGAACATGGGGAAATAACAGTAGCCTTTCGCGTTTTTGTAGAATTCTTCCCGGACCTGGCTGCGGACATCGTCTTCCGTCAGTCCGTGGCCGCTCAGATTCTCTGCCACATATTTCTGATAATCCGGCGTTACATGCATGCCGAGCCGATAGCCGGTGGCTTCCTTCAGCTTCGGAATGTCATTAATCTCCATGCCCTGCCATGCGTCAATGCCGATTTCCGGGAATTCCGGAACCACGCGCTCGATTTTTCCGCAGGAATGCATGTCAAACAGCACACCCAGCTCATGGCAGCGGTCCACTGCCCGTTTGATCTGCGGTTTGATCAGACGCCGCCAGAGATCCGGATCAAAGAACATATCTTTCTGGGTGCCCCAGTCATCGTGGAACATCAGGATGTCCGGCTTGTAGTACTCGATGACTTTCTCCATCAGGCGGATCTTCCAGTCCATAAACGCGTCAAAGAAGGCCGCCACTTCCTCTTCGTCGGTAATCAGCGCGCAGAGGGCATTTTCAAATCCCATCAGCATATGCAGCCGTTCAAAGGGGCCGTTGACAAACATGATTTCAAAGGCTTTGTTTTCCCGGTCAATCTCGCTGATATGGTCGATTTCCTCTACTTTGCTCCAGTCCCAGGCATCCAGGTCCGGGAACTGCACCACTTCCCGCCAGTCACAGATGTCTTCCAGCACAGGATCCTCCGTATGATCCGGCGCAATGGCATCCACGCCGGGTTCATATTTCCATTTTACGCCAAACCAGTCGGTTCCCCCTTTCGTATGGTCCGGACGCTCTTTGTACGCTTCCGGATTGAATAATACGAAGAGTCCTTCATCGGTAGGCAGTTCATCCACCGGTTCATTTCTGAAAAAGGCCAGTGCCCGTTCTTTTGGTGTCATTTCTTTCATGTGACTCACTCCGTTTCTTGTTCACTTATTTTTCGCGGGATATGCGGTTTTAAATCTCTCTAAGCTGATTATATCGGCTTTTTTCCTGTCTGTGAATAAAGACTTGCGATACCCGTATGCAGATTTGTTATTTGGCATATGCCTTTTTTCTGTCATACAATAATTCTAAAGATTTTATAAAGTTGTTCGAACCACAGAAAAAAATCATGTTTTCAGACACTTGTCCAACGGAAGCTGAATCTTCTGGTTCAGCGGGCAAAACAGAAGGGAGCTGTTTTTATGAAAGCTGGTATTCTTGTTGCGGTGCTTCTCTATGAAGTGATCTCCATCGTAGGGATCGGCGCCGCCGTAGCACGTCACAACAAAAAGCACGGAGCCGGAGAAGGTGGTTTTGCCTTTGCCGGCGGCGGACTGCCCGCCTCTCTGGTGGGTATCACCCTGGCGCTGACTCTCCTGGGATCCGCCCACAACTGGGGCACCTGTCAGAACGCTGCGGGCATGGGTGTAATCGCTGCCTGGTTCGGCATCGCCTGCGCAGTGATGATGGTAGTCATTACGCAGATCACCGGACCCTGGATGCGCAGAACCGGAGCAAAAACAGCAGGTGAATTTCTCGGCAAGATCTTCGGTTTTACTTCCGGCCACTTAATTTCCTGCATGAACGCAGCCATCATTATCGGCATGTGCTGCCTGGAGCTTGAAACCATCGCTGTCACTTTTCAGCTGATGACCGGCTGGTCCTTCACCGTCTGTGCCATTATTGGAGGCATTATCGCCGTACTTTACGTACTCCTGGCCGGTATGAAAGAGATCGCCTGGCTGAACTTAATCAACGCCATTTTAATGTATGTAGCCTTAATCGTCGTGTTTATCGCCCTGTGCTTCCGTCTGCCCGGCGGGTGGGATGCCGTGGAGTCCACCATGAAGGCTTCCCCGGACACCTCCTGGATGACCAGCCTCTTTGGCAATCCGGCCCTGATCGTCGGTTTCGCGATTCCTACCGCTCTGGGCGCCTCTCTGTTCCACGGTGTGGCACAGACCGGATACCAGCCGGTAGCTACCGCCCGAAACAATAAAGAAGTCAAAAAATCCCTCTGGTTTGCGGGTCCTATCAACGGATGCTTCTGTGTGCTGCCCGCGCTGATCGGTGTCGCTGCCTTCTCCATCGCAGCCTTCCGTTCCGCAGGCGATATGATGATGACACCGGCCATGCTGGCCGCACTGCTGCCGAAACCGGTACTGGCGCTTCTGCTGGCTGGCTTCCTGGGCGTGGACCTGTCTTCCTTTGCAGTAATGTCCCTGGCGCCTGCCACCATTATTTCCCATGACATCTATACCCTGAAAAATCCAAAGGCTACCGAAGCGCAGAAAACCCGTCTGACCCGCATCATTATTGTGATCATCGGTGTGGTATCGGTGCTGATCTGCAACTTCCAGCCTGCAGTGGTCAATATGGTAAACTGGAGTTTCGCTTTTGGTATTCCGGTATTCGTCATGACCATCATCGGTCTGTGGTGGAAACGCTCGCAGAAAGCCTCCATCATTACCTTCATCATCACCTGGATTGTAGTGTGCATCTGGTCTACCTTCGGCCTGCAGGATCATCTGGGATGGGCGAACTTCCACGTATCCTACATGTCCCTGATTTTCTCAGTGATTGTCGGGATTATCTCCACGGCAGCCTGTGAAGGCAGACCCGGACTGTTTGTCAAAGCAAAAAACGCCGGCCCTGCAGCCGATTAAAGGAGGTATGTCTTATGCATATGTGTATTACAGCAATTATAGAAGTGGTCGTTCTGGTATTTGCCATTACCGCCGTGGGATTTGCTATCGGCAAATTAAACAAATTCGGAGACTCCGATGCCATTATCAGAGAGGAGGAGCGCTGATATGTCTACCACACAGATCTGGATGCTGTGCATTATTCTTGCCATGGTATTCTTTATGATTCTTACCTTTTCCTTCCATAAAGCCGGCCAAAAGGCCGCGGAAAAAGAAACAGCAGAAGGCTCCGGAAACGATACACAGAACCCTTCCGGAACCTGACCGTCTCCGGCTGAAACCATGTCGGAAATAACAGTACTGCATTGCAGCTTACAAAGCCCCCGGCGTCAGCAAAAACTGCCAAACGCCGGGGGCTTCCCTGTCTGTATCCCAAACTGAATGTTTTTATTCCTCAATTCCGTGGATCTCCTCATCCTCCAGTCCCAGAACTTCGTTCATCTTCTGAAGAAAGACCGCGATTAAGGGATTGTAATTGTGCTGGTTCCAGCACAGAACCAGGGACGGATCCCAGTTGCTGTCCATTTCATAAAATTTCACTTCCCGGTTGTTTTTCAGTTCGCAGCGGGAATCCAGAATCGTTACGCCGATTCCTGCCTCGATCCAGAGGATCTGCTCCTCCAGGGAAGTGGCATAAACGGCCTGGGGCACAAACCCATGCCTCTTGCACAGATCAAAAATCAGTCCGGAAGACTCCGGATTGTCCTCCGGGGAAATCATGACGAATTTCTCATCTTTCAGATCCTCCAGAACCAGATCTTCCCGGGCTGCCAGCGGATGATAGCGGCTGAGCACAATATGGTCTCTGGAATGATCCACATACTGATAGACGATGCTTTTTTTCCGTTCGATTTCAAACTGCAGCGTAAATACCAGGTCCAGGTCCCCGGCATACAGCCCGTCCAGAAGCGAAGAAAATGACCCCTGGGTAAACCAAAGATCCACATTCGGATGATTTTTCTGAAAATCATGATAGATCAGGGGCATAAAATCCGCGATATTCGTCTGTGAAAGCACACCGATTTTCAGCCGGCCGCTGAGTCCGGCCTGAATCTTTTCCGCCCGGGCCACCTGACCGGTATAGGACTCATAGATTGACGAAAATCCCTCAAACAGTGATATTCCCGCCGGAGTCAGATGAATTCCGCTTCCGGTGCGGACAAAAAGCTGGATATTCAGCTCTTCCTCCATATTACGGATATGGCGGCTCAGCGCCGGCTGGGTAATAAACAGCTGTTCCGCCGCTTTTGTAAAACTGAGGCACTTCGCCACAGCGATAAAATATTTGATCTGTGCAATCGTCATGTCTGCTGTCCCTGTCTGCCCGAGGGTTCCTCCTTTACCTGTGTTCACTCATTACAAATATTGTACCATTGGAGAAATTTTCAGGTCATACCAGATATGCATAGGGTTATTCCAGTTCTTCATACGCTTCCACACGAATCTGCTCAAAGGTGCTCATTGTATGATACACTGCCGCCGACAGATCCAGCAGCGGGAACAGGGCCACCGCGCCGGTTCCCTCTCCCAGATGCATCCGGCCGTGGATCATGGGATCCCGGCCCAGAGCCTCCATTACCATCCGGGTCGCCGGCTCTTCCGACAGATGGGAGACCAGTATGGCATCCGCGCAGGCCGGCGCCAGGCGGATGGCACAGAGTGCCGCCACGGCAGAAATGAACCCGTCTGCCACCACCGGGATTCCCCAGGCCGCGCCTCCCAGACAGACGCCGGTAAGTCCGGCGATATCAAAACCGCCCACCTTCGCCAGCACATCCACCGGATCCCGGGGATCGGGACTGTTTTTCCGAATCCCCTGGCGGATGGCGGCCACTTTGCGGCGCAGTCCTTCTGTGGTCAGGCCGGCGCCTCTGCCGGTCACCTGCTCCGGGTCCACATCCAGAAGCACGCTGGTCACCGCGCTGCTGGTGGTGGTGTTGCCGATGCCCATCTCGCCGGTGGCCAGAATCTCATAGCCCTGTTCCTTCAGTTCCCTTACTTTGGCAATGCCCACTTCGATGGCAGCCACGGCCTCTTCCCGGCTCATGGCCGGTCCTTTGGTGAAATTGGCTGTTCCATAGGCAATCTTATGTTTTTCCACACGGGGCGTATCCACGGCCATGCCGATATCAATGGGGAAAATATCCGTTCCGCTCTCCCGGCACATAATTGCCGCGCAGGAGTTCGCGTCCAGAAAATTTTCCGCCACGATGGCGGTTACTTCCTGTCCGGTCTGGGTGACGCCTTCCTCCACGACGCCGTTATCGGCACACATGATCACCAGCCCCTTTTTCCGGATGCTTATCCGCGGATCCCTCTGAATCCCCGCGATCTGCACCAGCAGATCCTCCATTTTCCCCAGGCTGTGCAGCGGCTTGGCTATGCCGTCCCAGCGGCTCTGGCATTCCCGGGCTGCCGCCCGGTCCGCGGGCCGGATCGCCCGGATGGTTTCTTCCAGCTGTCCCATACGATCTTCTCCTTAAAAAAACAGACCGGTGTGTGGACGCACACCGGTCAGCATGAGGGTTGTCAGGTGAAACCGCATCTGTATGTTATGGACAAAGTAACAGCGATTTCGCGCAACATAAGTAAATGCAGCGGCTGTAACGGCTGATCCTTCCGCCGGGGTGGACAGCCCCGCCGGACGTTCTGTCTGCCGCAGCCCTGTGCTCCGGAGTCTGCTCCGGTTCCCATCAGCTGCCGCGGGCAAGAAAAAAGCCCTTACCGCATAATACTACGAGTAAAGGCGTACGTGCTTCCGCATCTGTCATACACAGCCAATTACTCGTGGCTTCGAATCACGGGATAAACCCTCTGTGATCCGTCGTGTCTGCCTCAGGCAGGTCTCCTGACTCGCAGATCTGCGCTCCGCCTCCTTCCCGGTCTCCCAGTGGCTCCGGCTTCGCTCCCTGCTTACAGTGACGAGTTCGTACAGGATTCGCACCTGTTTCCCTTTTCACCGGTCTATGCGCTGCATATCCCGGCACCTGAGTGATATTCACTTCTTTTCCAGTATAGCTGAATTCCCCCGAAAAGTCCAGGGATTCCCGAACTTTTCGAAGGAGGGTATTCGGATGTATCCGAAAAGTATCCGACACTTATTTTTTGTATGCCTGCCGCAGCTTAAAAAAGCACACAGCTGGTATAGGTGATCGTCCCCGGCCCGTAATAATAGGGCGTATCCGCCGATTCACAGACTTCTGACACCACCAGCCCATAGGCTTCCATGGAAGTGATCATCCGGTCCGGAAAACGGCAGGGCGCATCCGGATAGGTACAGGTCTTGCAGATGCAGCAGGCGCCGGAAGACATCGGCAGATATCGCTCCTCCGCATCCAGTGCCTCCACGAAGGCCGCCAGCCGGGATTTCTGCTCTTCCTCGGTGCCCATCATGGTCTCCACGTCAAAGTCATCTTCCATGGCGCCGGTGGACTGCAGCAGAATGCCCCAGTCGTATCCCGATGCCTTTGCCCGGCTCTCCTCCAGGGTGCCGCAGGCCGGCGGGCAGCTCCAGCAGTTATCATATTTGTGACATTTGTCCGCGGCACACATGTCTCTGACTTCCTGTAAAAATCTCAGATCCGATGCCTGAAAAAATCCCCAGTGGGAAAATCCGCATTTTTCCGCGAGTTCCGCTGCCTGTTCTTTCGTCATCCTTACTCCTCCTCCCGGCATTCCGGGTCAAAAAACATATATTCCATATACAGATCGCCGAAATACGGGCTTTCGCTCAGCGCCACTTCCTTCGCTCCGGAAGCGGTCCGGGCAAAGCGCTCCCGCAGACTGTCATCCTCTGCCAGCATGACGGCGCCGGCCAGGGAACTGTTGCCCACCGCCGTGGTCCGATCCAGCAGCTCCTTCGGCAGCATGCCGATGCCGGCCGCTTTCCGCAGATTGATCTTCTGGCCGAATCCCCCGGCCAGATACAGTCTGCCGATCCGGTCATAGCTGATATCCCAGGTTCTGACCAGCGTCTCAATGCCCGCGCGGATGGCGGATTTGGCCAGCTGCACTTCCCGGATATCCTTCGCCGTCAGCACAATTCCTTCCGCCAGGGGAAATCCCTGTTCTTCATACGCGTCATCCAGGAGTCCCGTTTCGTCCACGATTTCCTCTTTCAGAAGCTCGTATACCGTCTCCAGGACTCCGGTTCCGCACAGTCCCACCGGCGGCCGGTCTCCAATGGTCCGGATGGAAGTTTTTCCATCCCGGATCTCCACTGCGCTGACAGCTCCCGGGATCCCGGCTACGCCGCACTGGATGTTTCCGCCCTCAAAAGCCGGGCCGGCGGCCGTGGAAGCCACCAGGATCTGATCCCGGTTGCCGATGGCCATTTCCCCGTTGGTGCCCAGATCTACCAGTATACAGATTTCCTCGCTCTGATCCATGCCGCAGGCCACAATTCCGCTGACAATATCCGCGCCCACATAGGTACTGATGCCCGGCATAATCAGAAGGTTTCCCTCCTGATGCAGGGAAATATCCACCGGCGTATAGGGCGCCACCCCCAGCGTGTCACAGGGCAGCCCCAGAAGCAGGTGCTCCATGGTCGTGTTGCCTGCCACCACCAGTTCCAGGGTGTCCGGGTCTTCGCCCAGCTGCCGGACCAGCTGCTGAAGGTCCGTCCGGATAGTTTTCTGCAGTTCTTCGCTTTTCCCGTCTGTAGACGCCTTGATCCGTGAGATCACGTCCGCGCCGTAGCTGCGCTGGTGATTGACGGATGTCCGGGTATCCAGGACCCTTCCATTGGTGCAGTCCACCAGCGACATGGCGATGGTGGTGGTACCGATATCCACCGCTCCTTTTTTCGCAATTTCCGCGCAGTTCTGCCCTGCTCCGGCACTGGTCCCTGCCGTCTGTCCCGCCTGCGGATCCGCCGGTTTCTGTTCGGTCCCATGGAAGTCAGCGGCAGCAATGATCTCATCTTCGGACTGATCCAGAAGAATTTCATACGTTCCCGTCACATAGCTTTCACAGGCCAGGCGCCAGCCTTCTGCCAGCTGCTCCGGTGTCAGCGCCTTTTCTTCCTGTTCTGTAACAGCCGGCGGTTCTGACAGGAAACGGATCCGGCATTTGCCGCAGGCTCCCCGCCCGCCGCAGTCCGCCGGAAGAAAGATTTCCTGCTGCTGCAGCTGCTCCAGTATGGATTTTTCCATGCCTTCCGATCGGGATCTCAGTCTTCTCATTTCGTTGTCTTCTCTTTCCGTTGAAAAAAGAGTCCTCACAAAACAATGCGAGGACTCTGCAAAAATCTGATTCTTATACGTATTCCAGTGCCTTGTCTGCCGCGCTTGTAGCATCTTCTGTATATGCGTCCGCGCCGACACTGTCAGCAAATTCCTGGGTCACAGGAGCTCCGCCTACCATGATCTTTAACTTGTCGCGCACACCCATCTCTTCTGCTGTCTTCACCACTTCGCCCAGCATCGGCATGGTGGTGGTCAGAAGGGCGGAACATGCCACGATGTGGCTGTCATTGTCAATGGCTGTCTGGATAAATTTCTCTGCCGGCACATCTACGCCCAGATCAATAACTTCGAAGCCTTTACCCTCAAACATCATCTTTACCAGATTCTTTCCGATGTCATGAAGATCGCCTTTTACCGTTCCCAGAACGATCTTGCCTCTGGATGTGCTGTCTCCGTCTGCCAGATAGGGCTTTAAGGTCTCAGCGCCTGCGTTCATCGCGCGGGCAGCTACCAGTACCTGGGGTACGAAGATTTCGTTTGCCTTGAATTTACGGCCGATGATGTCCATGCCGGCCAGCAGTCCGCCGCTTAAGATTTCGCTTGCGGGAATGCCTTCATCCAGTGCCTGCTGACATAATTTAACTACGTCTTTTCTTTTTCCCTTCTGAAGCATTTCAGAAATTTCGTCTAAAACTGCCATGATACTTTCCTCCTGATCTTATCCTCATGCGTTTGTTCCTCAGACTGTGTCCTCAGTCTGACCGGTTTCCGGTGCTGTATCAGGCCGCACCCTGCCTTTCGTGACACAGAAGCGTGCTGTCCGGACACGCCCTGCTTATGCCTGCAAGTATAGCAAATACCCAGTTCTTTCCTTTGTATTTTTTTTGCAGTATTTGGATTTTTTTCAGTCCTTCCATTTTGTACCCCTGTACAATTCTTCTGGAATTTCTCTGGTTTCTGTATTCCGATTTGTTATTTTGCCATTCCATTTAGTAATTGTATTAGATTTTTAAGAATGATATACTAATTACAAATTTGTTACCCGCTGTTTTTTTCAGTGTTTTCCGTATTTTTTTACAGGAAAACTGCTATTTTGAAGGAATTTGTTCCATGGAATCTTTTATCTTCAAATATCTGTCAAAAAAAGACATTACTGCCATGCTCACTGCATTCAACGCATGCACGGGACTGCATACCCAGCTGATCGATGACCGGGGCAAAATTATCGTATCCGTAGGTGAAAATGCCGCCTTCTGCAAGGAATTTATCCGCCATCTGCCCGCCCAGGAAAACTGCGAAACCGAACACGCCAACGCCAGCCGCCAGGCCATGGACCTGGGAGAAAGCTATCTGTTCTGCTGCCATGCGGGACTGTATCACATCGTCTTTCCCATCATCAGCAAAGATACCATGTTCGGCTCGGTCGTCACCGGCCCTTTTCTGATGGAGGAACCGGACGCCTCCCTCATCATCGATGTGGAGCGCAGATATCATCTCAGCACCGAGACCCTCCTGAACCTTTCCGAAGATTCCTACCAGCTGAAAGTCATCAGCCCGGACCTGGCGAACCAGTACAGCAAACTGCTCTACTATCTGATGAACAACTTAAACCAGGGCAGCCGGGAAGTCCTGCTGTCCAAACAGGGCAAACTGCTCCAGCAGTCCAGAATCAGCGAATCCATCCAGATGTACAAAAACAGCGGCTTCCGCAACGAAAACCTCTACCCGCTGGATCAGGAGAACCTGCTGATCTCAAAGATCAAGACCGGCGACCTGGAGGAAGCGCGCAAGATTCTCAATGAGCTGCTGGGCGCCTTGATCCTCTATGAAAACCACGACCTGGAACGGCTGAAAATCCGCATTATCGAACTGTGCACCCTGCTTTCCCGGGCTGCCATTGACCGGGGCAGCGAGACTAATATGGTCCTGCACATGACCGACCGGCTGATTGCCTCCATCATCAATTCGGACGATATCTACGATATCTGCTATACCTTCCAGGATAATATGGAGATTTTCACCGAAAGCCTGTTTTATTCTTCCGACAAAAACAACAAGGTCATCAAACGGGCCGCGGAGTATATCACCAACCATTTTTCCGAGCCGGTTACCCTGACGGATGTGGCGGAAAACATCCACTTAAACGCCTCCTACCTGTCCACCCTGTTTAAACAGGTCACGGGCTTTTCCTTCAAGGAATATCTGAACAATATCCGCATCGAAGAAGCGCAGCGCCTGCTGGCCAATACGGATTATCCCATTATGGAAATCGCCATCGCCTGCGGATTCAGCGATCAGAGCTACTTTACAAAAGTGTTCAAGAAGCACACCGGGCTGACACCGAAGCAGTACCGCTGACTGGGCGGTTCCAGCTATCCCCTGATTCCCATCATCCGGTACACCGCATCCATATCCAGGGAATCGCGCACCGTGTCTGCCAGGATATCATACTGCTTCTGCACATAGGCGCTGTGGGACAGAGGGGTCAGATCCGCTATGGAAATCCCCTTCCGCTCTGCCAGATACTGGGCCAGACGCTCGGTAAGCTCGCCGGTGTCAAAAAGCCCGTGCAGATAGGTGCCGCACACGTTTCCGCGGATGCAGCCGTCCGGCTGACCGCTGGACAGCCGGCAGAACGGGCTGCCGTTTACCTCCGTCTCTCCCATGTGAATCTCATAGCCGTCCAGCCGCGCGCCGGCAAAGGGCGCTGCCTGCACCTCCGCCTGACAGCGGGTTCTTGTCTTCTGTTCCGAAAATACGGTGCGGATCGGCAGCAGCCCCATTCCCTTGAGCTGATCCAGGTCTCCCTCCGTATGATTCGGATTCTTCAGTTCTTCCCCCAGCATCTGGTAGCCCCCGCAGACGCCCAGCACCGGTGTCCCTGCCGCGTTTGCCTTCCGCACCAGCGCTTCCAGCCCGGACTCCCGGAGCCAGACCAGGTCGTCCATGGTGTTTTTGGTGCCCGGCAGGATGATCAGATCCGGCTGTCCCAGTTCTTCCGGCGTTTTCACATACCGCACCCCCAGGGCAGGATGGGATTCCAGCGGGGAAAAATCCGTAAAATTCGACAGACGGGGCAGACGGATCACAGCGATATCGATGACTTTTTCCGCCTTTTTCCGGTTCAGCCGCGGCGCCAGCGAGTCTTCATCATCCACATCCACATAGACATAGGGCACCACACCGACCACCGGAATATGCACCCGCTCCTCCAGCATCTGAAGCCCCGGCTCCAGAATCTCCCGGTCGCCTCGGAATTTGTTGACAATCAGCCCTTTGATCCGCGCCTTTTCCTCCGGCCGCAGCAGCTCACAGGTGCCGTACAGCTGCGCGAAGACACCGCCCCGGTCGATATCCCCCGCAAGGAGCACCGGCGCATCTGCCAGTTCCGCCATGCCCATATTGACGATATCATCCTCCCTGAGATTGATCTCCGCCGGGCTGCCGGCGCCTTCCAGCACAATGACGTCATACTGCTGCTCCAGTTCCCGGTATGCTTTCATAATCTCCGGGATCAGCTGCTTTTTGTAACGGAAATATTCCACCGCGGACATCTGGCCGCGGATCTCCCCGTTGACGATCACCTGGCTCCCGGTATCGCTGGACGGCTTCAGCAGGATGGGATTCATGCGCACGTCCGGCTCCAGGCCGGCTGCTTCCGCCTGCATCACCTGGGCCCGCCCCATTTCCAGGCCATCCCGGGTCACATAGCTGTTCAGCGCCATATTCTGGCTTTTAAACGGTGCCGTCCGGTAGCCGTCCTGCCGGAAAATTCTGCACAAAGCGGCAGCCAGAAGACTTTTTCCAGCGCCGGACATTGTTCCCTGCACCATAATGCAGGCAGTTCTTTTTTTCATGTGGTTTGTCCCCCGGAACAAAGCATCTGCGCCGCTTTGTTCTCTGTCTCCAGGCAGGCCGCAAGACCTGCCGCCAGTCGTTCATTTTCTCCGTGGCTGCGCACAGCTGTACGGTACCACTTCTCGCCTCCCGGCGCCTCCAGGCCGGGATAATTGCTGCAGTCACGGATCAGGATCCCCCGGCTGCGCATGGCTTCTCCCAGGGCGGCACTGCCGCGGAACAGCAGATAATTCGCTTCTCCCCTGACCGGGTGCAGGCCCAGCTGCTCCAGTCTGCGGTAGAGCCAGGGCCGTTCTTCCCGGATCAACAGCTCCGTCTTTCTGCGGTATTCTTTTTCCTTCAGCGCAGCCAGCCCGGCCTCTTCCGCCAGCAGCGACACCGCCCAGGGCTGGCCGGCTTCCCGCATCCGCGCAAGGAGTCCGGAATCCGCGCACAGGCAGTAGCCCAGACGCACCCCGGCCATCCCGTAGATCTTGGTAAAGGCTTTCAGGATCAGCAGATGGTCCATTTCCCCCAGATACCGTCTGGCGGAATGTCTTTCCCCCTGATCCAGGAAATCGCCGAAGCACTCATCCAGAATCACTCGCGTACCGGTCCTGCCGCATCTGCGCAGGATCTGCTCCAGAAGATCCGGATCGGTGGTAACCCCTGTGGGATTGTTCGGTTCGCACAAAAACAGCACATCGATCTCCGGTGTGATCCGTTCCAGAATATCCGGCTGCAGCCGGAATTCATTCTTTTCCTCCAGCCGGATGTACTCCACCCGGCAGTCCACGCTTCGGAGAGCACAGCGGTATTCCGAAAAGCCCGGGGCCGTCAGCAGCGCCCGTTTCGGGCGCAGTGCCGCTGCCGCCCGAAAGATCAGATCTGCCGCGCCGTTTCCGCACAGGATCCAGTCTTCCTGAACCTGCTCAGTCTCTGCCAGCGCATGCACAAGGCGCCGGCAGGCAGGATCCGGATAGCGGTCCGCCTTCGCTGCCGCCCGGGCAATTGCGCGGCATACGCCTTCCGGGACACCCAGCGGATTGATATTTGCCGAAAAGTCAAGGGGCTCCCAGCCGAATTCCTGCTGAAATCCGGCCCAGTCCCCGCCGTGTTCCATCTTTCTCATTTCTTTCCTGTCCCTGTCTCCAGTATCTGCCTCTGCTCCCTGTCTCCGGTTCCTGTCTGCAATATCTGCCTCTGCTCCCTATGCCTAATTCCACCCTCTCCGGGACGGATCCAGCGCGTCTACCGCTGTATACAGAAGGGCATTGCAGATGGCTGCCGCCACGTTGCTGCCGCCCTTCCGGCCCATAGCCGCAATCACCGGCACGCCGCAGGATTCACAGATCTGAAAGATCTCTTCTTTGCTTTCCGTCACATTGACAAAGCCCACCGGAACTGCGATGATCAGCGACGGCCGCAGCCCCTGACGGATCAGTTCCGACAGGGTAATCAGCGCGGTGGGCGCGTTTCCAACAGCAAAAATTCCCGCAGGATACTGTTCTGCCCCATACCGCATGCAGGCTGCCGCCCGGGTGGTTCCCTGCTGTTTTGCCGCCTCCGCCATGGCCGGATCCGCCATATAACAGTAAGCCGCTCCGCCGGTTTTTTTCAGGGAAGGCTTGCTGATTCCCGCCAGCGCCATATTGGTGTCTGTAATAATCGGCGCGCCCTTCCGCAGCGCCTCGACGCCCTGCGTTACGGCTCCTGGTGTAAATTTCAGATTTTCCGCGTAATCAAAATCCGCGGAAGTATGTATCACTCTGCGGACAACTGCCTGCTGCTCCGGCGGAATCTGTATTCCCCGTTCTTCCAGCTCCGACGCAATGATCGCCATGCTGGTCCGTTCGATATCACTTGGCAGTACATGTTTTGTATCCATGATCGGTTCCTTTCCTCTCTGTTTTACCGGGTATCTGCATCAATGCAGCACCTGTGCCGCCAGCGCCAGAATGCCGTAACGGGCTGCCAGAAAAGCCGCGGCTGCCAGCAGACCCGCGCAGTACATCATGCGGTTGGTTTTCAGGATGTCTTCCGGCCGGATCTCCCGGTCCGGATCCCCGATGGCCGGCTTGTCATAATAAGTGCCAAAATACCAGGCCGGTCCCGCCAGCCGAACGCCCAGCGCTCCCGCGCATGCCGACTCCGTCTGGGCGGAATTCGGGCTGGCATGCTTTCTCCGGTCCCGTACCCAGATCTTTGCCGCCTGTCCCGCATGATTGCCCGTAAAAAACGCCGCAAGGATCCAGAAGACGGCGGCAATCCGCGCCGGGATATAGTTTGCCGCGTCATCCAGCCGGGCCGCTGCCCGTCCGAAATACAGGTATTTTTCATTTTTATATCCAAGCATACTGTCCATCGTATTAATGGCTTTATATGTCAGAGCCAGCGGCGCCCCGCCGATTGCCATATAAAACAGCGGCGCGATCACACCGTCGGAGGAATTTTCCGCGATGGTCTCTACCGTGGCCCGGGTTACCCCCTGTTCCGTCAGCTGGTCGGTATCTCTTCCCACAATCCGGCTCACTGCCTTGCGGGCGCCTTTCAGGTCCCCGTATTTCAAATGGGCGTACACATGTCTGCTCTCCACCCGCAGTCCCCGCATGGCCAGCGCCTGCCAGCACCAGAAAGTCTGAAGCGCGAACCCCGCCAGAGGATGCATCCACCGCAGCAGCCAGCAGAAAAAACCGGTCACAAGAAAGGTTCCCGCCGGAATCAGGACAGCCATGAGCACGCCTGCCCGGAAGGCCCCCTTCTCATTGTCGGGAAACATATCCCTGAGGATGGTCTCCAGGGCGGAAATACATCTGCCGATCACCACCACCGGGTGCACCAGCCATGCCGGATCCCCCAGGATAAGATCCAGAAGAACGCCGCAGGCCGCGGCTGCCACTATCCACATGTCTGTTCTCCTTTCCCTTCCTGTGTTTCCGACTTCTGCCGGTGTCCTTTCTGCCGACCGGCAGCCGCGGTATCCCGGTAACGCCCTGCGGCTGCCAGAAACCGCCGGGTCAGCTGCGGATGCCCCGCAAAATATAAATGGGGGAATCCGGCATACAGCGTATCCGTGGCAAACCCGCAGTCCCAGCTTCTGCCGGATACCGGTTTGACCGCATGCAGGTCCTGCCCGTTATCCGTGGAATCCCAGTAATGGAACTCATGTACCGGAATTTCTTCCCCTGCCCGGAACAGCAGGCTGTCTTTTTTTGCTGTAAGGGAGGAATACCCAAACCGTACCAGCCGTTCCCGGCATACGCCGCTGCCGGGCAGCACGCCGCACATGGGACTTCCCTCCGCACCAGCGCCTCCCTCCTCCTGCAGAATGCCGGTATGCACGGTACCGGTTCTTTCCGCGCCGGACAGACGCTGCCCCAGGTACAGGAAACCGCCGCATTCCGCCACGGTCGGCATTCCGCCGCGGACTGCCGCTGCCACGCTGTCCCGCATGGAGTGGTTGGCCGAAAGCTCCCGGAGATACAGTTCCGGATATCCGCCGGTCAGATACAGTCCGTGGATATTCTCCGGCAGACGGCTGTCATGAACCGGGCTGAATTCCACCAGTTCCGCGCCCTCCTGCCGGAAAGCTTCCAGGCTTTCTTCATAGAAAAAGCAGAACGCTTCGTCCCTGGCCACTGCTATGCGCACCGGCTGTTCCGGTTTTTGTGCCGGAATGGGCGCCGTTTTCTGCGTTTGTACAGGAATATCCGGCACTTTCTGCGTTTGTACCGGAACACCCTCCGTTTCTTGTGTTTGTGCCGGAATGGACGGTGTTTCCTGTATTTGCGAAAAATGCTGCCGGACTACTCCTGCCTCCCGGCTGCATAAGTTTTCCAGGCGTTCCATGTCAATGGTCTGTTCCATCCGGGCTGCAATGGCCCGGATTCTGGTGTCCAGATCCCCGATTTCCTGCGCGGTATACAATCCCAGATGCCGGCTTTCAAACCGGGCCTCTTCCATATGGGGCAGGTACCCCAGCAGGGGAACCCCGGTTTCCCACTCCAGCACGTCTGCCAGGCTGCGGTACAGCATGTCGGAACAGTCATTCAGAATCACTCCGGCCACATGGGAAGGCTGCCGGAATTCCGCCAGTCCCCGAATCTGCGCCGCCAGCGTAAGGCTGGCCCCCTTGGGACGCAGCACCAAGATCACCGGCAGGTCCAGAGTATCCGCCACATGCCAGGCACTGGCCTGCACCGTGGTGCCGCCTACACCGTCATACAGTCCCATGACTCCTTCGCAGACCGCCGAGCCGTGTCTGCCGCGGCAGTCATGATACAGTCTGCGCACCTGCGCCTCCTCCGCCAGATACAGATCCAGGTTGTGGCTTTCCACCCCCAGTACCGCGCGGTGAAACATGGGATCGATATAATCCGGGCCGCACTTAAACGCGCAGGGATCTTTTCCTTTTTGTTTCAGCAGCGCCAGCATTCCGCAGGTTACAGCTGTTTTCCCGCTTCCGGACGCCGGCGCTGCCAGCAGCATCTCTGTCATTTCTTTTCTCCGCCGATCAGGAAGATCGGATTGCCGGCAAGCATCATGTGTTTTTTTCCTACATTTTTGCTGGTGGAAGCGGCGATCTGCACCACCGAAACAGAAAGTCCCGCCCGGGTCAGCTCCGCCACAGCCTCTCCCAGGGTCTCTACCAGAATGGAGGATATGAGAATCCGTGCCTTTGGATTGGCCTGCAGCGCCCTCCGGATCACAGCGCCCATCTGTCCCCGGCTGCCGCCGATAAACACTGCGTCCGGCGCCGGCAGCTCATGGATGGCTTCTTCCGCCATTCCCTGCACTACCGTCAGGTTCCAGGTGCCGAATCTGTCCCGGTTGGCCCGGATCAGATCACAGGCCTCCGGCAGGCGCTCCACTGCGTATACATGCCCCTGCCGGGCAGCCCGGGCCATGGCCACCGATACGCTTCCTGTCCCGGCGCCCACATCCCAGACCACATCTGCGGGACGGATCCTGAGTCTGCTGACGGCCGCTGCCCGCACTTCCTCTTTGGACATCGGCACATCGCCCCGGATAAATTCCTCATCTCCGATGCCGGAAGTCCATGCTTCCGGTTCCGGCGCCGCCTCCGCCAGCATCACGGAAAGAGGCGCATACTCCTGCTGCGCTAGAGTTTCGGCTGTGCCGGCCACAAGCCGTTCCGAGTCATAGGTGAGATTTTCGCCCACGGTAACCGGAAGATCCTTAAGGCCCGCCCGGGTCAGGCGGATACACAGCTCCTTCGGCGTCAGCTCGCCGCCCGTCAGGAAAAAGGCCGGTTTTCCCTGCATGACAGCTGTCACCGGATCGCAGTCCACGCCATGGGCAGACACCAGATTCCAGTCTTGCCAGGGCCTGTGCAGCACGGCCGAAAAATACTGTACACTGGAGATTCCGGGCAGAATCCGGAAAGAAATGCCCGCTTCTTCCAGCAGGGGCACCAATGTCCGGGTCCCGGAATAAAAGCCGGTGTCTCCGCTGTATACCACAGCTGCCCGCTCTGCCCCCGATCTTCGGAGCAGCTCCAGGATTTCCGTCCCGCGGACGGCCGGACAGCATTCCGCAGAAATTCCTTCCGGCAGACTTTCCAGCAGACGTCTGGCTCCGATGACCAGTTCTGCCTGTTTCAGCGCATCCAGCGCGCCGCAGGTAAGGGTATCCCAGGTACCGCATCCCAGTCCGATTAATGTTGCCTCCATGTTATCTGCTTCCTCCTGTCCGTGGAACTTCTCCTCTGTGCTTCTCTGTGTTTCCCGGCCGCGGGACCGTTTCTCTGTGCTTTCCTGCGCTTCCCGGCCGCGGGACTTTTACTCCGCAGTTTTCTGCTCCTGTGCCAGAAGTGCCGTCACCTCATCCAGCAGCTCCTCCATGGATGAGCCTTCTTCCTCCGGCCGCGCAATCAGCAAAAGGGTCACGCCGCGGCTGCGCGCCGCCTCCGCCTTTTCCTGAAAGCCTCCGGCCCGGCCGCCGTCTTTCGTTACCAGATAGCGGATCTGAAACTGATCCAGCAGGGCTTCGTTTAACGCCTCTGAAAACGGTCCCTGCATCGCAATGATATTCCGGCCCGGGATTCCCGCTTCCCGGCAGGATACCAGGCTCTGTTCCAGCGGGAGCACCCGCGGATACAGCCGCTCCGGGTTCAAATCCCGGTAACAGCCCAGCTCCTTGGCCCCTGTGGTCAGCAGCACATTGCCCTCCCGGTCCGCCAGCCACCGGGCCGCTTCCTGTGCCGACTGCAGAAAAACACTGTCCGCCGGATACGCGCTGCGCGGCCGCAGCAGCCTGCGCCAGACGGTTCCTGTGCTGTGGCAGGCTTCCCGGATATTGCGGCTGATCTCCACCGCGTAAGGATGTGTGGCATCGATGCACACATCCGTTTCCTGAAGCAGGCGGATGATTTCCGGTTCGGTTTTTCTCCCGCAGAGCACCCGCACGCCGGGAATGTTCCCCTGTTCTTCCCGTCCGTATTCTGTCGCCACACTGACAGTGATCTCCGCTCCGGACCCGGCCAGCCGGCGGGACAGCTCCCGGCCCTCGGTTGTCCCGCTGAAAATCAGCAGCCTCATAAAGCCGGATGCTCCTGATTCCGGCTGCGGGCGGCCTGCTTTTCATAGCCCCGGGGCGTGACCATGTAACTTCCGTATACACGGGTGGAGGCGCTGCCCACAAACACTGTGGTAAACATATCCACCGGCTCGTCTTTCAGCTCCTCCAAAGTCATGATGCGGCTCTCCTCACCTTCACGGCCGATGTTGCGCACCCAGCCGCAGACGGTGTCCGGCGCCTTATGCTCCAGAAGGATATCACAGGCTTCCCGCAGATTATCCGCCCGTTTTTTCGAACGGGGATTGTAGATCGCCAGGTTGAAGTCCGCCTGACCGGCACAGCGCAGGCGGTTTTCAATCACTTCCCAGGGAGTCAGGAGATCCGAAAGGGAAATGACACAGAAATCATGGCCGATCGGCGCTCCCAGTACCGCCGCGCCGGACAGTGCCGCCGTGACCCCAGGCACTACCTCGATCTCCACATCCGGATAGCTGCTCTGCAGCTGAATCAGCAGTCCTGCCATGCCGTACACACCGGCGTCTCCGCTGCAGACCATCGCCACCGTTCTGCCCTGACTGGCAGTTTCCAGCGCCCACGCGCAGCGGTCGATTTCTTTTTTCATTGCTGTCGTATACACTTCTTTTTCCGGAAAAATCTCTTTCACCAGATCCACATATACGGTATACCCGCAGATCACATCTGACTGTTCCATCGCTGCCAGTGCTTCCTGCGTCATTGATTCCTGTCTGCCCGGGCCGATTCCGACCGCGTATACTTTTGCCATTTGCCTGTTTCTCCCATTCTTTTCTGTCTGTCCGGCAGTTTGGTCCCGGTCTGCCGTCCGACGGTTTCTTTCCTGTCTTCTATCTGCCATCCGGCTCCGTCCGCTCCTTGTCATCCGCTGTTTCGCTCCGCGGCTTCCCGGGCGCTTCTGTCCCGCAGCTCCCCTGCCAGGTCCAGTCCGGATGATATTCCTGCAGAGCCAGCGCAAAAGTCACCCCGCTGCCGGCCTGCTTGCGGATCACCAGTCGTCCGCCCGCAGATGCCAGCACGGCGCTCCGTTCGCAGACATTGTCCACGCCGGTGATTCGGCTGACAAATTCCGAAGCGGTGTATTCCCCCGGCGCCCCCGCCAGCTCCTCTGCCGTGTAGGTCTGCAGCGGCCATCCGTGTGCCCCGCAGAATTCCAGAAGTCCCGGCTCCCCGGCCTTTAAGTCGATGCTGGCCGCCCGGACAATCGCGGAGGGAATCAGATCCTGCGCCTCTGCAAACTGCGCAAACTGCTCTTCCAACACTGCCCGGGGCGTCCCCTTCCGGCAGCCGATCCCCAGCACGGCAATCCGCGGAACCAGGCGCAGCGCCTGCGTCTGTCTGCCAAATACGGACAGGGACACGGCTGCTGCGGCAGTTTTTTCCGGCTTTTTGTCTGCGTCCTGTCTGACACAGGCCACATAAGCCGGCGGTGTTCCCGCGATCGGGAAAGGGCTGTATACGACAGCCGTCCCCCCGGCGAGAATCCTGCCGGAAATCCGCTTGATCCACGCCGGATTGTCCACGCGGCAGTTCTGCCTTTTCGCCCATTCATCCACGGCAAACCGCCCGTTGATATCCGTCGCCGTGGTAATCACCGCTTCTCCGCCGCAGACTGCCGCCAGCTGTCTGGCCAGATCATTGGCGCCGCCCAGATGTCCGGACAGCACGGGAATCACATGGAGTCCCAGTTCATCTACAACCACCACAGCCGGATCCTCTGTCTTACTGGCCACAAAAGGGGCGATGGCACGCACCGCGATCCCCAGGGCGCCTACATATACAATCGCATCTGCCTTCTGAAACTGCTCCTTCGTCCATTCCTTCAGGGACAGCGGCTGCCGGCAGCGGTCTGCCCTGCCTCCGGCGGCCTGCGCCAGCTTCTGTGCCAGCTGCTGTCCTTTCTCTGAAAATGACAGAAACACAGGTTCCATACATTCCTCCTGCCGTCTCAGCGGTTACTGCTTCGCATCCTTGTCTGTATCTGTCTTCGCCTGACGGAATTCCGTCGTAAATCCCGGATGGTACAGTAAACTGCGGTCGTAGGTATCCCCCAGAAAATCTCCCACCAGAATCAGCGCCGTCTTGTGAATCTGCTCCCTTTTCGCGGTTTCCGCCAGTGTGCCTACCGTACAGCGCACCGTCTTTTCATCGGGCCAGGTTGCCTTGTAGACAATCGCCGCCGGCGTATCCTCTGTATACGCGCCCTTAAGCAGCTCTGTCTGTACCTGCTCCAGCAGACCGGAGGACAAAAACAGCACCATGGACGCTCCATGCTGCGCAAAACTTGCCACGCCTTCCCGGGCCGGCACCGGCGTGCGCCCTTCCATCCGGGTAATCACCACGCTCTGGCTTACTCCAGGCAATGTATATTCTGCCTTCAGCGCGGCTGCCGCGCCGCAGAAACTGGAGACGCCAGGTGTGTCGTCATAGGCGATCCCCTTTTCCTCCAGACGGTCCATCTGTTCCCGTATGGCGCCGTAAAGGCTCATATCTCCGGTATGCAGGCGCACCAGGTCTTTTCCGGCTGCCTCCGCATCCTCCATGACTTCCAGCACTTCCTCCAGGGTCATTTCGGCACTGTTGTAAACCCGGCACTCCGGCCCCGCATAGGCAAGAAGTTCCGGATTCACCAGACTCCCCGCGTAAATAATCACATCCGCCTGCTTCAGCAGTTCCGCTCCCCGTACGGTAATCAGATCCGGTGCTCCCGGACCTGCGCCAACAAAATGAATCATACTGTTTCTCCTCTTTCCGGGCGCTTCCGCCCCTTTCTGTCTGTCGGAACCGGCACAGATACAGCGTCACCCGTCAGTCTCCGGCGGCAGACCGCCATGCCTCCAGCAGCTCCCTGGCAGGTTCTGTGCATCCAAGTGTGCCGTATTCCTTTGAAAACATCACCGCGCCTATCCGGTACTGTCCCGCGGCCCGGCGTTCCAGATGGCTCTGGACCGCGCCCATCAGGCTGGCCAGCACCGGTTCCCGCAGACCTGCCTGGTCCAGAATGCCGATGCAGGCGTCTGTGGTGGCCGCCCCCATCAGTGCCCTGCAGGTATCTGTGTCCGCGCCGCAGACTGCCGCGTGGGCGCAGAAAAGCTCCGTTCTGCAGTCCGCCCACCGGGAGTGGGTATTCATGATGCCTCCGGCCGCTTTCACCAGTTTGCCCGCATGGGCTGCCAGCAGCACCTGCCGGAAACTTTCCGCCGCCGCGATATCCAGCGCCTCTCCGAGAAAATTGGAAATTTTCACCACGGGAACGCCCAGCGCGGACAGCCCCCGCTCTTCCAGAAACTCTTCGCCGTAATTGCCCGGAATCAGAATCACCCGGTCCTGCGTCAGCGCATGCTGGTGCATCTCCACCTCAATGGTGTCCACCCAGGCCTGCTCGCTCATGGGCTCCACAATTCCCGAAGTGCCCAGGATGGAGATTCCGCCGCAGACGCCCAGCACCGGATTGAAGGTTTTCGCTCCCACCGTTTCGCCCTCCGGCGCGAAAATAATCACCTGTATCCCGCCGTCGTATCCTGCGGCATCGCAGACTTCTGCCACAGCCTCCGCAATCATCTGCCGGGGCACCCGGTTGATGGCCGCGTTTCCCACCGGCTGATCCAGCCCGGGCTTTGTCACCCGTCCGATTCCCCGGCCGCCGTCTATCTGCACGCCGGGCTCCGCACTCCGCCGCACAGCGGCACAGATCAGCAGATTTGCCGTGGCGTCGATGTCATCACCGGCGTCTTTCCGTACTGCGCAGGCCGCCTGATACCCTTCCGGCACAAACGCGCGGGCTTCCGGGAACAGCGCTTCCGGATCCGGGCCGATCCGGACCGGTTCGGTTTCCACCAGAATCCCTTTCCCGGTCATAACCCCCACGGAGTCCGGTGCCTCACCGGTCAGCAGAAGCTGTACCGCCCCTTTTGCCGCCAGTGCCGCGCAGGTACCGGTGGTATATCCGCATCGGAGGCGCTTCGCGCCGTTTCTGATATAGTGTTCAAATGCCATGCTTCCTGACTCCCATCTTAAAAAGTATACAAAAAAATTGCAATCTTTCTTGTGATTTTTTTACATAATTGGTAATAATCTGCAGGCGTTTCCGAACAAAACTCCAAAAAAGCCCCCTGTTCTGACTGACCCTTTCCTGTCCGATTCGGTTTGGGCAGATCCGGGCAATGCTGCTTCTGCCGGTACCTGCGGCATACCGGAAACGTCCGGTCAGGCCCGGGCAATGGCCTGGTTTAGCCGGTTCAGCACCCGCTTCTTGTCTGCGCTCCACAGCGGCCCCAGCAGCAGGCGCTTCGGGCCGTCTCCGGTCAGACGGTGAACCACGGTTTCCGCGGGCAGGAGTTTCAGGCAGCTGACCACCAGTTCCACATACGTGTCCAGATCCAGCAGCGGAAAGGGATGTTCCTCATACTGCCGCCCCAGTTCCGTTCCCTTCAGCACATGGAGCAGCTGCAGTTTGATCCCGTCCAGCGTCGGGGTAAGCCCCGCCAGATACCGCACAGTGTCCAGCATATCTTCCCCGGATTCCCCTGGCAGTCCCAGAATCACGTGGACGATCACCGTAAGACCTGCTTCCTTCAGTCTCCGGTAAGCATCGGCAAAAACCGGCAGCCCGTAGCCCCGGTGAATCCGCCGGGCCGTTTCTTCGTGTATGGTCTGGAGCCCCAGTTCGATCCACACCGGTTTGATCCGGTTTAACTCGGTAAGAATCTCCAGGATCTCCGGCCCCAGGCAATCCGGTCTGGTTCCGATGGCAAGCACCACGATTTCTTCCCGCCGGATGGTTTTAAGAAAAATCTCCCGCAGCCGCTCCGGTTCCCCGTAGGTACTGGTGTAGGCCTGAAAATAGGCGATATACTTCCGGTCTTCCTCCCGGACCGACTTCATTTTTCCGCTGACCAGCTTCTTCGCCTGCCGGATCTGCTCCTCCAGGGGCGCCGGTTCCGTGTCCCGTCCCCGGTCTGCCGGACTGCCGCCGGCAAAATCCCCGGATCCGCCGGCAGAGCAGAAAATACAGCCCCCTCTGCCTCTTCCGTCCCTGTTCGGACAGCCGCAGCCGGCATCCAGGGACAGCCGGTATACTTTTGTTCCGTACGTCTCTTTCATAACCTGTGAAATACGCCGAATTTCCATAGCTTCTGCCCCTTCCCTTTTGCTTATGCCTATGATTCCGTCTCTGGCCGATTTTTCGGCCGGCCGCGCCGCGGAGCCATGATACAAAAAAATCCGGACCTACCACCGGCTTCCCGTTAGACGGAAATTTTTCCGCTGTGTACGTCCGGATTCTGTTTGGGCAGGTTTCCCTCCTGCCGCTACAGATCCAGTTTCAGATCTTCCTGCGCAAACAGCCCCATTTTCTGGCAGACGGCGCCAATGGCCCAGGTAAGCACTGCCGGCAGAAGGAAGGAAATCAGGATCAGGCCGATCCAGTCCATGGGTGTAATCGCCAGCCTGGCTCCGCTGGAAATCTCCTTCATCCACCCGGTAAATACACCGATCTGTCCCACCAGACCGCAGGTGCCCATGCCGGAAGACACTGCCGCGCCATTCATTTCCAGATGGAATACGCAGGTCGCAATGGGACCGGTAATCGCCGATGCCAATGTGGGCGGCAGCCAGATCACCGGCTTGCGCACAATATTGCCCATCTGCAGCATGCTGGTGCCGATGCCCTGGGCCACAAACCCGCCGATTCCATTGGCCCGGAAACTGAGCACCGCAAATCCGATCATCTGGGCACAGCAGCCTGCCACTGCCGCGCCGCCGGCCAGCCCGGTCAGGCTCAGTGCCGCGCAGATCGCCGCCGAGCTGATGGGCAGCGTAAGACAGATGCCCACCAGTACGGATACCACAATCCCCATCAGAAGGGGCTGGAGATCCGTGGCCCACATAATCGCCTTTCCCACAGCGCTGGCGCCGGCGCCGATCCAGGGCGCGCATGCCATAGACAGGAGCCCCCCGCAGATAATGGTAACAGCAGGCGTTACAATGATATCCACTTTCGTCTCTTTGCTGATCAGTTTGCCGACTTCACAGGCAATCACCGCAATCACATAGACCGCCAGCGGTCCGCCGGCGCCGCCCAGCGTATCCGCGCCGTATCCGACTGCTGCCAGGGAAAACAGCACCAGCGTCGGCGCATGCAGGGCATAGCCGATGGCAATGGCCATCGCCGGCCCTTTGACACTGCTGGCGAACCCTCCCACAGTCACCAGCCAGGCCAGGCCGAACTGGGTCCCGATGGTGCTTAAAATCGTGCCGATCAGCAGAGAGGCGAAAAGCCCCTGGGCCATGGCCCCTAACGCGTCAATTCCGTAGCGCTTTCCGGAAATAATAACATCTTTCTTTTTCAGAAACTGTCGGATCTTTTCCATTTCAACCTCGTTCTTTCCGCAGCTCTTCCCGCTGCTGTCTGCCCCCTTTTTTCAGGTTCTTCCCCAGGTGATATGTCCTGAATTATACTGGTTTTCCATGGAATAGACAAGGTTCTTTCCGCGCCGGAAACATACCGGAAAATGCGCAGACCCATCCGGATCTGCGCATTCACTGCCTGGTTTTCCTGTGTACTTTTCAAAAAATCAGAGCATCCTGTCCCTTAAAGCCGCAGGATCTCTATGATCTGCCGCTTATACTCCAGAAACTCTTCTGTCAGGTTAAAATCCACCCGTTCCTCCCGGGGCGGCGCGATCTTTATTTCATTCTCTATGACCCCCGGCTTTCCGGTCATCAGGTAGATCCGGTCCGACAGGAGGATGGCTTCGTCGATATCATGGGTGATAAACACGGTGGTCAGCTGAATCTGCTTCATTACATCCAGATACCATTTGTGGATCGCCCCCTTGGTAATCGTATCCAGGGCGGAAAACGGTTCGTCCAGCAGGGCCACATTGTCCGAAAACATATAGGTCCGAAGCAGCGCCGCCCGCTGCCGCATGCCGCCGGAAAGCTGATGCGGATATTTCTTCTGGGTTCCTTCCAGGCCGAAATCCGGAAAATAGGGCTGCACCCGGGCAATAGCTGTTTTTTTCTTTTCTCCCCGGATCAGCAGCGGCAGCGCCACATTCTCCTCGATGGTGTAATGGGGCAGCATCAGATCTTTCTGCAGCATATAGCTCAGGTGGCCGGTCTGCCCGGTCACCTCCTGCCCGTCTAAAAGGACCTGTCCCTCCTGGGGATGGTAGATCCCGGCGATACAGTTAAACAGCGTGGTTTTTCCGCTGCCGGACAGCCCCAGGAGGCTGACCAGCTCGCCTTTTTCCACATGGATACTGATCTGATCGATGATTTTTCCTTCTTCGAATGACATGGAGACATTCTTTGTCTCAAGCTTATGCATACAATTACTCCTGCTGCCCTTGCGCCTGTCTTTTTCACCTGCGCAGAGCCCTGTGTTCCCCGCTCCCCGCGGCAGTTATTCTGTTTTGCCGACAGAGTCCTGTTTTCCCGGCAGAGCCCTGTTTTCCCGGCAGAGCACTATTTTTCCGGCAGATACTCATTGGTGAATCCGGTGTTGTCCGGAATACTGCTGTCATAAAATTTGTTTTTGTTGACCCACTGATAGAACCGGTTCCAGCGCTTTGCGTCAAATTCTCCCCAGCGGGACGCGTCCGCCTGGTACTGATCCGCCAGATATTCCTGGCTGGCCTTTACCTGGTCCCCGTTCAGCTCCGGCACTGCCTTGCAGAGAATATCCGCTGCCTTGTCCGGATGTTTGATCGCATAGGTGTATCCCTTGGAAACCGCGGACAGGAACGCTTTCGCCTCGTCCGGATGGTCTTTCAGGAAACTGTCGTTGGCGATGATGACCGGTGAATAGTAGTCAAAGACCGGATTAATATCCCGGAACGCAAAGTAGTTAATATCAAAATTCTGCACTTTGGCGGAAATCCCTGCCCATGCGTAGTAAACCCAGAGGCAGTCGATGCTGCCGGATTTCAGCGCGGATACTTCATCGTCGATGGTTTCCGGAATCATCTTGATCTTGCTGTAGTCGCCGCCGTCTGCCTTTACCACATTCCGGATAATGGCTTTCTCAATGTCCCAGTCCCAGGTGGCGTAGCTGTGGCCCGCCATATCCTTCGGGGATTTGATCCCGGTGCTCTTCTTGGACATAATACCGGATGTGTTATGCTGAATCACGGCTGCCACCGCGGTAATCGGCACGCTTTTCTTTTTGCCTGCCATCAGGGAGGACATGGTGTCCTGGAAGGATACGCCGAAATCGGCTTTTCCGCTTCCTACCAGCGTCTCCGCCCCGTCATCCGGCGGCTGGACGATTTTTACTTTCAGTCCCGCGTCCTTGAAATAGCCCAGCTGATCCGCCACGTAGACACCGGTATGGTTGGTATTCGGCGTCCAATCCAGGACAAAGGTCACTTCTTTCAGATCCCCCGAGGAAGTGCCCTCCGCAGACGCGCTGTTTTCTGTTTTGCCCGCGCTTCCGGACGCGGAAGTGTCGCCAGTCTTGGAACTGCCGCATCCTGCCAGCAGCCCCACGGCCAGTCCTGCTGTCAGAAGCAGGCTGAAAATTTTCTTTTTCATTTCGTCTCATCCTTTCTTGTTTCATTCCATGGCATCATCTTTTTCTGCGCAATATTTACCGCCAGGATCAGCAGCAGACTGATCACGGTAATCAGCAGAATCACCGCAAACATCTTGTCATAGGCAAATGATTTTTTGACCCGGGTCATGTATACGCCAAGTCCCCGGAAGCCTCCCAGCCATTCCGCCAGGACAGCGCCTACGATGGCATATGCCACGGAAATCCTTAACCCTGAGAAAAACTGGGGCAGCGCCCCCGGTATCTTGATGTGCCGGAAAATCTGCCATTTTGTGGCTCCCATGGCCTGGAGCAGATGCACCGCGTCTTTGTCCGCGGAATGAAATCCGTCCAGCACCCCCACGGCAATGGGGAAAAATGAGATAATAATAACCAGCACAATCTTCGGCGTCATCTCATAACCGAACCAGAGCACCAGAAGCGGCGCAATGGCCACCGTGGGAATGGTCTCTGTAATCACGATCAGCGGATACAGCGCTTTGTAGGCGCCTTCCCAGCGATCCATAATACAGGCCGCCGCGAATCCTACCGCCACACCGATGACCAGCCCCAGCACTGCCTCGATCAGTGTAGTGGCCAGGTTCAGCATCAGCACAGAAAAATCTTTTACAAAGGCAGCGATCATCTGCACCGGGGAGGGCAGCATGAAATTCGGCACCACGCCGAAGTACGAGATGCACTCCCAGGCAATAAGAATCACGGCAATCGCCGCCAGCGGATACAGCTTATTCGTGATATTTTCCGATTTTTTTCTCAATGGAAAGTACCTCGCCTTCCGGCTTATAACTTACTTTGATATACGCTGCCACGGAAGGGGCCCCGGCCCGCACCGCGATATGCTGGCATTCCTTGACGATATCCATCAGGGCGTCATAAGGGCCCTCGATCGTAGTTTCAAACGGTCCTACATAATAGTTATAACCGGACCGGGCGATATAAGCGATTACTTCATCTACGATGCGGATCAGTTCCTCGTCGTCCGATGCCTCCGGCAGTGTCTGGATTGCTACACTGGCTTCCATTTTTTCTTCTCCTTTCACGCAAAAGGATCCCCCGCAGAACGAACCGGCCGCCTGTGCCGGACCATAGGTCGGCAGCAGAATCCGCTTCAGAAACTGTGGGGGATCTTTTTTATTTGCATCTGTTATGCTTCCCTACGCTGGAATTATCCAGATCAGGTAATGAGGGTATGCGGGCCTTCCCGCGCTCTCAGCTCTTGCTCCCCTAGCTCTGTTCCGAAAAGATTATAGGCTGTTTGCCGGGAAACTGTCAACGCAGTTTGCGCAGGTATATGAAAAAAGTCCGCTTACCGGCGCAGCACTTCCCTGCCGTACCGGTTCACTTCGTCCATGTAGATGAACCATTTCTCTTCATTCGTGGGAATGTAATAGGGCAGATACCGGCCTTTTCCCGCATAACGGTCCATCGCCGCACGGATCATCGCCCGGGCCTCCGCTTCCGATGTGGCATCCAGATCCAGCTTCTGGTTGTCGATGCCACCCATAAAGGTAATCCGGTCTCCATACTGTTCCAGCAGTGCGTCCAGATCATTGGATACCATCATCGGCTCAATGGCGTCCACGCCGATCTCGGCCAGATCCGGCACGATCTGCATGATATAGCCGCAGGAATGATGGATGTAAAGGCCGCCCAGCTCATGAATCCGACGGGCGTATTTCTCCTCATTCGGCCGGATAAACTCCCGCCACAGCTCCGGGTCAAAGAACATATTGTTATTGGTGCCCCAGTCATCATGCATGTGGATCACCTGGGGCTGCAGATACTGAAAGGCCAGGTCGATGCATTTTAATTTGTAGCTGCACATCGCGTCAAAAAAGGCATGGACCGCCTCCGGAGATTCATAGAAGGCGCACAGGGCGTTTTCCATCCCGATCATCTGATTCATCCGTTCAAACTGGCCGGACAGAAGCAGGCAGGAGACCACGTCTGTCTCCCGATTGACGCCCATGCCTGCGCTCATGCCCTGAAAAATCTGCTCCAGCGGCATAAAGTCCAGCGGCGGAAACTTCACCTTTTCCTGCCAGTCCTCAATGTCGTCAAACAGCATAAAGCCTTTGGCCACCATATTGCCGTTGACCAGTGGATTGGGACCCAGATTGGTCCACTGCACACCCCAGGCATCCGGCCCGGTTCCGTACGGGTCCGGCTGATTGTCTTTTCCGAAATACCGTTCTCCCGGGAATACCACATCCTTCATGACGGAATAAACTTCCGGAATAAAATCGATCGGTTCTCCCTTCAATGCGGCCAGCAATGCTTCTTTTGGTGTCTGCATAACCCCTGCCTCCTTGTCCTGCCTGTCATACTGCTTTGTTTCTGTCTCTATCCTAACAGTTTCCTGCGGCAGAAGGAATCAGTTTCTGTCTCCTGTGCTGTAACCAGAAGTTACATCCCATTCTGTCCCTGCGGAATCGGTTCCAGGTCAAATTCCTCCCGCAGGTCATCCACAATCCCGCTGAGGCCCTTCAGCCTGCTGTCCCGGTGATACAGCAGCGCCGTGTGATAGCGCAGTGCCCTGCCGGGATAGGGAAATCCGCGGACCTGCCCGTTTTCCACTCCGTAGAACATCATGGGAAACACCGCAAACCCCTCCGCCTGCCGCATCAGCACCATCAGGGTCTCAAAATTGCCGACTTCCCTGACTTCTCTGCAGGGGATATTTTCATAAAAATTCTCCGACAGCGGCACATTGTAATGATCCCGGTCCACCTTCAGTTTCAGAAACGTCTCCCGGCGCATATCTTCCAAGGTGATGGAATCCCGGATCGCCCAGGGATGAAGCAGGGACACAATCACCTCTACGTCATGCTCCCCAAAGGAAAGCCCCTCGTATCCGAACAGGTTATCCTGCTCATGCACATTCGTCAGCAGAATGTCCAGCCTGCCGCTCATCAGCTTTTTCCGCCCTTCCTCCAGTTCCAGCATCTCCAGGCTGATCTGATAGCAGGGATAGGACGCCATGAGGAAAGATACCAGCGGCGTAACCATCTCATCCCGCGGCAATGCGGAAAAGATGCCGATTCGGATCTGCTCTTTGCCGTCATGCGCCCGCTGTTTCAGCGTTTCCAGCACCTCGGTGTACTCCCGCTCCACCTTGCCAAGCTGTTCCCGGGCGTATACGCCCAGCCGGGTCAGCTCAATTCCCCGGGAGGAACGGGTAAACAGTTCGCCGCCGATTTCCTGCTCCAGCGCGGTAATCTGCTTCGTCAGCGCCTGGGGGGATACATAGATCTGCTGTGCCGCCCTGGAAAAGCTTTTTTCTTCTGCCGCCCGGAGAAAATAACGTATCTTCTGATTCATTCCGCACCTCCGACTCGCTCCGTCGTAATTTTCCTGTCATCCTGCCGGTATCTGACCGGCCACAGACTGGATTCGCTCAGTCATAGTCCACTTCCAGCAGACACAGCCCCCGGGCCGGTGCCGTGGGTCCCGCCTGGGCCCGTACGCCCGCCGCGAGAATCCGCAGCATGTCTTCTGCCTGCATCCGCCCGGCGCCCACTTCCAGCAGTGTTCCGGTCAGGATCCGCACCATATTCTGGAGAAATCCGGTTCCGTGGAAATACAGCCGTAGATACGGCCATTCCTCCCGGATTTCGATCCGGTCCACTTCCCGCACTGTGGATTTCTTATATCTGGGATTGCCGCAGAATGCCTTAAAATCATGGCGCCCGGTAAGGAACTCTGCCGCCCGGCGCATCTGTTCCACATCCGGCCGTTCTTCCAGGGCCCAGACATACCGCCGGTCAAAGACCGGCTTGCCGGTTCCGTACCAGCAGGTGTAGCGGTAGGTCTTGCCGATGGCATTGTATCTGCTGTGGAACCGGTCGGACGCGATTTTTACCTGATCCACGCTGATATCCTCCGGAAGATACTGATTCAGATACTGTCCGACCTCCTCCGCTGTCCGCTCCGTCCGCAGAAATACATTTGCCGTCATTGCCCGGGCATGGACACCCGCGTCGGTACGTCCGGCGCCGATGACCTGCACGGCGGCCTCTGCCCGCTGCTCCTCTTTCTCCATCACGGACAGCACATGCTCCAGCTTGCCCTGTATGGTCTGTTCATTTTTCTTCTGTCTCTGCCAGCCGGCATACCGTGTGCCGTCATAGCTTATGGTCATGCGATAATTTTTCTTTTCTGCTGCCATCAGACGCTTTCCTTTTCCTTTTTTCTTCTGCTGCGCGCCCCACCGTTTACAGCTGACGCTAAAGCGGGCGGCTTGGACGTTTCAACTTCGTGTGCGCCCCCGCCGTTTACAGCTGCATCACCTGACGGATCTGATCTTTCAGCTCCTGCTGCTGGTCTTTTAAAAGCAGCAGTCTGTTATAGCGGTAGTAGGCGTCATTGCCGCACTCGCTGACATATTTCAGGCTGTAGTAGCCTGCGGACAGTTCGGAGAGAAAGATCACCAGTTCCTGTTCTTCCCCGAATGTCCGCTCCAGAAAGGCAAAACAGTTGGTCAGATGTTCTCCTGCCCGGTCCACTGCCTCGTTACGCTGCTGCTCCCTGGTGTTAAACCACTGACGGATCTCTTCCTCCGCCCCGGCGCCGGAGGCCTGGTCCAGGGCCAGCTTCCGCTTCAGCTCCTGCAGCGCCCGGATCACCAGACGCTGCTCACGTTCCTGCTCCGGCGACAGCAGCCCGGCTTCTTTCTTGCCTGCATAGCTGCGCTCTGCTTCCCGGATCTGTGTCTCCAGCGCGTCAGCCGGCTGACTTTTCTCCTCTTCGCCCAGACGTTTCAGCCGTCCGAAAAGTGCCCGCTGCACTTCCAGTGCCTCCGCGTAACCGCGGAACTCCTGATCCAGGCTGTCCAAAAGCAGGCCCAGGAGACTCAGTTTCTCATCAAAGGGCGCGGTTTTTAAGCTGCTTTCTCCCTCTTCCAGCCGTCCCGCCAGGATCTCCTGCACCTGATAGACCGTTTTGTAACGGTTGTACAGTTCGTAATATGTGGCGTAATCCCGGGCAATCTCCGGATCCTGCAGATACTGCACGCAGAGTTTTTCATCCACCGGCCGCCCCATTTCTTCGTAAACAGTCAGAATTCGGGACAGATCCTCCCAGCCTCTGGCTGTGACAAAATATTTTTCTTCCACATCTGTGCGGATCGAATAAAAGTTCTTATTTTTGATCTCCAGATAGGTCAGGATCGAACCGTGTATCCCGGCCTGACGGGCATAAGCCTTCCAGGCTCCGTAATCCGCCTCCACATTGATCCGTTTGACACGGTCCAGGGTCACCAGGTCAAAATCCCGCACCGACCGGTTGTACTGCGGCGGATTGCCCGCGGTCACCACGATAAATCCGTCCGGCACCTTGTGGCTGCCGAAGGTCTTGTACTGCAGGAACTGCAGCATGGTAGGGGTAAGGGTTTCCGATACACAGTTGATCTCATCCAGGAAGAGAATCCCCTCCCGGATGCCGGAACGCTCGATCTGCTCGTAGACCGAAGCGATGATTTCACTCATGGTATATTCGGTTACGGAATAGGTCTTCCCGCCGTATTCCCGCTGGGAAATATACGGCAGACCGATGGCGCTCTGCCGGGTGTGATGGGTGATGGTATAGGACACCAGATTGATGCCGCACTCTCTGGCCACCTGCTCCATAATCGCGGTTTTTCCGATGCCGGGCGGTCCCATTAAAAGCACCGGCCGCTGGCGCTCCACGGGAATTTCGTAAGCACCGGTTTCATCCTTTTTCAGGTATGCCTGTATCGTATTGATGATCTCTTCTTTTGCTTCTTTAATGTTCATACATGCTCTCTCCATTCTGTCTCCCGGTTATTCTTCCAGATACAGCCGCATGGCCCAGTCCGGCACATCCCCGTCATTCATTTCCTCTTCCGGATGAAAGACAAAGGCGGTGGCATAGTCGGTGGGATGAGTCGGATAAATGCCGAATCCGTCCGTAAAATACAGCAGTCCCTTCAGATGCGGCAGCTGCCCCTGTCTGCGCAGCCGGGCAACATAGGAAAATACCGGCCGGAAATCTGTCCCGTAGCCCCCCTTCATATGAAACCCCTTCGCGTAGGTCTCCATCTGCCGGACATCCGTAATTTTCACATCCTTCTGCACCTGATCGTCACATTCCAGAATCCGGATCTCCACTTTGTGGAAAAAATTTTCCTGCCGGGCCAGCAGGTCCGCCGTATCATTCAGAAATTTCTGCACCAGGCGGTCCTGGCAGGAAGCGGACGTATCAATGGCAATCACCAGTTCATCCACCCGGCGGACTTCCCGGAATTCATTTTCCTCAATCAGCGGGACATTTCCATACAGTTCCATGCCATAGTTGTAAAATCCGTAATCAAAGGAATCCGGATCCACAGAAGCCTCCTCCCGGACAACGGAAAATCTTCGCAGAAACTCCCGGTAATCCCGCCGTTTCCGTGTGGTGACCGCCAGCATCCGGGACAGGCTCCCGGTGTCGGCGGACGCTTCACTTCCCTGCATCTCCAGCTCGGATGCAATCCTTCTGGCATGCTCCTTCCACCGTTCTTCCAGTTCTGTCCGGCGCAGCCCCGGCGGGACAGTCCCTCCGTCTGCCGGGGCCCGGTGATTCCGGTCTGCGGAGGCATTCTGCTTCCGCCCGTCTGCCGGTTTTCCCACCGGATCCCGGTCGGCTCCGGACTTCTGTGGAGAGTCCCCCTCTCCTGACGGCTGTTTTTCCGAATCTTCCTCTGTTCCAGACCTCTGTGAAGAATTCTGTTCTTCCGATGATCTGTCCGCTCCAGACCCCGGCCGGGAATTCTCTCCTGCCGTTTTCGGTTCCCCCGGACCTCCATGATCTCCGGTCTTCTGCGGATCATCCCCGCCTGCCTCTTTCTGTTCCGGCCGGGGGCCTCCACCTGGCTGTCCCTCTCCGGCCTTCTGCTCCTCCAGACGCTCCCAGAAGGAATGGTCATCGGTCTGAAATTCCTGCTGCAGCTTAAGATACAGCGGATAATCCTCACGGCAGCCCAGAAAATACTGATAGATTTTCTCCGCGGTCAGGACCCGTACCTCCGCCTTCAGCCGGGCATACCACTCTTCCCGAAAATCCGACGGCGTCCTGCGGACCGCCGGACTTTCCATCGTATCCAGCACCGATTCTGCCGCGATGTCACAGGCCAGGTTCCACAGATCTTCCCGTTTCTGTGTGCCGGCAGCGCTCATATGCCGGAACAGGCAGTGCAGAATCATATGCACATACGCCCGGTTCAACATATACGGATGCTCCAGATAGACTTCCATCACCCAGCGGGGATTAAAACGGATGGTTTCTCCGTCGGTTCCCACGGTCCGGGTGGACAGATCCGCCTCATAGCCCAGACTGTCCAGCGCCATGCCGAAGAAACGCATGGACAGATACAGCTCTGTCCGGGACGCGTTCCATATCTTTTTTCCGATTGCCTCCAGCTGCTCTCTGGTGTTCATGCTTCCTCCTTACCGGCTGCCGTCTTACAGGGAAAAAGTCTCCCGCTTCCTGCCTCCGGCTCCT